>CP076546.1:3146153-3460769 GCA_018889975.1 Bacillus sp. NP157
GCCTTGTATTCCTTGCTATCCACGTAGGCGGGGGAATTGGCGTGGACGGTAGCCGTGCCCAGCAGCAGCGCGGCGGCGATCAGCGGTGACAGCGTACGTTTCATCATGCGCGGGACCCTTTCAATGGTGGGGAGCGGTGCTGGAACGCATGCCCGGCAAGGTCAGCCGGTACACGAGGATGCGGTTGTCGTTGTCGATCGGCGAATCACACGCCTGGCCTTCCATCACGCAGTGCTTCGCGATGAAGTCGTTGTCGTTGCCCACGAGCAGGAACCAGTCATCCGGATGCGCCGGGTCGAGCACCGGCAGCAGGTCCATCGCTTCCCACTTCTCGGAGAGCTGGGCGAGCCCGGCGTGCCCCGCTTCGAGCGACAGTCCGGCCCGGGCGAGGTCGGCAGGATCGAGCAGGTTTACCAGCGGCTTCCACGTCGCCGGATGGATCGTGTCGCGCAACGCACCGCCCTGCCCCACGACCGATTCGGTACCGGTTTCGTACGGCGTGCCGGCGAGGTTGGTCGCGCCCTGCGTATCGACCACCACGATGCTCTTGAACACGATGGGCTTGCCACCGTCCGCACCCCAGCCGCTGCCGTCGCGGGTCAGCATCAGGAAGCGATGGTTATCGAGCACGCGGATTTCGCTTTGCGCCGCCGTGCGGTTCGGCGCGCCACCGGCACCGCGATCGTCATAGACCGGCAAGGTGACCACGTAGTGGCCGATGGGCCTGGCGGGCGTCCTGTCGTGCGAGACGTCATAGACGAACACGCGCGTGTTGGCGCGGGACGATCCCTCCGTGCCCGCCGAGTCCTGCAATACGGCGCTCTGCAACATCACGAACAGGCGCGTGCCATCCGGCGACAGGGCCATGCCTTCGACGCCCTGGTTGTTGCGACGGCCACTCACCGGCGGCTTCAAAGAGGTGAAATACGGCTTGCCGTCGGTGCCTACCGGACGTGCAGCCTTCGGCGGCACGAGGATGCCGACCAGCTTGCCCTTCGCATCGAAGCGATAGACGTTGGCGGCGTATTCGTCACCGATGTAGAAGCCACCGCCAGGGATGAACTGCAGCGATTCGGCGTCCAGCGAGATCTTGCCTGCGCCGATGCCGCTGGCCGGCGACGGCAGCACGACACCGTGCTGGTTGAGCGTGCCCGCCGCCGGCTCGGCGCCCGTGAACGGCTTGCCGGCGAAATCCTTCAGCTCGATCCCACCATCCGGCACCAGCCCAACCCGCGCGACCGCATCCTGCGAAACCGTCATCGAAAACCGAATCCGATTCACCCGCCCCGCATAATCGAAGAACACATTGTGCTCCGGATCGTTACGGCCACGATCCGGCAACGTCCACAACACGCCGGTATACGTGTCGCCTTCGCGCTTCCACGAGCCCGGCTCGATCGCCAATGACGAGAACGACCCCAAGGTGTCGCCGAGGAAATCAATCGTCCCTGCCGGCAACACGCCGGCGGCGACGAGGCCCTGGTCGACATACGTCGTACCACCCACCACGACGCTGCGCGGCAACGGCGTGGTGGCGATGTCGGGCTGGCGCACCTCGAGGGACTGCGCCGCGGCGCTCCCTGCCAGGCACGTCGCGATGAGTCCCCCGAGCAGCGCGCGCATCAGAAGCGGACGTCGAGGTTGGCGAAGTACTGGCGCGGCGCCGACGCATGGAATACGTAGATCGTGCCGGTCGGATCGCTCGGTGCGAACACGCTGGAATCGAAGTTGCTGGCGTAGCGCTTGTCGCCCAGGTTGGTGACGTTGACCGACAGGCGGATATCCCTGGCGAACCAGGCCGGACCGAAGTCGTAACCGCCGCTCACGTCCCACAGGGTGAAGCCGCCGAAGCCGCGATCGTTGGTGTAGGTGTAGTAGCGCTTGCCGGTGTACTTGCCGCGCAGCGAGGCGAACCACGGGCCCTGGTTCCAGTCGATCTGCGTCGCGAACATCTTGGTCGGCGTGTCGGTCTGGATCTTACCCTTGGTGTGCTGGACCACGCCGGCCTGGGTGTAGTCGCTGGCATAGGTCGAGCGGTTGTAGGAGGCCGAGTTGAACCAGCGCACGCTGTCCACCGGCGTCCAGACGAAGGTCAGTTCCACGCCATGGCTGTCGACGCCGCCGACGTTGTAGAAGCGGTTACCGCAGTTCGGGCCCACCGGGCTGCGCGAGTCGCAGGGGTTGTACTGCAGCAGGCGATTGTCGAAGCGCACGGTGTAGGCAGCCGCGGACGCGGCGATCGAACCGGTCTCGATGCGATAGCCGGCTTCCAGACTGCGCGACTTCTCGGGCTTGAGCGAACCCTGCGAGTCCCACGTCGCCTGGCTGACGGCCTGCGGACCAAGCTTGAAGCCACCCTGGAACATCGCGATGTTCTTGGAGAAGCTGGCGAATACCTCCTGTGTATCGTCGAGCTTGTAGCGCACGCCGGCCTGCGGCAGCAAGGCCTTGCTGGCACTGAGCTTGCCGGTCGCGAACTGGTTGTTCGAGTTTGCCGGGATCGGCTTCACCGCATCGCCCGGAAGCGCGGTCGCGTCCGACGTCACGTGGGGGCTCTTCACGCCCACGTCGACGGTGAGGCGCTCATCCAGGAAGTGCATCGTGTCCTGCAGGAAAGCCTGGCGCGTGTTCCACACCGTGCGCTGGTCGAACACGCCAAGGTCGGGCGTGGCGTCGATCGGCGCGCTTAGGTCGCGCGGGCCGGTCACGTAGCTGCTGTAGCGCGATGCGGACGAGATGTTGTGCTCGTACCAGACGCCGCCTTCGATGTGCTGGTTGGCGATGTCCCACCCGGCCGACAGCAACGCGCCGCTACGGTTGATGGTGTACAGAGTGTTGCGGAAGATAATCGGCAGCTGCTGTGGCGTACCCGGGTACGAGTAGGTGCCGCTGTTCCAGTTGTGGCCTTCGCCCGCGTCTTCGTGGTGGTAGGCCATCGCGTGGATGGTCACCGTGTCGCTAGGGAAGAAATCGCCGGCGAGATAGTAGAGGTCATCGTTACGCAGGATCTGGCCGGCGGTGAACGCGCCATCCGCGTCGGTGTCGGCACCGCTGCGGTCGCAACGCGCCGCGTTGAAGGTCGCCGCGTTGCAGTAGGCCTTGCCGATCGCCTTGTTCCAGTCCGGGGCCGAGCCGCCCCAGTCCCAACCAAGGCCGCGCGCCATCTCGCTCTTCGACAGGTAGAAATAGTCGGCCTGCGAGGTGCGCGAGGTGTCGGCGAAGCCGGTGATGCGAGCCCAGTCGAAGTCCCACACGGCCTTGCCGTTGAACTGCTTGGTGGTGGACTTGTTGTACGCCGACTGGTGGTTCCACAGGTCGGATTCGGTGCGTGCGCCCGAGAGGTACATCGAGAAGCCGTTGTACTCGCCCGTATCGAAGCGGGCGAAGGTGCGCCGGTTCTGGTCGCTGCCGAAGGTCTGCACCACGCGGCCACCCATTTTTTTCAACGGGTCGCCCGAGCTGTAGGCAATCGTACCGCCGAGGTTGCTGGTGGACGGCGTACCGAGGTTGCCGATGCCTTCGGAGAGTTCCGCGCCCGCGAAGTTTTCCGAGATCAGCGCGCGATTGATCGAAAGGCCGTTGTAGTTGTTGTAAGCGCTGTCGCCGAGCGGCATGCCGTCGAGCGTGTAGCCAAGGCGCGTGCCGCTGAAGCCGCGCAGGCTCAGCGTCATGGACTGTTCGTTCGAACCCAGTGCATCGACCGACTGTGCGTTCACGCCAGGCAGCGTGTTGAGCACTTTTTGCAGGCTGGTGCCGGGCGGCAGCGACTTCTGGTCCTGCGGACGCGAGCGCTGCACCTGGCGCGATTCGCCGGTGCCGATCACGGAAACCGCGTCGAGATCCTGCGCTTTTTCACGCTTGCCTGCGGCCGTCGTGCTGGTCGTATCGGTGGCGGTGGTATCGGGTTCGGCCGCCACGGCGACGGAAGACAGGGCCATGGCGAGCGCCACGGCCAGGACAGTCTGCTTGAACAAGGGCCTGCATCCTTTCATCGCAGGCGCGTCGCGGCCAGCCTCCCCTGAGGCGACCCATCACGCGCCGTAAGAACTCGCGATGATCGGACGTCTGAATGAAATCTTGATGACAGGTGAGACGCGACGGGGATTTCGGTCGCGCGCAGGCGCGCTCCTACATCGCCGTTATCGGAAATCGATGGTGGAAATGGCGCCGGCCATTTCCGGACGCGGCCGCAGCGACACGTCCCATCCGTACAGTTCGCACAGGCGGCGCACGATCGCCAGGCCCAGGCCTGCACCGCCGCCTGTCGCGCTTTCCCCGCGGATGCCACGCTGGAACAGCTTCTCGGCGTCTTCCGGCTTGATGCCCGGGCCGGTGTCGATCACGTCGATGCGACCATCCAACACGCGCACGGTGACCATGCCTTCCATCGTGTACTTGATGGCATTGCCGATCAGGTTGGTGAGTGCCACCGACAGCACCGACGCGGGTGCATTGACCGTCACCGAGCCATCCGAGATCAACTCGATGTCGATCGGCTTGCCGCCCATCTGCGGACGCTGGCTCTCGATCACGTCGCTGGCGACCCTGGCGACGTCGGTCACCTCGCCGCGCGTGGGACCACGACGTTCCGCACGCGACAGCAGCAACAGCGCTTCGATCAGCTCGGTCGCCTGGCGCGACGCGCGCTCGATGCGCTTGAGTCGCTCACGCAGCTTGTCGGTGAGGTCGGGCGACCCTTGCAGCAATTCGGTCGTGCTCGCGATCACCGCCAACGGCGTGCGCAGCTCGTGGCTGACGTCGGAGTTGAATTCGCGATCGCGCTCGACCACGGCGGTGAGGCGCGTGGCGTACTCGTCGAGCGCAACGGCCAGCTCGCCGATTTCGTCGTCGGCGAAGTGTGGCGCCAGCGCTTCGGCCTTGCCGGCACGACGGAAATCGCGCAGGCGGCGGGCCAGGTCGGTCACCGGACGCAGTACGCGCGACGACAGCCACACACCCAGCACCAGCGACAGCAGGCCAAACAGGAACACGGCCGCGATCACGCTGGTCAGCAGCTGGCGCTTGCCAAGCTCGTCGCGCGATACATCGAACTGCAGGAAGCTGATGATGCCGTCCTGCCGCCGCACCGCCACCTTGTAATGGTGGCGCTTGCCGTCCTTGTCGTCTTCGAAGATGTCATGGACGCCCGTGTCCAGGTTCTGCCAGGACAACGGGGCCTTGTAGATCGTGCGGTCGCTGAGCGTCGCGCCCTTGAGGATCTCGAACGAGATCGGCTGGTTGTTGCGCACCTTCTGGTTGAGCGAATCCACCTCGTCCTGCAAGGCCGAGTTGATCAGTTGCTCTTCGACGCGCGTGCGGATGTTGAGCGCGGCGAATGCGAAAAGCGCACTCAGGCCGAACCCAAACAGCGTGAACGTGACGACCAGGCGGAAGCGGAGCTTACGTCGGGACCGCATCCGGATCGACCATGCGATATCCGATGCCGTGGCGCGTATGGATCAACGGCTTCTCGAAGGGTTTGTCGATGGCGGCGCGCAGGCCATGGATATGCACGCGCAGCGAATCGGAATCCGGCAGTTCTTCGCCCCACACGCGCTGTTCGAGGTCCTGCCGCGTCACCACGGACGGGCTGGCCTCCATCAGCGCCTGGAGCAGTTTCAGGCCGATCGGGTTGAGCTGGATCGACTTGCCCTCGCGGGTGACGGTCAGCGTATCCAGGTTGTAGGTCAGGCCATCGACCTTGAGCACGCGGCTCTGCGGGCCCTTGCCACGGCGCGCCAGCACTTCGAGGCGGGCGGCCAGTTCCTGCAGGGCGAACGGCTTGGTCATGTAGTCGTCCGCGCCGGACTCGAAGCCGGTGAGCTTGTGCTCCAGCGAGTCGCGGGCGGTGAGCATGAGCACCGGGGTCTGCTTGTGGGCCTCGTGGCGCAGCTTCTTTGCCACGTCGAGCCCGTCCATCCCCGGCAGGGTGAGGTCGAGCACGATCACGTCGAAATCGTGGACGACGGCCAGGTGCAGGCCAGTGACACCGTCACCGGCGAAATCGACTACGTGGCCACGGTCTTCGAGGTAGTCCCCGATGTTGGTGGCGATGTCGGTGTTGTCTTCGATGACCAGGACGCGCATGCGGCACTCCGTTGTGCTGTCGCAAGAGTATTGCGACCGCAAGCTTAACGGGGAATTCGTGAAGCGGACAGCAGCAAAAGAGAGGCCCGGGCGGAAAGCCGCCCGGGCCGAAAGAACTACTGCCCCGATACCGTCACTCCGGCTGGCGGAATCACAGTGGGTTCTTTATAGGGGGTCGGCGTTTAAATCGCTGTTAACCCCTTGGGGGACCGGGGCCGGCGGACCTTGGGCGTGGCCGGGCGGGCGGCCAGGCGAGCCTCGCAGTGGGCGATGATCGCCCCGGCGACGTCCACCCCGGTGCTGCCCTCGATGCCTTCCAGGCCCGGTGAGGCGTTCACTTCCAGCAGCAAGGGGCCGCGCGACGAGCGCAGCAGGTCCACGCCGGCGACCTCCAGGCCCAGGGCGGAGGCGGCCTCGATGGCCACCCGGCGCTCCTCGTCGGACAGCTCGACCGAGGCGGCCAAGCCACCGCGGTGGAGGTTGGCGCGGAATTCGCCCGGCGCGGACGAACGCTGCATGGCGGCCACCACTTCGTTGCCGACCACGAAGCAGCGCAGGTCGCTGCCGTTGGCTTCGCGGATGAATTCCTGGACCAGGAAGTTGGCGTACAGGCCGCGGAACGCCTCGATGACGCTCTGCGAGGCGGAGCGCTTTTCGGCCAGCACCACGCCGGCGCCCTGGGTCCCCTCGTTCAGCTTGATGATGTGCGGCGGATCGCCAAGCATCGCCAGCAGGTCGGAGGTGTCGTCCGGGTTATCGCCGAAGGCCGTCACCGGCATGCCGATGCCGCGGGCCGCCAGCAACTGCAGGCTGCGCAGCTTGTCGCGGGCGCGCAGCACGGCATCGGAGGGATTTGGCGTCATCACGCCCATCAGTTCCAGCTGGCGCAGCACGGCCGTGCCGTAGAAGGTGCTCGAGGCACCGATGCGCGGGATGACGCAATCCAGCGGGCCCAACGGCTTGCCCTTGAAGTGGATGGCGAACGCGTGCGGGCCGATGCTCATGTAGCAGCGCAGCGGATCGAGCACCTTGACGGTGTGCTTGCGCTTGCGCGCGGCCTCGACCAGGCGCTGGGTGGAATACAGCCGCGCGTTGCGCGACAGGATGGCAATCTTCATTGGGGTTCCCGGACGGCGCGGCGCGGCGTCTGCGAGTAGGAAAGCGAGGGGTCGACGCTAAACCGGCCAAGAAGCGCGGTGCGGCCGAGAAGAAGCGGAAAGAGCATGTGCCGGCGATCGGTCAGGTTCACCTCGGCCATGAAACGCTGGCCGGCGAGCTCGATCTCCGCCTCGATGAACCAGCGCTGGGTCGTGTGCCCGCCGGAGTCGGTCACCGACCGGCGCCCCACGGCGCGCGCTTCGCACGGCGCGGAGACGCCACCACGGCGCGTCGTGCGCACCTGGAAACGCAGCCACGTGCCGTCGGCGCGTTCGTCGACCTCCAGCCATTCGACATGCAGCGACGACGAGCGCGCGCCCGTATCGAGTTTTGCCTTGAGGACGGGAACGCCGAGCGACGGAAGGGCAAGCCGTTCGCGCCAGCCGAGGGTGATGACGTCAGTCATGGGTCTGGAGCGACAGGTGGGTTTACGAACGGCATGGCCGTTGGGGAACCGGCCGGGTAGGAAGAAAGCATGCCCAAGGCCGGGGGCCGAAGCAACTGGAGCATGCCTACCCCGTCACCCGCATGAACGGGTCGTGAAAATCAGCGCTGGAAGAAGGCTCGCTTCGTCACCAGCAGATAGATGGCGCAGCCCACGCCAACCAGGGAAACCGCGCCGACGTAGTGTGCCGGGCCCATGCCCCCGGCGGTCCTGGCAAGGAACCCGACCAGGAGCGGTGTCGCCGCCCCACAGATGGCGTAGGCGATGTTGTAGGACAGCGAGATGCCGGAGAAGCGGATCGCCGGCGGGAAGGCCGCGACCAGGATCGCCGGGATCACGCCCGTCACGCCGGCAAACAGCCCGGCCAACGGGTACAGCGACATCAGGTGCGCGCCGCCGGCCTGCAGGTCGAAGTACAGCACGTACGTCGTCACCGCCAGGCCGATCGAACCGATCAACAGGGCCAGGCCACGGCCAACCTTGTCCACCAGCAAGCCACCGAAGAAACAGCCGAAGCACAGCGCCAGCGCGGCGAGGCTGCCGCCGGTGAAGGCACGCGACTGTTCGATTTTGAACGCGGTTTGCATCAGCGTCGGGGTCATGAGGATGTCGACCACGATGGCGGCGGTCAGCACCCACGTCACCAGCATCGAGAGGATCGTGCCGGCCTTGTGGTCACGCAGCACCACCCACGCGGGAAGCTCGCTGGAAAGCTCCTTCCGCTCGCGCATCCGTGCGAACACGGGCGTTTCGCTTAGCCAGCGGCGCACGTACACCGCGAAAAAGCCGAAGATGCCACCGAGGATGAAGGCGATGCGCCAGCCGTAGGCCAGCATGTCGGCGTCGCCAAGGTGCGCGCTGAGCCCAGCGGCGACGAGCGAACCGATGAGGATGCCGGCGGTGAGTCCCGAAGTGAGGCTCGCGCAGGCAAGCCCGACGCGCCGGGTCGGCACGTGCTCGGCGACGAACACCCACGCGCCGGGGATTTCACCGCCGATGGCCAGGCCCTGCACCACGCGGAACAACGTCAGCAGGATCGGGGCGAACACGCCGATGCTCGCGTAGGTCGGCAGCAGGCCGATCAGCAGCGTGGGCACCGCCATGAGGAAGACGCTGAGCGTAAACATGCGCTTGCGCCCGACCCGGTCGCCGAAGTGGGCCATCACGATGCCACCCAGCGGGCGGGCGAGGTAAGCCACCGCGAACAGCCCGAAGCCCTGCAGCTGCGCGAGGAAGTCCGATGCGCCAGCGGGGAAGAAAAGATGGCCGATGGTCTTCGCGAAGTAGACGAAGATCACGAAATCATAGAATTCCAGGGCGCCGCCAAGGGCTGCGAGGACCAGCGTTTTAGCGTCGCTACGCCCCAGCGGGCGATGGTCGACGAGTTCGGTTTCGAGGGTTGCGCTCATGGATGGGAATGAAAGACCTGCATGGGATCGATCGGCAATGCGACCAAAGTTTTAGTGTTCGGACGTCCAGACGGCCTTGCGTCGAATATACCTGCCATGGCTAGAATTGGGTCAAGTCGTGAATGGAACCACTGATGCATCCTTGTTGTCGCCTGTTTGCCATGGTGTCGTTCGCGGCGCTCGCCTCCCCCGCCCTGCATGCCACCGACTTTACGCTTGCAGACGGCGAGGTCAAAGGAACGCTGAAAACCCGCGTGGTCGCCGGCACCGGCGTGCGCCTGAACGATCCGTCGAAACACCTGGTGGGCAAGGGTTTTCGTTCCGACGGCAAGCCCAAGGGCGGCGATGGCGCCGACACGGCCGACGACGGCAACCTGAACTACGGCAAGGGCGATGTCTACTCGAGCCTGTTCAAGGTCGTCAGCTCGGTCGACCTGCAGTACAGGAACTTCGGGATCGCGGCCAGCGCCCGCACCTGGTACGACAACACGCTGGAAAACAAGGATGTACCACAAGGCAGTGGCGCCAGTGCCTTCGCCGCCAACCAGCCGCTCGACGACCACGGGCTGTCGAAGTCCAATCACTTTTCCGGTTTCATGTGGCTCAATGCCTATGCGTACGGCCACTTCGCCATGGGCGACGACAGCGCGCTGGACCTGCGCGTGGGCAAGCAGACGGTGAAGTGGGGCGAAGGCCTGTTCATGCAGGGCATCAACCAGGTCAATCCCACCGACTACACCACGCTGCACCGGCCCGGCACCGATCCGCTCACCGAGGCCCAGCTACCCGTCGAAATGCTTTGGGGCAAGGTCACGTTCAACGAACACTGGAGCGCCGAAGCGTTCTGGCAATGGAAGTGGCGTCCTTCCGAGCTCGATCCCTGCGGCACGTTCTTCTCCGGCACCGACCTGGGCATCGACCCGGGCTGCGGCGGCATCGAGAGCAATGCGTACTACCCGATCAATGCCTACAGCCCCGGCGCCGGCCAGTGGCTGAGCGACGGTTACCAGTACTCGGTGGGCGGCGTCCTGCCACGCTACGACAGCATCAAGGGCAAGAACAGCGGCCAGTACGGCGCCACGCTGCGGTACACGTTCGACCGTCCCGCGACGTACCTCGCGGCGTACTACCTGCGCTACAACTCGCGCAACCCGATCCTCGACGCCACCACCATCGATCCGGCACTGCAGGACAACAGCCTGGTGCCGATCCTCGTGGCGGCGGGTGCGCCGCTCAGCGATGCGCAGCTGTCGGCGCGCCTGTCGTCGATCCACGTTCTTTGGGAATACCCGAACGACATCCGCCTGTGGGGCATCTCCGGCAGCACCATGCTGGGCGGATGGAAGGTCGGCGGCGAACTGAGCTACACCCAGGACCTGCCCGTCCAGATCAATACGGCGGACATGTTCGCGGCCTTGACCCGCAGCGGCGGACCGATCGGCGTGCGCAACACGCTGATCGCACCCGGTGGCGTGCTCTACGGTTTCGATCGCTACGACCGCACCCAGCTCCTGCTGAATACCACGCACGCGTTCAAGGACGTGCTCGGTGCGCAAACGGCGACGCTGGCGGCCGAGGCGGTGTACAGCCATACCGACCTGCCCAGCCTGGGTGACGTGCGCTACGGCCGCGGCTTCCACTGGGGCTTCTCCACGGAGCTCAACGGCGGCGGCTGCCCCGCGGTGCAGAACCCGGCGGGGTGCCGCAATGGCGGCTTCTACACCCGTTCCGCATGGGGCTGGCGCGCCAAGGGAGCCCTTGCCTACAACGTCGGCCGCTGGACGCTCAGCCCGTCGCTCGGCCTGGGCCAGGACGTGCACGGCTACTCCGTCGACGGCCAGCTGGTCGGCGGTCGCAAGCAGGCCACCGCCGGCTTCAACGCCACCCTGGACAAGACCTGGTTCGCCAACCTCACCTACACCAACTACCTCGGCCACCAGACCTACGACAACCTCGCCGACCACGACTTCGCAACGCTTTCGTTCGGGGCGAATTTCTAGGCGATCCCGACGGACGTGCCGACGTCAACGCCTGGATGGTGCGCGGCTCGACACGTCGCTGCGGTTCAAGAACCAGACCGCGCCGATCGCCAGTGCGGCGCACACCAGTCGCAAGATATTGCTGGCAAGGCTCCAGCCGTCGGCTTCCTCGAAGACGCCCCACGCGAGATTGAGCGAGACGTGGAACACCAGTCCGCACCAGATCGTGTAGCGGTTAAATGCGTCCAACACAGCGAAGACGACGGCGCCGAGGAACGTCATGCCGAAGACCATGACGGCCTGGTCGCTACCCTGCTCGTGCATCGACAGCCAGTGGATCCAGCCGAAGGCGATGGCCTGGACCAGGCATGCGATCCAGGCGGGCCAGCCGAGGCCGAGCCTCGGGAAGACGAAGCCGAATCCGCGATAGACGAACTCTTCGGCGAAGGGAAACAGCAGCGCGGTGAAGAGCAGCGCCTGCACATCGATGTCTTTCGCCACGCTGCCGGTCAGCGCACTGCACAGCCAGAACGGCAGCGTGCATGCCGCCACGGCCAGCGGCGCCTTCCACCCGGGCGAAGCCACGCCGAGCAGGCGCAGCGCCGTCCCCGAACCACGCTTGCGAACCAGCAGGAACGCCAGCAAGGCGACCCCGATGGCCAGCAGGTTATCCATGCTGGACCCGCCGAACGCGGGTAGCGGAAGCCCCGGGATATGCACCCCGATGTCATCGGCCAGCCCGCGAACGCAAAGGGCAACGAACAGCGCGGCGGTGACAGTGAGTGCGGGTAGCGCATCCCTACGCAGTGCGTGCATCAGGGATCCAGCAATTCGGCCACCGAACCCAGGATCTCGGCGGGGCGGAACGGGTAGCGTTCGACCTCTTCCCGCGTGGCGATGCCGCTCAGCACCAGCACCGTATGCAGGCCGGCTTCGATGCCCGCGACGACGTCGGTATCCATGCGGTCGCCGATCATCGCCGTGTTGTGCGAGTGCGCGCCCAGCTTGTTCATCGCCGAGCGGAACATCATCGGGTTGGGCTTGCCCACCACGTAGGGCTCGCGTCCCGTGCACTTGCTGATCAGGGCCGCCACGGCGCCGGTGGCCGGCAGCGGGCCTTCCGCGCTGGGGCTGGTGGCGTCGGGGTTGGTGCAGATGAAGCGCGCGCCGTTGCCGATCAGGCGGATGGCCTTGGTGATGGCCGCAAAAGAATACGTACGGGTTTCGCCCAGCACCACGTAGTCGGGCGCGGTGTCGGTCATGATGAAGCCCGCCTCGTGCATGGCCGTGGTCAGGCCCGCCTCGCCCATGACGAAGGCCGACCCACCAGGGGACTGGTCCTTCAGGAAGGACGCGGTCGCCAGCGCGGAGGTCCAGAGCTGCTCTTCCGGCACCTCGAGGCCCGAGGTGCGCAGGCGGGCGCTAAGGTCGCGCGGGGTGAAGATCGAGTTGTTCGTCAGCACGAGGAACGGCTTGCCCTGATCGCGCCACTGGCGGATCAGCTCGGGAGCGCCCGGCAATGCCTTGTTCTCGTGGACGAGCACGCCGTCCATGTCGGTGAGCCAGCATTCGATGTCAGTACGATCGACCACGGTCGCTCCTTGGGGAATAGATAGGCCAGGCGACCAAGCATAGCGCCATCGCCGTGCAGGGCATGGGCCTGGTGCGCCTTTTCCACGCGAAACGATGGCTGGTGTGGTAAACGTGGCGCACGCGGAGCATGAGGTATCCGCCGGGATGGCCCGCTCGACGTGGGTCGAGCAGGGGTGTCATGGCAGAGGTCGCTTCACGCCAGTCCGTTCGCCTGATCCGCACGGCTGGCATCATCGTGGGTATCGCCCTGGGGCTGGTGCTGGCCGCGGCGCTGGTACATGACCACACCCGCCGGACGGCGGCATCGCGCAGCCAGGGCCACGCCCTGGCCAGCGGCGCACAGCGCCTGCTCACTGCCCGCCTGCGCAACCTGCAGCGCGCGCTGCAGGGCGTCGCAAGGGATGTGGCGGACATCGATCGCAGTGCGCCCGATCAAGCCGCGGCGATGATCGCGCAGAACATCGCCGGCGTCAGCGCGCGCCAGGGCGAGCTCACCGACCTGATGCTGGTCGATGCCCAGGGTCACGCCCTGACCGCCGGCACGCCCGACCCGCATATCGCCGCGTGGGCGACCACCCACGCCAGCGACCAGACCCCCATGGCCATCGGCCCGATCGCGCGGGGAAGCGACGGCCGCTGGGCCACGCCGCTGGCCGTGCCGGTCCCCTCAGGCGGGTGGGTCTTCGCCCGGCTTCGCCAGTCCGAATTCCAGGACGTCGTGGACCATGTGGACGCGGGCCGCCACGGTGTCACCGCGATCACCGACCGCTACGGCGTGATCGTCGCTCGCACCGGCGGCGCCGAAGGCGTGGTCGGCAAGCCGCTGGCGATCCTGTTCGCCCCGGCGGCGCCCGATTCGGACGTCGGCATGAGCAAGCTAGACGGCGTGCTCCGGCTGGTCGCCTCGGCCTCATGGGACGAGTTCCCCTTTGGCGTCGGCGTGGGCATCGCGACCCGCGACTACATGGGGCCCTGGTACAACCTGTTCGGCATCTGCGTCACCGTGCTCGTGCTGTATTGGGCGGGGTTTGGCTTCCTCTACCGCCGGGTGGTCCGCGCCGAGGCCGCGGAGCGACGCCACGTCGCCGACCTCACCGACGCCACGGAGCGCTGGCGCCAGGCCCAGCAACTCGGGCACACCGGCACCTGGCGCGCTTACGCGCGACGCAACCGGCTGGTCTGGGACGCGCAGGTCGAAGCCATGCTCGGCCTCTCGGCTCGCGGCGATGGCGTCGACGACACCACGTTCTACCGGCACATCCACCGCGAAGACGTCGACCGCGCCCGCGAGGCCTTCGTCCGCGCATGGCGCAACGGCGAAACGCTCAACCTCGATTTCCGCTGGCGGCATCCCGACGGCAAGGAGCGCTGGATCTCCACCACCGGCGCCATCGTCGAAAGCAACGGCGAGAAGGCCATGACCGGCACCGTGGTCGATGCCACCGACCGCATCGAGACGCATCGCCAACTGGCCGAGGCCGAACAACGATTCCGCCTGATGTTCGAGCGCACACCCCTGCCCTCCTGGGTGTTCGACACCGAGAGCCTGGAGTTCCTGGAAGTGAACGCGGCGGCGGTGCGCAACTACGGCTACTCGCGCGCGGAGTTCCTGCGCATGGCCGTCATCGACATCCGCCCCGAATCCGAGGTCGCCCCTTTGCAGGCGGCATTGGCGACGCACGACACCGCGATGATGATGGGCCGCACCTGGATCCATCGCCGCCGCGACGGCAGCCTCATCGACGTGCGCATCCACACCACCACGCTGGAATTCATGGGCCACCATGCGCGACTGGTGCTGGCCGAAGACGTGACCGAACGCAGCCGGGTCGAGCGCGACCTGGCCTGGCGTGCGACGCACGACATGCTCACCGGCCTGGCCAACACCGAGGCACTGAGTGACTTCCTCGACCGCCGCTTCGGTACCCGGCGCTGGTACGAAGTGATCTACGTGCACCTGCGCGGACTGGACCTGATCGCCGATACCTACGGCCTGGAAGCGGGTCGCACGGTACTCCAGCAGATCGGTCGCCGCTTCGAGAAGCTGGGCACCGACTTCGGCATGGCCGCGCATCGCCCCAGCGAGCGCTTCCTGCTCGCGATCATGCATCCCGAAAAACGCGACGAGGCCGTCGCCGCGCTCACGGCGGCGGTGGGTGAGCCGGTCCTGCTCGATGGCACCTGGCATGCGCTCGACGCGGAAATCGGCGTCGCAACGCATCCGGCCGACGGCGGGAGTGCCGAACAGATCATCGCCAGCGCCTCGATGGCCGCGCACTTCCACGGTGAAAGCACCAGCCAGCTGCGCCCGTTCAACGCGTCCATGGCCGAGCGTTCCATCGAGCGTCTGCGGATGGCCTCGCGCATCCGCCAGGCGATCGAACAGAACGAATTCATGCTGCATTTCCAGCCGATCGTCGACACGAAGACGGGCAAGGTCGAGAAACTCGAGGCGCTGCTGCGCTGGCCGATCGCCGCCGACGCATTCGTTGCTCCCGAGGACTTCATCCCGCTGACCGAAGAGACCGGCCTGATCGTGGACATCGGCCAATGGGTGTTCGAAGAGGCCGCGCGCACCCACGTCGCGCTCGCTCGCGCGGGCCACGAGAGCCTGCCGATCGCGGTCAACGTGTCGGCCGTGCAGTTCCATCGCACCGACGTGGCGGCCGAGTTGGGCAACGCGATCCGCCGTTTCGGCCTGCCACCGGGTGCGCTCGCCATCGAGCTGACCGAGAGCAGCCTGATGGCCAATCGCCGCTCCGCCATGGCCGCGATGCATCGACTGAGCGCGCTTGGCACGCACGTATCGCTCGACGACTTCGGCACGGGCTTCTCGAGCATGTCCTACCTGCGCGACCTGCCGATCGATGCGTTGAAGATCGATCGCGTGTTCGTCAGCGACGTCTGCACCAACGAGCGTTCCGCATCGATATGTCGCGCGATCATCACGCTGGCGCACACGCTGGGCATGGTCGTGGTGGCCGAAGGCGTGGAGACCGCCGCGCAATTCGGCTGGTTGACCGGTGCAGGATGCGACTTCGTCCAGGGCTACCAGATCGCCCGGCCGATGGGCTTCGACGACCTGCTGGTGTTCCTGCACCCGTCCGACACCGGCGACGTGCACGCGCACTGAGCCTTGCCCGGTCAGGCCATCACCCGGTTGCGGCCCGCGCGCTTGGCGCGATAGAGCGCAACATCGGCATCGGCCAGCAGCCGTTCCAGCCGATGGCCGCTGGCCAGCGTCGAAGCCATGCCGACGCTGGCCGAATAGCGAACGAGTTGGCCATCCATGGCCAGGGGCGTGGCATCGACGGCGGCGCGAACGCGATGCGCGATCAGCAGGGCCTGTTCGGGCAGGCACCCGGGCAGCAGCACGCCGAACTCTTCGCCGCCCAACCGGCCGAAGACGTCTTCCGTGCGCAACTCCACCTGTATGGCCGCCACGGCACGTTGCAGGACCGCGTCGCCGACCGCGTGGCCGAAGGTGTCGTTCAGACGCTTGAAGTGGTCCAGGTCGAGCAACAGCACGCTGGCTGGCAGCTTCTGCCGTTCCAGCGCATCGACGACGGCGCTGGCCCGCTCCATGAAATGCTGGTGGTTGAAGATACCGGTGAGGCCGTCGTGATACGACAGGTGGCGGTAGCGCTTCTGCGAACGGCGCACGCGCAGGAGCCAGGCGACGACCGATAGCAGGATGACCCCGAGCAGGGCCATGTAGAGGCGACTGCTTTCCACGGCGTTGTTGGCCAGGGCCTGCTCGAGCTCAAGGGTCGCCTTCTGCCGACCGAGCTTGTCGGCCTGCAGGCCCTGTAGCAACAGGCGCTGTTGCACCGCCTCGTAAGCCAGCGTACGCGCGGCCTCGTCGTCGAGGTAGGCACGATCCTGCGCCTCGAACAGCTGGTAATACTTCAGCGCGGCATCGGCATGCCCCGCGCGCTTCTCTACGTGGTAGAGCACTTCGTAGGCATCGCGCAGGAACCGATCCATGGCACCCGCATCGAACATGGCAACGACGGCCAGCGCCTGCCTGCGCGCCTCGCCGTCGTTGTGCAGGGCTTCTTGGCATTGCGCCCGCACCGCACCCAGCGAGATGCGTGCCGCGAAGTAGCCCGTCGCCTCGATCGACGGAGCGATCTGGTCCAGCAAGGCCAGGGACCTGGTTGGCTGCTGCTCTTCGAACAGCAGCGTGCTGCGGATCAACTGCACCATGTTATGCAGCACGGTGTCGGCGGGGCCGCTGCAGGCATCGATCGCGTGCAGGAGGCCGGGGCTGTCGGAGCGCAATGTCTTCGTGCTGTACAGCGCGGCCATTTCCAGCGCCTGCGGGCGGCAATGCGTCTCGCCCGGCGGCACCTCGGTAATCATCCGTGCGTACTGCACGGCAAGCTCCGGATGGTCGGCGAAATTCAGCGTCTGCGAGAGATTCGACAACAGGGAATAGCGCGCCTTGACGTCGTGCAGGAGCGGCAGGCCAGCGGCCGCGCGATTGGCCAGCGCGAACGCATCCTGGTAACGCCGCGTAATGGAATAGTTGGAGAGCAGCATGCCGGTGGCCCTTGCCGCCAGGACCGGATCACCGGCGTGCTCGATGATGTCGTGCAAGGTCTTCTCAGCTTCGGGGTACTTGCCTTCGAACTGGGCTTCCCATGCGTCCATGTAACGCATGCGCCAGCGCTGGCTCGTGCTCAGCAAGGACTCCGACGCGTGGATTTCCTTCAGTAATCCGAGGAACGTCGCGTGGTCGGCAAGACAGGCGGCCTCGGCCCGGGTGATCAGGGTATCCATGCCCTCGGCCGGCCAAGCTATCGACGACATGGGGACGAGGCACAGAAGCGCCACGCAGGCCAGGCCAAGCCAACGGCGAACGAACGACCTCACGCGCCGACGAGCCCGTCGCCCTGCAGGTCGGCAACGACCCGGTTGCGCCCGCCCCGCTTCGCCCGATAGAGCGCCGCATCGGCGTCTCGACGCAGTCGCTGCACGCCGTGGCCCGAGATCCGCGTGCTCGCCATGCCCACGCTGGTGGAGTAATGCACCGTGTGGCCGTCGACTTCGACCGGCGAGGCCTCGATCGCGGCACGCACGCAATTGGCAACCACGAGGCCATGCTCGGGTGAGCAGTTGGCGATCAGGACACCGAATTCTTCGCCACCCAGGCGGCCGAACATGTCGCCCTGGCGCAGCTGCTGCCTGCACGTGGCGACGGCACGCCGCAATACCGCGTCGCCGACCGCGTGGCCATGCGTGTCGTTCACCACCTTGAAGTGATCCAGATCCAGCAGGATGAGGCAGGCATGCTGCCCACGCTTCTCCAGCAGGTGCAGGACACGCTCGGCTTCGGTCATGAAGTGCTGGTGGTTGAAGATCCCGGTGAGGCCATCGTGGTGCGACAGCTGCTTGAAGCGCAGCTGCGAGCGCTTGATCCGATAGAGCCAGAACGCGATCGAGGCGATGATCACGACAAGCAGCACGATGTAGAGGCGGCTGGTCTCCACGGCCTTCACGCTCAGCGCCTTCTCCAGCTGCAACACGGAGTTCTGCCGGGCGAGTTTGTCGGTCTCGAGCTTCTGCAGCAGCGTGCGCTGCTGCACGGCCTCGTAGGCCATCGTGCGCGCACTGACATCGCTCAGGTAGCCACGATCCTGGTTGACGTATTCCTGGTAGTACGCGAGCGCCGCCGTCGTGTTGCCCGCGCGCTTTTCGACTTCGTAAAGCACCTGGTAGACGCCGCTGAGGAGCAGGTCGACATCGCCCTTCTGGAACATCGCGCGGGCCTGCAGCGCGAGTTGCCTGGCTTCGTTGTCGCGCCCGAGCGCGGCGAGGGCCTGCGCACGCTGGAATCGCCACGAAATCAGCGCCGGATAATAGGCCACGCGCTCCACCGAGGCGCCCAGGCTATCGAGCAGGCGCAGCGCTTCGGCCGGCTTTTTCTCTTCGATGAGCAGCGTGGTGCGATTCAACATCAATGCGTTGATCAGCACCGGCATGTTCGCGGCCGTGCATGCCTGGATGGCGCGATCGAGTTCGGGGCTGTTCGAGTGCAGCTCTTTGGCGACGTAGCGAATCGCCATTTCGGTATTCAATGGCCGGCACAGGGAAGTACCCGCGGGAGCCTCGTCGACCATCATCCGCGCGTACTGGATGGCGATTTCCGGATGGCCACCCAGGTTGAGCGTCTGCGCCAGGTTCGACAGCAGCGTCGTGCGCGCGTCTGGATCCTGCACTTCGGGCAGCGAGTCGACGGCGACGTTGGCCAGCGAGAACGCTTCGTCGTAACGGCGATTGATCGCCAGGTTCGACAGCAGCAATCCCCTGGCCTTCGCCACCAGGCCCATGTGCCCGGAGTGCTTGATGATGTCGCGAAGGCCGACCTCGGCATTGACGTAGTCGCCGCCGAACTGGGCCTGCCATGCATCGAGCCAACGCAGGCGCCAGTGTTGTGGCGGGGTGAGGCTGCCGCCGTCGGCGTGCACCTGCGCCAGCATCTGCACGAAGCGAGCATGATCCGATGCGCGGATCGCTTCGGCCTTGTCCAGGAACGCATCGAGGTTTTCGATGCGCCCGGGCTCGGCATGCACCGACGCGCACGCGACCATGGCCCAGGCGAGCCAACGACGTGCGTGCCGGCGCAGCCAGGCCATGGCGTCCCCGTCAGTGCAGCTTGGAGCCAGCCGGACCGACCTTGCCATCTTCCCTGGCCGGCTCGCCTTCTTCGTCTTCCTCTTCCTCGCGGAACGGTTCCTGCGAGTACTGCGGCTGCTGCTGCACGAGGATGGTGAGTTCCTGGGCCAGGATGTCGCGGTCGCGCAGGGCGGCGGCCTGGGCAAGGACGTCCGAAGCACCGGCTTCGGTCAGCTTGCGTGCGAGTTCATTCGGCGGGAGGCGGCGCAGGGACGCATCGCGGCCCACGGCTTCCAGCAAGTCGATCGCGTCGGACATTGGTTTTCCCCCTGTGGGCGCTGGCGGCTGTCCGCCAGTGAGCGCCGGGCCCGATTATGTCACGGCAACGTGACGGACTTCGCCATCTGGTCGAGGGCGTCCAGCTGGGCCCTCACGACCGGATCCGGGCGGGCGACCCGGGCCGGGGGATCACGACGGTTTCTTCCGCGGTCATGGCCACGCCGGGCAGGTCGCGCAGGGCAACGCGGTCGATCCGCGGGGCCTGGATCGGCAGCGTGGCGCAGCGATAGATGATGATCTCGTGGTCGAGGGGGTAGTCCCGGGCCAGTCGGTCGACCAGCACCTGCTTGTAGGCCGGGCCGGTGGTAAACCGCTTCAGGGTCAGGTCGCCGACCAGCCCCACCTGCCACAGCACGAGGTAGCCCGCCGTATCGAGCACCCGCTCGTAAAAAAGCATCTGGCTCGCCTCGAAGTGCTGGCAGCCGTGCTGGCCCGGATCGATGCCCAGGTCGGCGTAGAGGCAGTCCTCGGCCGAGATGCCCGGCTCCATGTGGGCCTGGAAGCCCTCGGCCCGCGCCGTCTCCACGACCTTATGCGGCGACCAGGCGAAGATGCCCGGATGCCCGTAGAACACGGCGCATACCCGGCGGCCGGCGCGCACCTCGGCCATGATCACCTCGACCCACTCGCGGTAGGTCTTCATCCGCGATTTTCCTTCCGCGTAGTGCGATTGCAGGCTGCGGACGTCCGGATTCATCCGCTGCAGCCACTGCTCCACCACGTTGTCCGAGAGCCCGGCGAACACCACGTCGGCCTGCTCGATGTGGCTACGCGACAGGGGCGTCAGGTGGGAACCGAGGGTCATGCCCATGCCGACGACGGCGAGGCTCCCGGTCGGGGTGTCGTTGTGTGTCGCTGGGGTCTGGGTCATGGCTCGGCGCTTGGCGGTGGAAGGATAGAGCGTTGAGGGTTGCGAGTTTCGGGTTGAGAGTAGGGGTAGGAGGGGTCTCGTGCACGGTGCGGTCGATACATCTCGTCTCGCCTCGCTCGTTTGCCTTCGGCTTGTAACCCGAAACTCTTAACTCTCGACTCGCTACGCTCCTGCTCCACCGGAGCCCGGCCGATAGGCCCTGCCTCTCGCCGTCATCGTTTCAATCAATTTCTGCAATATCCGGTAGCCTCCTATAGTCCATTGAGTTGCGGTAGTCAGGGGCGTCGATCTTCATCCACGCCTCCCAGCCAACCAGAGGAGAAGTGCGAATGTCGAACGAATCGAAATGTCCTTTCAACCATGCCGCGGGTGGTGGCCAGACCAACAGGGATTGGTGGCCCAACCGGCTACGGGTCGACCTGCTCAACCAGCACTCGTCGCGGTCCAATCCGCTGGAAAAGGACTTCGATTACGCCGAAGCCTTCAACAAGCTCGACTACAACGCGCTGAAGAAAGACCTCGAAGCGCTGATGACCGATTCGCAGCCCTGGTGGCCGGCGGACTTCGGCCACTACGGCGGCCTGTTCATCCGCATGGCCTGGCATAGCGCCGGCACCTACCGCATCGGCGATGGCCGTGGCGGCGGTGGCCGCGGCCAGCAACGCTTCGCCCCGCTCAACAGCTGGCCCGACAACGTCAGCCTGGACAAGGCCCGCCGCCTGCTCTGGCCGATCAAGCAGAAATACGGCAACGCCATCTCCTGGGCCGACCTGCTGATCCTCACCGGCAATGTCGCCCTGGAAAGCATGGGCTTCAAGACCTTCGGCTTCGCCGGTGGCCGCGAAGACACCTGGGAACCCGACCAGGACGTGTACTGGGGTACCGAGACCGAATGGCTGGGCGGCGATAACCGCTACGGCAAGGTCACCCCGAAGGACGACGGCGTGCTCGTCGCCGACCCGCACCTGCATGGCAAGGAAGAAGACCGCACGGAAGGTGGCCGGATCCTCGAGAACCCGCTGGCTGCCGTGCAGATGGGCCTGATCTACGTGAACCCGGAAGGCCCCGAGGGCAACCCGGACCCGATCGCCGCCGCCCATGACATCCGCGAGACCTTCGCGCGCATGGCCATGAACGACGAAGAGACCGTCGCCCTTATCGCCGGTGGACACAGCTTCGGCAAGACCCATGGCGCGGGCGATGCGAAGAACGTGCAGGCCGAACCCGAAGCGGGCTACCTCGAGCAACAGGGCTTCGGCTGGAACAACGAATTGCGCAGCGGCGTCGGCGCCGATGCGATCACTTCCGGCCTGGAAGTGACCTGGACGCAGACCCCGACGAAGTGGAGCAACCTGTTCTTCGAGAACCTGTTCGGCCACGAGTGGGAGCTGACCAAGAGCCCGGCGGGCGCGAACCAGTGGGTAGCGAAGGACGCCGAGGCCGACGTGCCGCACGCGTTCGACAAGGACAAGAAGCAGCGTCCTGCGATGCTGACGACCGACCTTTCGCTGCGCATGGATCCGGCCTACGAGAAGATCTCGCGCCGTTTCCTCGAAAACCCCGACCAGTTCGCCGACGCCTTCGCTCGTGCATGGTTCAAGCTGACCCATCGCGACATGGGCCCGCGTGCGCGCTACCTCGGCCCGGAAGTACCCGCCGAGGTGCTGATCTGGCAGGACCCGCTGCCCGAGGCCGGGCATGGCCCGGTCGGCGATACCGACATCAAGGCATTGAAGGAGAAAGTGCTCGCGTCCGGGCTCTCGGTAGCCGAGCTGGTTTCCACCGCATGGGCGTCCGCATCCACGTTCCGTGGCGGCGACAAGCGCGGCGGAGCCAACGGTGCCCGCATCCGGCTGGCACCGCAGAAGGACTGGCGCGCGAACAACCCCGCCCAGCTGAAGAAGGTGCTCGACACCCTCGAAGGCATCCGTGGCGAGTTCAAGGGTGGCAAGGGCATCTCGCTGGCCGACCTCATCGTGCTGGCGGGCAGCGCCGCGGTGGAGAAAGCGGCGAAGGATGCCGGCCATGAGGTGAGCGTGCCGTTCGCGGCCGGCCGCACCGACGCGACGCAGGAACAGACCGACGTCGAGTCGTTCGAAGCCATGGAACCGATGGCCGACGGCTTCCGCAACTACGTGCGCGGTCGGTTCAATGTCCCGGCCGAGCACCTGCTGATCGACAAGGCACAACTGTTGACCCTCACCGCGCCGGAGATGACCGCCCTGGTCGGTGGCCTGCGCGTGCTGGGCGCCAACTTCGACGGCAGCAAGACCGGTGTCCTCACCGAGCGTCCTGGCAAGCTCACCAACGACTTCTTCCGCCACCTGCTCGACATGGGCACGGAGTGGAAGCCGACGTCGCCGGCGCGCGAGTCGTTCGAGGGCGTGGCACGTGGTGGCGGCAGCGCACGCTGGACGGCCAGCCGGGTCGACCTCGTGTTCGGCTCGAACTCGGTGCTGCGCGCACTCGCCGAGGTGTATGCCCAGGACGACGCGGAGAAGAAGTTCGTGCATGACTTCGTCGCCGCCTGGACCAAGGTGATGAACCTCGATCGCTACGACCTCAAGACAAGGTAAGCTGCACGGCCGGACGCCGCCCCGTCAGCCACGGGGCGGCGTTCTTTTAAGGGTGGGTTTGTGACGCGCGGCACAATGTCGACGCGTAATCGGCAAGGCATCGGCGAAACCGCGACGACGTCGCAGGAACGCGAGGTTTTCCGCGCCGTAACATGGCACCCTTGGGAAACACTCGGACCAAAGGCTGGGGAGAAGGCGTGAACGGAAGCACGGCTCATGGGAAGGATTGGGGAAAGTTCTTCGCGATCGCGGGGGCTTATGCGGCGTGCTACGAGCTGGCGCGGCACGTATCGTTTTCGCACTGGATGCTCACTGCGGGCCTGCGCCTCGCCTGCCTCCTGCTCGTTCCCCGGCGCTACTGGCCTGCCCTGCTCCTGGGTGAGACCCTGCCGGTCGTGGAGAGCGCCCTGCTCGACGGCCCCCGGTTCGGCATGGCCTGGGCCATCGCCGCCGCCATACCGATGATCGCGCTATGGATGCCCTTCGTACGCTGGCTGCGCCGCGGCTGGCCGATACGTGACGACGCCGGCACCCTGGACATGCGCGTACTACTCAAGGCAGCGCTGGGCTGCGCGGTGATCACCGCCGTGGCGACCACGCTCGAACTGATGATGGCCCTGTATGCCAATCCCGGCACATGGCCAGAGATCTCGCTCTACACCTATTTCTGGGCCTACCTGCTCGGCGCCTACCTCGGTGCGCTGACACTGACGCCGAGCATCCTTGCCCTGCAGGAACGCTTCGCACGCCAGGGTCACTTCACCTGGACGGCCGTCGCACGCAGCCGCCTGTTCCGCGACGTGGCAGGCTGGGCGATCCCCACCTGCGCCGCCCTGGCCTGGCTGGCCATGGGCAGCGATGTCGCCTGGGTTAGCCAGGCATCGCGCCTGGGCATGCTCGTGCCGGTGCTCGCGCTGGCATGGCGCCATGGCTGGCATGGCAGCGCCATCGGCGGCATGTTCGCCAGCGTGGCGCTGGCCGTGACGAGCACGGTCTTGCTCGATGGCGCCATGGTCCGCACCCAGGTCGTGCTGGCACTGGTTATCTCGGCCACCCTGCTGGTCGGCACCCGCGTTGCGCGGCGCACCGACCAGCCAGCCGTCATCCTCCGGACAAACCGGTAAGCCTTCCTATCGGGACCTGTACCGACCCTGCGGGCTTACGGGCCCTTGACGCTGCACTCCGCCGGGTTGCGGCAATCCACGGGCACGCTCGACAGACGTGACGTACCGTCCGCATGCGGTGCAGCAAACGCCGGACCAAAGCCAAGCGAGAGTGCGATGACGGCGAATGCGACGGCGGAACGGACGAGGCTGCGCATGGGAAAACTCCGGACATGGGTTAGGAGTCTTTAGCGTAGCGCCGCCGCTTACCCAAAAGAGTACGTTGTCGGCCGCTCAGGATGAGCGGAATCGGCAGGCACCAGCCTTAATCGGCGGGTGCGCTGCAGAAAACGTTTGCGGCAGGTGCCTTCGGCGCCGGGCGTCCCTCAGAAGAACCTGTAGTTGAACGACACCGTCCAGGTCGCACCGGGTGCGTAGTAGAGGTCGCTCGCGTCGTCGAGGACGTAGTACTTGCGGTTGAGCAGGTTGTCGCCGTTGAACTGCACCGATGCGCGGTCGTTGATCGCGTAGCGTGCCATCGCGTTCACCAGCGTTTGCGAGGACTGGTACAGGCGGACCACGCCGTAACCGTTGTCGATGTCGGCCTTGGACGGGCCCTGCCAGTTCACGCCACCGCCGACGGTCAGGCCGCTCCATGCACCCGGCAGGGTGTAGGTGGTGAAGACGCGCACCAGCGTACGCGGCAGCGATGGACGGAGCGCACCGCCATCCGGTGATTTCACGTTGAAGTGCGACCAGCCCAGGGTCCCGTTCCAGTTCGCCGACAGGGAACCCGACGCCTCGAACTCGTAGCCGCGCGAGGTGGTGCCGTCGACCGAGCGGTAGGCCTGGGTGATGCCATCGGGGAGGTACACGCCGGGCAACGCGTCGGCCACGTGGTCCTGCTTCGTCTCGAAGAACACCAGCGAGGTGTTCAGGGCGCCATCGAAGTGGCGACCCTTGATGCCCACTTCCCGACTGGTGCCGAGCACGGGCTCGAGGTAGCTGCCATCTTCCTTGCGATTGTTTTGCGGATCGAAGATCTGCGTGTAGCTCGCGAAGGCAGAATAATGCGGAGTGATGTCGTAGATCAGGCCGGCGTACGGAATCGTCTTGCTCGCGGTCTCGTGGTAGATGCCGGCGGTGCTGTCGTTGGTGTCGTTCTTCCAGCGCGTGTAGCGAGCGCCGACGACGAGCTTCAACGGATCGGCCAGTTGCAATCGCGCGGCGGCGTACGCACCGCTCTGCTCGGTGCGGGCAATCGAGACACGATCGGCCGTCGAGGCAAAATCCGGATAGGGGTAGTTACCCGTCCACTGCAGGAAGTTACCGATGTCGGGCAGGTCTTCGCCGTGCGGGTACTCGAAGTAGTCGGTGCGGTAGTGCGAGTCGGTAAGACCCACCACCAGCTCGTGCTCGCGACCGAACGCCTGGAACGGTCCCGACGCATACAGGTCGAGGTTGTTCTGGCTACCGCGCTGGAAGCTCTTGTACGCGTAAGGGACCAGGCCTTCGCCCGTCTCGCGGTCGGGCGCACCGTAGACGTAGAACAGCGCCGAATCCGCATCCGTCTTGCGGTGGCTGGCCATTGCGTGCAGTTGCCAGCCATTGTCGAAGCTGTGCCTGAGGTCGGCGAATGCGGTCTGCGTGGTGTTGTTCCAGTGCGTCCAGTCAGCGGCGGAGGAGAAGCCACGCGGCCACTTGATGATTCCACCGTCCTGGTACAACACCGGATACGAGCCCCAGGTGACGCCCGTGGGCCGGGTCTTCTGCCAGTCGTAGCCCACGCTTAGCGTCGTGTCGTCATCGAGGTCGGCATCGATCACGCCGTACGCGACATTCTTCTGGTTGTGGTAACGGTCGATATACGAATCGCCGTCTTCGTGCGCGGCGACGAAGCGTCCACGCACGCTACCCGAGGCATTCAGCGGTGCCTGCGCATCGACCGTCTCGCGCTGGGTGTTCCACGAGCCGTAGCTCACCGACACGTCG
This sequence comes from Bacillus sp. NP157, assembly GCA_018889975.1. NCBI lineage: Bacteria > Bacillati > Bacillota > Bacilli > Caryophanales > Bacillaceae > Bacillus > Bacillus sp. NP157. The sequence continues at coordinate 3,172,327 of CP076546.1, forward strand.
GCTTCCGCCGTGCGGCTGTCGGCATGCTTGCGCACGAAGTTGATGTTGGCGGACGGGCTGCCCGCGCCACTGAGCAGGCCGGTGGCGCCGCGGATGACTTCGATCCGCTCGTAGATCGACGGATCCAGCGACGAATCGGCCGAGCTCACGTTGAGGCTCGAGGCGATCGGCACGCCGTCGTACGACATGTTCTCGATCTGGAAACCGCGCGACCAGAACACCACGCGCTCGGAGTCGTATGCCGTCGACGACACACCCGTGGTGTTGTCGAGCACGGCACGCAGGCTGGTGAGGTCCTGGTCCTTGATGCGCTGGTCGGTGATCACGCTGATCGACTGCGGCGTGTCCTGCAGGGTCAGCGGCAGGCGCGTCGTCGACGTGGACTGGTCGGTCGTATAGGTCGACACGGCCTGTCCCTGGACCTTCACCGCGTCCAGCGTCGTGGCCTTCTTCGGCTTGTTTTCGCTGTCTTCCGCGTTGCTGGCGGACTGGGCGTTGGCCATGGCCGGCAGTGCGGCGGCGAGGGCAAGGCAGAGAAGCGAAAGGCGCGGACGCCCGTGCATACGATGAGTCATGCTGGAAAACCCCAAGGCAAGAGAAAGCCGGGGGCGCCCCGTGGAGGCGCCCGAATCGGTGTTACGACTGGGGCTTGCCTGGGGGCTGGCTCATCGTTTGGACGGCCATCTTAACACGCTGAGAACATCCTGAGACAGCACTGATGTTCCTTCGCGAGCGCGGGACGTGCAGGAACCTAGCTTCGGATGGATGCGGCACCGAGGAATGCAACGGGTTCAGAACCGGATGCCGTGACGAAGCACGAGTTGGAAGACCGCCAGGGTCAACGCAAGCAAAACAGCGGGAAAGTACCAGCGTGCGCCACCCGGCCGAGCCTCGAGGGGCGCGGAGGCGCGCGGCGAGATGCCGAGCACGAACCAACCTGCGCCGACCAGGTTCACGATCGCTGGAATCATCACGACCTCGATCAGGTCGCGCGGCTCGCGGAAGGGAATGCTGATGATCACGCAGGCGACGGCGGAGACAAGCATGGCGTAGGCGAGCCTGCGGCTACCGTAGGCTTCCGTCTGCGCCAGGCCCGCCGGCGCGAAGCGCGCCAGCAGGATGCCTGCGCATCGCATGGCGATGATCGCCGCCGCCAGGACGAGCGCCTTCAGGGGAACGCCGGCGCCAAGGAAAGCCAGTGCACGCCCGACATCGTTGCCCGGGATGATCGCGCCGATCGCGCATTGGGACAACGACTGGAACAACCCCTGGAACGCCATCCAGAACAGGAACAGTTGCCATCCCCGCGCAAGGCGGCGATGGACCGACAGCCACGCAAGGCAGGCGATGCCGCTGGCCAGCGTCGCGAGTGCACCCGTGCCCTGCAGCAGTTCGGCGATGCGTGCCTCGCCCGACCAGTCGTGGTTGTTGTGATAGAGCACCGGCGACAGGCCCGGCGTCAGCGCCTTGGGAATGAAGAGCCACAGCTCCTGCCAGAAGAAGGTCAGGTTGAAGGCGAACGCACACCACAGCGTCGAGGCAAGCCCAGGCAACGACGAAGCCGCCGTGACGCCGCGATCGAGCCTCACCAGGCCGACGATGAGTGGCACCACGCCGATGGCGGCCACGAGAAGGAGGAGCTGGTTCATCGCCGCATCCCACGTCAAAGCGTGGGCGGATTCTGCCACGGCTGTTACCCTCCCGGGGTCCCGACGTGGGATGCCCAGGGTGCCTCGACCAGGATGTCACTTCTCAACCTTTTCAAGAAGAAATCGCCTGCCCTGCTTACCGTGCGGGTGAACGACACCGACGTCTGCACGATCACGGAGGGCGAACTGCCCTGCGAGAAGACGCCGTCGGTACAGGTCGCCCCAGGCTCATCGGTGTCCTTCATTGACGAGGAGGGCACGGTCCACCGACACGACCTGGGCCAGGCCAGCGGATGGATGCATCTGTCAATACGCGTGCATGAAAGCAAGGCATGCCAGGCCGATGGCGTGGTCAGCGACTCGCCGATGTTCGATCGTGAAGCCGTGACGCGCGGCGAAGCCACGGGAATCCGCTTCCAGCCGTTCTTCCTGCCGGGTGCGCCGATGTCCAATGCGGACATGGCGGGCAAGGGTCTGTTCGGACGCGGCATGCATTTCAGCGGCAGCGTTACGCCGGGCTACATCCTGCTGTCGTGTGAATGCGATGCCTGCCACCGGAGCTTCCTGATTCGCTCGTACCACGCAGGCTTCAGCAACCTTGGCTACTTCTACTCGGCTTCGGGACGCTTCACGCTGACCGTGGGCACGATGGTGCCGGGCAGCCCCGCGCCGCTGGCCGCGCCGGAAGCCGATGCGCTGGCGGCGCTGGAACGCGCCCTGCCCGCGGCCCCGGACGGCTCGCGTTTCGGTTACCTCAATCCCTTCCGCTGTCCGCACTGCCGCGCGCCGTACATCGACTTCGCGGCCCATCCCGGCCTGCGCGAGCAGGAGTACTACGGCAACTATTTCGACGGCAGCGAACTGTTGCGCTACGAAGCACCGACCGAGCCCGCGGCCTGACCGCCGGGAGCATGGTTTCAGCAAAATCTAAGGCGCTTCCGTTCTATAACGGCGTGGCACGAGCCTTAAGAATGGCCTCGGATCATCCCGAGGAAGCCTGCCATGAGCGACACCCAAGACCCCGTTCCCGCTGACCCGTCCCACGACGCCCGTCGGCGCAACTTCGTCGTCAACGCCGGTGTCCTGGCCGCGGGCTCGCTCCTGCTCGGTGGCAATGCGTTTGCCGCCCCTGCCCCGGCACGCGATCCCGCGCCTGCTGGAAACAACCCCTCTTCGTCCCATAAGGAAGGCAACATGTCCCGTATCACCGTAAGCGACGGCACCGAGATCTATTACAAGGACTGGGGTACCGGCCAGCCCATCGTCTTCCACCACGGCTGGCCGCTGTCGTCGGACGACTGGGATGCGCAGATGACGTTCTTCCTGCTGCACGGTTACCGCGTGATCGCGCACGACCGTCGTGGCCACGGTCGCTCCACGCAGACCTCCAGGGGCAACGACATGGACACGTACGTGGCCGATGCCGCCGCCCTGTACGAACACCTCAACCTGAAGAACGCCGTGCACATCGGCCACTCGACCGGTGGCGGTGAAGTCGCGCGCTACGTCGCCAAGTACGGCAAGGCACACAATGTCGCGAAGGCAGTGCTGGTGAGCGCGGTGCCGCCGATCATGCTGAAGACGGCAGCCAATCCGGGTGGCCTGGACATCTCGGTGTTCGACGGTTTCCGCAAGGCACTGGCCGACAACCGCGCCCAGTTCTATCGCGAGGTTCCGATTCCTTTTTATGGCTTCAACCGCCCGGGCGTGAAGACGCTGGACGGCGTAGTGGACAACTGGTGGCGCCAGGGCATGATCGGCGGCGCGGTGAACCACTACGAAGGCATCAAGGCTTTCTCGGAAACCGACTTCACCGAAGACCTCAAGAAGATCGAGGTGCCGACCCTGGTGCTGCATGGCGACGATGACCAGATCGTGCCGTACAAGGACGCTGGCGTGCTGTCGGCCAAGCTGATCAAGGGCGCCGAGCTGAAGATCTATCCGGGGTACCCGCATGGCATGTTGACGACGCATGCGGACGTGATCAATCCGGACCTGCTGGCCTTCGTGAAGAAGTAACCGGGCGGGGTCAGGTGATGATGGAGCGGCTGGCATTTCCTTTTGGGGTGCTGGCCGCTTTGTTATCCGGGCAATGGCCGTGCGCCACGGCAAATCGCGGCAGGGGATGGCGCCACTCACCCACCCGGGGGAGGGAAACGCATCGCAGACCGTGATCTCCTAGGGGATTATGATCGTCCCCCACGGTTGGTCCGCGAACGTCGCTGGGCAGGCCCGATCCCCAAGACCACGCCTGGCGCACCTGCATGACCACGATGCCTTTCCTCGACTGGGACCTCCGCGCCGCACGCCGGGGCAATCTCGACGGCACCCTTCTGCTCGGCACGACCGAGCCTTACGACTACCACTTGCCGTCCTGCCCGCTCATCACCGGTCGCAAGTCGGCCTACATGACCTTCGCCTCGGAGGCCCTTGCCAGGGCGGCGGGACTGAAGCCATGCCGCACGTGCAAGCCGCATCGCTTCCACGCCGCGCGCGGCGACGGCCTCGCGGTGTTCGAGGCTTTGGGCGAACTGCTCGACAAGGATCCGGCGAAAATCTGGTCGGCCGCCGCGCTCGCCGAACACGCCGGGATTCCTGACGAGGCACTTGCCGTCATCCTGGGCGACCATGCGCACGCTACCGCGGACGAATGGCTGCTGCGCAAGCGCGTCGAATTCGCGGCACGCCAGCTACTCACGGAGAAGGTCGGCACCACCGAAGCGGGCTATGCCGCCGGATTCCTCGGCGGGAAGGCATTTGAGCAAGCCTTCGCCATGCTGATGGGCATGTCGCCGGACAGCTACCGGCGCCTCGGCGAGCAGCCCGCTTTCGAGATCCAGCTCCCCGCGCGCTACCGCAAGGACCTGGTGCTGTCGTACCAGGGCCGCGATCCGGAAGGGCTTGCCGAACGCAGCGATGCGTCGCGGGTCTGGAAGGCGCTCGATACGCCCGATGGCCCGGTCGTCGTCACCATCGAGTTCGTTCGCCGGGTGGCGCGGGTGTCGATCACGGCGCGCAAGGCGCTCAGCCGGGCTAGCTACGCGGGCCTGCATCGCGACGTGTTGAAGATCCTCGGGCTGCGCCACGAAATCCGCGAGTTCGAGGCGGCACATCCCGACTTCATCGCGCCGCACCGTGGCCTGCGCATCCCGCTCATCCCCCGTGTGTTCGACGCCCTGAGCTGGGCCATCATTGGCCAGCAGATCAATCTGTCCTTCGCGGGCAGCCTGCGCCGCGAACTGATCCTGCTCGTGGGCGAGCGCGTCGGCGACATGATCGTGCACCCGACACCTGCCGCGGTCGCCAATCTCGATCCAGCGGACCTGACCACCCGGCGTTTCTCGCGCGCCAAGACGAAGTACCTGATCGAGACGGCGCGCACGATCGTCAACGGCGACCTTGCCGTCGAAGCGCTACCCGAAGGCTCGGCCGTGCAGGCCGAGGCGAAACTCACGGCGCTGAACGGCATCGGCACATGGACGGCGCGCTATGTGATGATGCGAACCGGCTTTGCCGATGCAGCGCCCGTCGGGGACTCGGGGATCGCGACGGCCCTCGAGCGGCTCTATCAGTTGGACGGGCGGCCCGACACGATCGCCACGGCGCGCCTCATGGCCGCGTTCGCCCCCTGGCGCAGCCTGGCCAGCATGCATCTGTGGGCGTCGCTCTGAGCGATCGCTAGCGGCGCGGGATGCGTGCCGTGCGGAAGGTGAGGTTGTAGCGATAGGGGCCCGTGAGCGGGTCATTGCCCGCGACCACCGGCGCCACGCCGTGGCGGTTCATCCGTGACGGGCCGCCCCACACGGCCACGTCACCGTGCACCACGGGGACATCGAGCACGGGCATGTCGCGGCCCTGTCCACCGAAGCGAAAGATCGCGGGCAAGCCCAGCGAGACAGACACTACTGGCTGTCGGTCACCGGTATCGTCGCGATCCTGGTGCATCTGCAGGCCGGCGCCCACGGCATAGCGATTGACGATACACACCGCGGGATCGAAGCCGTCGTAGCCTGCTGCGGCGGCTGCCATGGTGGCAACGTCGCGGAACGCTGTCGGCATCGGTGGCCATGGATGCCCGGTATCCGGATCCACCCTGCTATAGCGATAGGCGCGACCCGCGTTGATCCAGCCGACCGGCCCGCAGTTGGTCATCTCGATCGCCATGGGTTTGCCATTGGGCATCACCAGGTGCCGTAGCGGAGACACGGCGGTGACCATGGCGATGCCCCCGACCAGATCCCGTGCGAGCGAAAGCGCGAACGCGCGCAACATCACCGCCCCCGGGCCGAGTTCGATGACACCCTCGATGCTCATCCGTCGCTATCCAACAATCGCACCTCGTGATTCGCCGACGATGGATTATCGCCAATGCACGCCAGTTCGGGGCGCAGCAGGGCGACCGGCAGGTCGGCGTATGCCGCGTAGCGCGCCGCGCCGTATTGTTATGTTATAACGCCTTGAGGCACGTTCTTCTCGAACAACCATTCCACCCGGAACCCCTTCATGCGCTCCGCATCCACCGCATTCGGCGCTTGCGCCGCCCTCTTCGTCGCGGCCACCGTGAGCGTCGCCGCACCACGCGCGCCCGTATCCACGACGACGCCCCAGCGCTTCGCATGGGTCGAGAGCGTTCCCGAGGGCACGCAGTACGGGCTGCCGGATACCGCGCGCACGGCGCCGACCTGGCTGGACATGGTGCGCGGCGCGACCGACCACATCGACATTGCCGCGTTCTACGTCAGCAACCCGCCGAACGGCGCGCTGTCACCCGTCGTCGATGCGCTGGTCGAACGCGCGCGCAAGGGCGTCAAGGTCAACCTGCTCGTCGACAGCAGCTTCATGCATGAGAGCAAGCCTGCGCTCGATGCCCTGGCCAACCTCCCGGGCATCACGATCAGGCAGCTACCCGTGAAGGACATCACCGGCGGCGTGCTCCACGTGAAGTTCATGGAGATCGACGGCCGCGATGTGTTCGTCGGTAGCCAGAACTGGGACTGGCGTGCCATCCAGCATATCCACGAAGTGGGCGTGCGCCTGACCGATGCGCGCATCGGGGCGACGTTCCAGGCCGAGTTCGACCACCTCTGGCAGCTCGCCGACAAGCCTGGCGATGCACGCATGGCGTCGCCGCGCGTGCCGGCACCTTCGTTCGAGCCCGTGACCGAACTGGCGCCTGTCGTGATCAATGGACCCGACGGCCCCAGCACGGTGTTCCCGGCATTCAGCCCTGCCGCCATGCAACCGACCTGGCTGACGCCGGAAGCATCGACGCTGACCCGACTACTGGACCAGGCGCGCACCGCCATCCGCATCCAGGTGATGACGCTGTCGGCCTTCAAGGATTTCGGGCCGAAGGGTTACTGGCCCGTGCTGGATACCGCCATGCGCGACGCCGCCGCACGCGGCGTGTCCGTGCACATCATCGTCGCCGACTGGGCGTTGCGTAGCCAGGACCTCGCTTACCTGCAGAGCCTCGCTGCCGTGCCTGGTATCGAGGTGCGTTATTCGACCGTGCCACCCGCCGCGTCCGGGCCGATCCCCTATGCGCGGGTCGACCATGCGAAATTCGCCGTGGTGGACGAGGACGCAGGCTTCGTCGGCACCGGCAACTGGAGCTGGAGCTACTTCGAAAGCGCGGTGGACGCATCGCTGTTCATCCACGGCCCGCTGGCCCGTCCGCTCGGAAAGATGTTCGATGCGAGTTGGAATGGGCCCTATGTGAAACCACTTAAGGACTTCGTCCCCAAGCCGTAACCTTGCCCCATGGCTTCTCGAATCATCGTTCCAGGTACCCCCGACCTGTTCGACACGCCGGCGGCGCCCGAAGGGTTCCGCTACCTGCCCGACGTGCTGGGCAAGGCGGAGGAGCGGGACATCGTGCGCCGTTTCGAACAGTTGGCGCTGCAGCCCTACGAATTCCGCGGGTTCCCCGCCAACCGGCGCATCTTCACCTTCGGCCCCGGCTATCTGTTCGCCGGGCAGAAGGCACGCCCGGATTCGACCGTCCCCGCGTACCTGCACCCACTGATGGAGCTGGCGGCGCGCATCAGCGGCAAGCCGGCCAGTGCCTTCGCCCAGCTGATGGTGACCGAATACGCTCCCGGCGCGGGGATCGGCTGGCATCTGGATCGACCCAACTACGAAGACATCGCCTCCGTGTCATTCCTTGCGCCATGCGCGCTTCGACTTCGACGAAAGACGGCGCAAGGCTGGGATCGCCTCAGCATCCCGATCGAACCACGCTCGATCTACCTCCTGCAAGGTGACGCCCGCACCGCGTGGCAACACAGCATCGCGCCAATGGATGCACTGCGTTACTCGGTCACGTTGCGTACGTTACGGACTGCTGCCGGAACGACGGCAAGAACCGGATAGTAAGCGAGGGCTCCGGACCGCTAAAAAGTGCGTCCACGAACCAAGGAGCCTGACCATGCACGTCGTCGCCCATCCGTCGATCCTGTACTGCGGAACACCTGTCGCCATTCTCTCCACGCTCAACGAAGACGGAACCGCTAACCTCGCCCCGATGTCGTCGGTGTTCTGGATCGGCTATCGCTGCTTCATGGGCCTGCAAGGCATCTCGAAGACACCGGAGAACCTTCGGCGTACGCGGGAAGTCGTCATCAACCTGCCTTCGCCCGACCAGGTAGCCGCGGTGGATCGACTCGCACGCACCACCGGCACCTACCCCGTCCCAGACGACAAGATCGGCCGCGGCTACCGCCATGAAAAGGACAAGTTCGGCATCTCCGGCTTGACCCCGGTGGCATCCGAAACGGTGCGGCCGCCACGTGTCCATGAGTGCCCGATTCAGATGGAAGCCGTACTCGAACACGTGCACGACTACGACCAGGACGGTCCGCTTGCCGGCTACATCGATATCCTCGAAGTGCGGATCACCCGGGTCCACGTCGACGAATCGATCCTGATGGATGGCCACGCCCATCGCATCGATCCGGACAAGTGGCGCCCCTTGATTATGAGCTTCCAGGAATTCTATGGGCTCGGCCCGAAGCTGCATCCGTCACGTCTCGGCGAAATCGCCGAGCACCTTTACCGGACGCCGGACTTCGAACGTGCCGCCGAGAACATCGCATTGGAAGCGATATGATCCACGCAGGCTGGCACGCCGTTCCCTTCCCTGTGATGCCCCCTCGCCGACGCGTTGCGCGCGGCGTATGGCGCAGGAAACTACGGGATCGCTGCCGGGTCGGCAAGCGGGAAGCGTGACCGTGCCGCTGGATTTTGCCCGCCGCCGGCGGCAAGCTCGGCGGGCTGGCCAGCTCCGCGGCCGCAAGACAGGCGAGACAGGGCGTGGCGAACGTGAAACCCGGGCACGATGGCGAAGGGCGTCCCATGCGGCTGGTGCTGCTGGACGACGACGAGATGCTGCGCGACCGGATCCTCGCCCCCAAGCTGCGCCAGTACGGGTTCGAGGTCGACACCGTGGGCAGCGCCGGCGAACTGCAGGCGCTGGTCGCCCACGGTGCGCCGGATATCTTCCTGCTCGACATCGGCCTGCCGGATGGCGAAGGGTTCGACGTCGCGCGCTCGTTGCGCGCACGCCTTCCGCGTGCGGGCATCATCATGCTGACCGGCCGCGCGGACAACGTCGACCGCGTGCGCGGCCTGTTCGAAGGCGCCGACGCCTACCTGACCAAGCCGGTGGAAATCGACGTCCTCGTGGCCACACTGCATAGCCTCGCCCGGCGCCTCGGCGCCTCGGCCGCGCCCGCGCCACACGGCCGCTGGTCGCTCAGCCACGACGAGTGGTTCCTCATCTCGCCGGCGGGTGGCCGGGTGATGCTGAGCAAGGGCGAGCGCCGCCTGCTCGACGTGATGCTACCGCGCGCCAACGAGGTGGTGTCTCGCAACACGCTCATCGCCGCGCTAGCCGACGATGTCCATGCGTTCGACCCACACCGGCTGGACTCCATGGTCCATCGGCTACGCCGCAAAGTGCTGGCCGCCCTGGGCGAGCCCCTGCCACTGAATGCCGTCCACGGCACCGGCTACGTCCTGGACACCTGACACATCGGCTTCCGCTTCGGCCACCGGCAACAGCAGCCGGATCGTGGTCCCACGACCCGGCGCGCTTTCCACGAGGGTTTCGCCACCGGCTTGCATCACCAGGTCGTGCACGACGCTCAGCCCCAGCCCGGTGCCCTGCCCCATCGGCTTGGTCGTGAAGAACGGTTCGAAGACCTGGCTACGCGTGGCGTCGTCCATGCCGGTGCCCGTGTCGCGCACCGACAACGCCAGCCCTCCCGGACCATCGTCCAGCGTGATGGTGCAGACGCCGCCCGTGGGCATCGCATCGCGCGCGTTGGTCACCAGGTTGATGATCGCCATCTCGAACTGGCTTCGATCAAAACGGATCCGGCGCGGCCCGACCAGTAGCACGAGATGCAGCTCGCAATGGGGCGGTAGCGATTGCTGCGCAAGCGGCAGCACTTCGCGCAAGGCCACCGCCACGTCGAACTGCTCGGCGAGCGTCACGTCGTTGCGACTGAAATTCAGCAATTGCCGGCACACCGCCATGCCGCGACGCGCCGCCAGTTCAATGCCGTCCAGCGCATCGGCCACGGCACGCGTGTCCTCGTCCTGCGGCTCGTCTTCCGCAGGCAGGCGGTCGCGCTCGGTGGAAAACCCAAGGATGATGTCGAAGACGTTGTTGACGTCGTGGGCGACGCCACTGGCAAGCTTGCCCACGGCATCCATCTTCTGCGCATGCAGCAGTTGCTGTTGCGTGCGCTCGCGCTCCGCGATCTCCAGCGCCAGCTCGTGTCGCCGCCGGTCGACCTCCAGCAGGCTTTCACGCAGCGCGTAGATGCTTCGGTCGACGATCAACGCGATCAGCAGGTAACTGGTCAGCGCGCGCATGGGCAGCAGGTTGTACAGCGCGACCACGGCATCAGGCAGGTGGGCCGCGCCGGAGGCCTTGAGCGGATCCACGCTCATCACGAGGATCGCCGCTTCCGCGGCGAAGGTAAGCCACAACGCCTTGCGCCCGAGCATCAGGCCGCTCAACGCCAGGATCATCATCAGCGTGAGATTGCCATCGGTAGCGTGGTAGCCGAATGCGGCATAGGCCACGGCGCCCGATGCCAGCATCGTGGCCACGAACTGGCCCACGGACAGCGGGAACCGACCCACCCTGATCAGATAAAAACCGAGCCACGCCGACAGCGTCATCGCCAGGTCGGTGCCCACGTCGATGGCCAGCGCCGCGGGCGCACCGATCCGCGCCCGCGCGTAGAAGTGTTCCTGCAGGTACGACCAGTGCAGTCCGAACAGGTAGGCCTTCGTCGCGGGAATGCGCAGGCCTTCGAAGACCAGCAGCAACTGCATGAAGGTCGCATTGCGCCGATCCACCGGATCGTCGATCGGTGTGTTGGCGAGCCAATGGCGCACACGCAAGGACATGTTCATGGCAGTGAGAACTCGGTGAGAACTCGGCCACTTGAGCGTGTGTGACTTTGCGACGGATGTAAAGCTATCGTCGAGCGTCCGCATGAACCTGCATCACGCGGACACGTGCCGAAGGGGCAGCTTGTTACGAGCTGGGCACAAGAACTTACGAGGCTAAACGGGCTCTTTCCTTCGGGGGTTTTATGTCAGCAAATACGTTCAGGCCCTGGCTTGTCGGAGGCGCGCTGTTGCTCGCCGCCGGCACCGCTTGCGATGCAAGCGCCGCCACGGCGTCCACCACGGTAGGTAGCACCTCCACGACACCGCTGATCACCAGGGCGGTCGACAAGAGCCAGATGACGACCATCCCCGGCAGCGTACCGGCAAGGGTCCGCAGCAGCGCCGACGCCGGGCCGATGGCCACGACCGAGGTCATCCCGTCGATGACCCTTGTCCTCAAGCGCAGCCCGGACCAGCAGAAGCGCTTCGACGCGTACCTCGCGTCGCTCGACAATGCCTCGTCACCGAACTACCACCACTGGCTGACCGCCCGCCAGGTCGGCGAGCAGTTCGGCCCGAACCAGAAAGACATCGCGGCCGTGAAGTCCTGGCTCGGTAGCCAGGGCCTCGGCGTGAAGAACGTTTCCGCGGACGGCATGCTGATTCGCTTCACCGGTTCGGTGTCCGCCGTGCAACAGGCGTTCGGCACGTCGATGCACCACTACGTGGCGGCCGACGGCAAGAAGCACTTCGCCAACAGCGCCGAACAGAAGCTGCCGACCGCGCTCGTGCCGGTGGTCCGCGGCGTGGCCTCGATGACCGACTTCTTCCCGCAGCCGCAGGTGAAGAATGCGCAGCCGGTCAAGCGCAACAAGCAAGGCCAGTGGGTGACCGCCGGCGCGCCCTCGTCCGACTTCAACTTCGTCTACCAGGGTGACGTGCAGTACGACGTCGTCCCGGCCGACTTCGGCACGATCTACGACGTCGCCCCGCTGTGGAACCAGAAGACGCCGGTACGCGGTGCCGGGCAGACCGTCGCCGTGCTCGAGCGCACGGATGTGCTGGACGCGGATATCGCCACGTTCCGCCACACCTTCCTTCCGGCGAACGCGGCGGGTGTCTTCACCCAGGTCCATCCCGCGGCCTTTGCTGGGGACACCAGCTGTGGCGATCCGGGCACGAACGCCGACGAAGGCGAAGCGGCGCTCGACGCCGAATGGGCTGGTGCGGCCGCACCGGATGCGAACGTCACGCTGGCCTCCTGTGCGGATACCGGCGCGGACTTCGGGGCCTTCCTCGCCGCACAGAACCTGCTCGAGCAGGATGCCCCGCCGCCGATCATGAGCCTCAGCTACGGCGAGTGCGAGGCAGTCAGCGCCGCCATCGGCGACGTCGACGAAGCCGCGGCCCTGTGGTCGACGGCCGCTGCCGAAGGCGTCTCGGTGTTCGTCTCCACGGGCGACGCGGGCTCGGCCGGTTGCGACCAGAACCAGGCCGCCGCCAGCTTCGGCATCGCCGTGAACGGGCTGGGCAGCACGCCGTACAACATCGCGGTGGGCGGCACCGACTTCGACGACTTCAAGAAGACGCAGAAGTACTGGCTCGCCGGCAACGGTGCGCTGGGTGCCAGCGCGATCGGTTACATCCCGGAGCAGACCTGGAACGATTCGTGCGCCAGCGCCCAGCTGGACAAGGTGTTGGGCATCGCCAACCCGAACAACGCATGCAACGCCGCCGCGGGGCAAAACTTCCTCAACACCGCCGGTGGTAGTGGCGGCCCTAGCTACGTCTGGTCGCAGCCGACCTGGCAGCAGGGCATCGCGGGCATGGACCAGAACGTCACGCGTGCATTGCCCGACGTGTCGCTGTTCGCCGCGAACGGCCTGTATGGCCATGCGCTGATCTTCTGCATGTCCGATAGCAGCGAAGGCGGCGTGCCGTGTAACTACCTCGATCCGACCGACTCGCTGTTCAACAGCGCGGGTGGCACGTCGTTCGCCGCGCCCGCCATGGCCGGTGTGCAGGCCCTCGTCGACCAGGCCAGCGCCGCTCGACTGGGCAATGTCGGCCCGACCCTGTATGGGCTGGCCCGCGCGCAATACGGCACGGTCGCTTCGCCCGCCGCAGGTTGCAAGGCGAAGGACACCACCTGCGTGTTCCACGACGTCGCTACCGGTGACATCGACGTGCCCTGCTACGCGGGCACGGGCGATTGCTTCGTCAAGAAAGGCCAGCAGTATGGCGTCGTCAGCGATGGCGGCCGTGCCTCGCTGGTTACCGCATGGAAGGCCGCCAAGGGCTATGACTACGCCACCGGCCTGGGTTCGATCGACGTGGCCAACCTCGCCAATGCGATCGCGGCGAAGCAGGCCCGCGAAGCGACCATCCCGCGCACATGGGATCTCGCCGGCTTCGACGACAGCGGCAATCCGGGCGTGGGCCTGAACTCGATCCTCGACGGCAAGAGCACCTTGCTGCTGGTCGGTCCGAAGACGGGCAACGCGACGCTGGTGCGGATGAACGGCAGCACCGTGCTCGACAGCGACACGTGGACGCCGGTGCAGCAGGGCGACCAGATCGCGGACGGCTTCCAGCCGGGCGACCAGGTGAAGGCCATTCCGTTCGATATCTTCGACGGCGCGCTGACCAACCAGACGATCATGGAAAGCGACAACCCGACCACCCACACGATGAACCTCGCGGTCTACAGCTACGGTTGGGAGAACTTCCGCTTCCCGTATGCGGCTGGCTGGAGCATGGTCGGTGCGGGCCTGGTGGATGCCACGGCAAAGTCGAAGCAGGTGTGGTTCAACGCCAGCGCCAGCTCGCTGTCGTTCTGGACGATCGGCTGCACGGGCACGCTAAAGTTCGGTCGCTTCGACACGATGGACTGCGAGCAGTCCGTGGCGAGCACAGTCGCCGCACCGGCCGGCTTCACGCCGAGCCTCGCCGACCTCAACGGTGACGGCATCCTCGACATCGTCTGGACCGGCCCGAAGAACGCGGTGAAGTTCTGGATCAACGACGGCAAGGGCGGCTTCGCCAAGAGCGACGGCACCAATGCACCGGCCGGCTTCACCCTGGTGGGCGTCGGCGAGATCGCCGGTAGCGGCAAGACCGACCTGATCTGGTCGAACGCGAGCACCGGCAAGCTGCGCTGGTGGGAAATGAACGGCACGACGATCGCCAGCCAGCAGACGATGGATGCGCCGTCGGGCTACAGCGTCGCCACCATCGAAGACTTCGACGGCGACGGCCTGGCAGACCTGTTCTGGACCAACGCGAAGGGCAAGGCGATCCTCTGGCTCGGCGTCGGCGACGGCTTCGTCTCGCAGCAGGTCGCCGATGGCGAAGGCATCGCCTACGTCATCCCCGCTGGCTACAGCGTGCAGATGAATCGCGTGCAGGGCGTAGTGAATGCGGCAGCGGCAACGCAAGTGGCTGCGACGAACCACTGATTCGGGTTAGTGCACGACGAAGGGGCGGACGGGTAACCGTTCGCCCTTTCTTTTATGGGAGGCATCTTCAACGACAAGCGTCAAACGGCCCGGCGATAGTCGACCAGATCGGGATTGTCCTTGACGAACATGGCCTCGAGCGCTGACCACCCCTGGGTGTGATACAGGTGGTACTCGTCGTCCAGGATCGGAATGAGCCAGGCGAACACCACGTCCCCCGATTCCTCGGTGGTCGCTACCGCGAACTCAGTCGGGAAGTACACGGGTATCGCGACGTACAGTGCCTTGGGCTGGCATCCCTCGAACATCGGCCCGCGCGGCCCGATGACCTCGCCACGTAGGTAAGCCTGCTCCCGCTCGATCGCCTCCATGCCGACCTGCTGCAGAAGGCTAATCACGTTGAACGGGATCGCATCTTCGGGAACGACAAGGATGAGCTCGTGCCGAATGTGTTTGTGGCCCCTTTCCGGGCCACTGGGAAGCTGGAACCGGCTCAGGCCCAGGGTAGAAAAAGTGACGGTGCCTGCGTGAGGTCCGCCCTTGGTTCTAACGACCTGGAAGGGCCGTTCCGTTCCGTCGGAGCCGACCTTCCATCCATCGACGATTTCGCCGGCGAACGCCTCCAAGTGCTCAAATACAGTGGTCATGGTCCGATCCCTGGAATTCGCCTTCCACTTTATCCGCTTGCCGCATGCACTGCCAACGGCAGCGCATGCGGCTTTCATCCGCGTCAGAACTTCTTCTCAACCCCCAGCAGGATCGACTGATTGTCCTTACTCGTGTTGTCCAGGTAGTTCTGGTACTCCATCCGCAGCAGCCAGCCCTTCAGGGTCTGCAGTGCGACACCGACGCCCAGCATGGTGTGGTTGCGCGACTGGTCCATCAGGGTGGCCTGGTAGAGCGGGCCGCTGAGCGTGTCCGCGTAACGCATGGTCGCGCGGCTTGAGCCCTGCATGTCGTGGCCAAATTCAGCCCGCAGCTGCGGCGACCAGGTGCCGTAGTCGCGCTTGGCCGTCCACTGCACCAGAAGGCCCAGCGTACCGGTGGCGGTTTTTACCGTCTGGCCCCGATAGGCCAGCGCATACACGTCGTCACCCGACTCGGTATAGCCCTCCAGCTGCGCGCGAGCCACGTCCAGTCGACCGTACGGCGTCAGCAACATGCCCTGGGCCTGGTGCTGGTAACCCACCGACAGCGAGCCGAACCATTGCTTGCCGTCGCGGTTGCCGTGCACGGTGTTGCCGTTGTCGGTCACGTAGCGTCGCGCATCGTAATCCAGCCACTGGTAACCCAGCAGGCCATCGACGTACACCGAGTCCGCCGGGTGGTAGCTGCCATACAGCACGGCGTTGTACGCATCCACCGAACTGCGGCTGTCGTGCTGGCCCACGTCCGAACGATCGTGCCCATAGCCGACGCCGAGACCCGCGGCAAAGTTGCTGCCGAATGCCCTGTCGATGCCCATGCTCACGCCCGAGGTCGTGAAGTCGATACCGTTATCGCTGGAACCCGCCTGCATCTTGCCGAAGTTGATCGCACCGCCGGTCCACACGGAGACGTCGCCCGGCAAACTGCCTCCCGCCGGCGTGCCTTGTGCCGCCGGTGCAGGGCTCGCATCGGGCTGGACCAGGAATCGCGCGTTGCCGGTCGCATCGGTGCGGCCCAGCTCGTTCAGACCGCTCAAGCCACCGGGGCCATTCATGCCGTTGAGCTGGCGGGTGTTGCTAGCCGACGCGACGGTCAGCCCGTTGCTGAACCCGCTGGCCCCACCGCCGCTGTGGAGGGTTTCCAGGCGGCGCTGGAAGTTGCTGATCTGGCCGGTCGCCATGCGCCGCGCCGCTTCCGCCTGGGCATCGAGCACGCCGAGCACTTCCGGATCCTTCGACGGATCGCTGCGCGGCGTCACGACGATCGTGACCGTGCCGGGCGCGGATTCCGCATACGCATTGCTGAGCGTAAACATCACCTGCGCCGAACCGCCGAACGCCGGGGCCGCGGTGAACGAGAGCAGATACCCGTCCGCACTGGGCTGGATGCTGGCCGCACCCGCATTGGCCGGCGAGACCGAAACCAGCTTCGCGCCCGTGAAGGGGCCGCCGTGGGCGAGTGCCGTCAGGTTCACCTGCACGCTGCTGCCAGCGACCACGGTACCGGTGAGCGCCGGCGCCACGGGCAACGGGTTGACCGTCAGCGTGACGTGCGCGGGTTGCGACGCACCGAACGCGTTGCTCACGGTGTAGTCGAAGCCGAGCGTGCCCGATGCATCGGCGGACGCCGTGTAGACGATGTCCGTGCCCTGCACCACGGCCGTGCCCGACGTGGGCGGCGTCACCACCGCCGCAGCGGTGAACGGCCCGTTGGTCGCGTTGGCCGCGGCATGGATCGTCACCGCCTTGCCAGCCAGCAACGTGGCCGCCTGGGCGCTGACGGTGGGTACGGCGCCCGGCGTCACCGTGATCGTCGCGGTCGCGGGCGCCGACGTGCCGCCCGGCCCCGTCGCCGTGTACTGGAACGTGTCGGTGCCGAAGTAATCGTGCGCCGGGGTGTAGACGATGTTGAGGCCGTTCACCGCGGCATTGCCGTGGGCGGGTGCCTGGCTGACCGTCGCCGACGTCACCGGGCCGCCCTGGCTCGTCATCGGCACGGTGACGGAACCGTTGGCCGGCACGGATGCCGTGCTGTTGACGATCACGGGCGTGGCCTGGTCCACGGCCACCGTATAGGCCTGGCTGGCCTGGAAGCCGTTGCGGTCCGTGGCCGTGATGGTCACCGGGAACGACCCCGCGGCCGTCGGCGTGCCGGAAACCGCGCCCGCCGGACTCAGCGTGAGGCCGGCCGGCAGCGAACCGGCGATGATGGCATAGGTGTACGGCGCCGTGCCGCCCGATGCCGCCAGGGTCGTCGACGGATACGCCGTGGCTACCTTGCCCTGCGGCAAGGTGCCCGGCGCGATTGCGATGCCCGGCGCGTTCACCACGAGCTGGTAGTTCTTGTCCGCTGTCTGCGCAGCGGCATCGGTGACACGCAGCGTGACGTTATAGGTGCCAGCCGCCACGGGCGTGCCCGACAGCGTGCCCGACGGACTGAACGTGACACCCGGGGGCAAGACGCCACCGGTCATCGCAAACGCGTAGGGCGCCGCGCCGCCATTCGCCACGATGGTGACCGAATACGCCACGCCACCGGTCGCCGTCGGCAGCGGATTCGGCGTCGCGAACGACACCGCACCACCCGGCACCACGATGTTGAATGACTGGGAGACCTGCGCCGCCGGATGGAATGCGCCATTGCCGGCCTGGTCGGCGTGGATGGTGCACGCGCCCGGCGCCAGCGTGGTCAGCAAGCCACCCGAGGTGATCGTGCACACGTTGGTGGTGGCCGAGGTAAAGCTTACCGGCAAGCCCGACGACGCCGTCGCCGTCAACGTCGGCGACGTGCCGAAGTTCTGGTTGCCCGGGTTGGTGAAGGTGATCGTTTGATTGCCTTCCGGCGTCACGGCGTTGGAGGCCGCCGAGGCGGATCCGGTCCCACTGCCGTTGGTGGCGGTCACCGTGAAGATGTAGGCCGTGCCGTTGGTCAGGCCGGTGACCGTGACCGGGCTGCCCGACCCCGTTCCGGTGAGACCACCAGGGCTGGATGTAACGGTGTATTGCGTGATCGCCGAGCCGCCGGTCGTTGCCGGGGCGGTGAAGCTGACCGTGGCTTGCTGGTCACCTGCCGTGGCCGAACCGATCGTTGGAGCACCGGGCGCGATCGCGGCGACAGTGAAGCTCTGCTGCACCTGGGGCGCCGGGCCGAACGCCGCGTTGCCTGCCTGGTTGGCATCCACGGTACAGGTGCCGGCACTCACGAACGTCAGCGCACCGCCAGATGTAACCGTGCACACGCCGGTGCTTTCCGACGAGAACGCCACCGGCAGGCCCGACGATGCGGTGGCCGTCAGGGTCGGCGTCGTTCCATAGTTCTGCGTGCCAGGGTTGGTGAACGTGATCGTTTGCCCGGCGCTCGGCGTCACGGCGTTCGAATCGGCCGAACTGCTTCCGAAGCCAGCGCTGTTACGCGCCCTGACAGTGAAGGTGTAAGCCGTGCCGTTGGTGAGCCCGGTGATCGTGGCCGGACTCGTGGTTGCGGTCGCGGTCAGGCCACCCGGACTCGAGGTCACTTCGTACTGCGTGATCGTTGCACCGCCCGCCGAGGCGGGTGCAGAGAAGGACACCGACGCTTGCTGGTTGCCCGCGGTCGCCGTGCCGATGGTCGGAGCACCCGGCACCACGGCATTCACCGTGAAGGTCTGTTGCACCTGCGTCGCCGCGGCGAAGGTCGCGTTGCCGGGCTGGTTGGCGTCGATGCTGCAGGAGCCTGCGCTGACGAAGGTGAGCGCGCCACCGGTGGTGATTGTGCAGATGCCCGTCGTTTCGGAGCTGAATACCACGGACAGCCCCGACGACGACGATGCGGTCAGGGTCGGTGCCGTGCCGTAATTCTGCGCACCAGGATTGTTGAAGGTGATGCTCTGCGTCGCTTGCGTGCCGACGCTGTTGGAGGCCGCCGACTCGGGGCTGTCGCCCTGCGCATTGGTCGCCCTCACCGTGAAGGTATAGGGCGTGCCGGCGATCAGGCCGGTCACGGTCAGCGGGCTTGCGGAGCCGGTGGCGGTCAGCCCACCCGGCGTCGAGGTGGCCGTATAGCTCGTGATGGGCGACCCGCCGTTGTCGCTCGGCGCGGTAAACGTCACGGCCGCGGCATTGCTGCCTGATGCACCGGCCGTAGCTGCGCCGATCGTCGGCGCCAGCGGTTTGGTCGCGGCAACCGTCAGCGTGTAGGGCCGGGCGCCCGTGAATCCGCCATTGTCGGTGGCGGTCACCGTGAAGTTGAACGTGCCGCTCGCCGTCGGCGTACCCGACAGCGTGCCGTTATTTGCGAGTGTCAGGCCGGATGGCAAGGCGCCCGTATTGGTGAAGGTGTACGGCGCCGTGCCGCCGGATGCGGTGAAGGTGGTGCTGTAAGCGCTGCGCACCGTCGCGTTCGGCACGGAGGGAGGTGCGACCGTGATGGTCGGCCCGCTCACCGTGACGGTATAGGACCGGGTCTGCATGTACGGACCCGTGCCGGTCGAGGAATCGGTCGCGCGGATGGTGAAGGCGAAGGTGCCGGGTGTCGTCGGCGTGCCGCTGAGGACGCCGCCGCTCGAGAGGGTGACACCCAGGGGCAAGGTGCCGGTCAAGCTGAAGGTATACGGGGCCGTGCCGCCGGAGGCCGTCACCGCGGCCGAATACGCTGAGCCGACGGTGCCCCCAGGCAACGTGGTCGGAACAATGGCGAGGGTCGGTGCGGCGACGGTCAGCGTGAAGGTGTGCGGGGCGGACGCAAACGGTCCCGTACCCGTCGAGCTATCCGTGGCTTTAGCCTGGAAGCTGAAGGTGCCGCCCGCCGTGGGCGTGCCAGTGAGCGAGCCGCTCGGTGCGAGTGTGACACCGGCGGGCAACGCACCGCCAGTCACGGTGTAGGTGTAAGGCGCCGCGCCACCGGATGCACCCGCGACGCTGCCGTTGTACGGCGCACCCACGGTGGCATTGGCCGGGTTCGCGGGCGCGTAGGTGATCGTCGGGGGACTGACCGTGACGGTGACCGTGGCTGGGCTCGAGGTGCCTGCGCCGTTCGTCGCGGTGTAGGTGAAGACATCCGTTCCAGCATACCCGGTGACGGGCGTGTAGGTGATCGCGGTGCCACTGGCCGTCGCCGTGCCATGCGCTGCCGCCGTGGCGACGGCCACCGAGGTGGGCGAGCCGGTCGTGTTGAGGGTGATCGGGTTGGCCGAGCTGTTGTAGGGCACCGTGGCGGACACGGGGCCGGCTGTCGGGGCGCCCCCGCCGGTGATGGTGACCCGGAACGTGATGGGCGTGCTGTTGTCGTCCTGGACCACGAAGGTATCGACGGTGCCCGCGCCGCCGGTGTTGCGATAGATCAGCAGCGGGTCTTGCGAGTAGTCGAGCGTGCCGTGCGCCGGCGGCTGGTCAGGCGGCGAGACGAAGCCGAAATCCGAGCACGAGAAGGTCGCCGTGCCGCCCGGTGCGATGGTCGCGGTTTGTGGCGACGTGCACGCGGCCGACGCGGCTTGCGCAACGCCAAGGAACAACAGGCACACCACTGCGAATCGCAGCCAGAACCCACCCAAGCCGCGCAGCAACCGCCGGCGATCGTCCACACTCGTTTCCATCGTCGTTCCCTGGAAGCCGACCGGCCGCAAACCGCCCGCACGCGAAAAGCATGCGAGCGCGAAGGCGCTACCGTGAAAGCCCTGTTCCCCTAGCCATGGCGCGCGGCGAAGCCTGCGCCCGACGAATCCGTTGCGCTTTCCGCAATCGACCAATCCGTCCCCGGCGCTATTGAATCAGCAAACTTTCGGTTGCGCAGCAGGAAGGCTTAAGTCTTGCCGGAAGCGCGCATCATCGTCGCTGTGCAAGCGAAGCGTTCTCCGACACAGTGCGACGCACCCTCAGGGAGGTCCACGCAATGACTGACGTTTACCTCGGCCAGATCATGATGGCCGGATTCGGATTCGCGCAGCGCTACTTCGCCCAATGCAACGGGCAGATCCTGCCCATCAGTCAGAACACTGCGCTGTTTTCACTGCTTGGCGTGCAATACGGTGGCAATGGCAGCGTCACCTTTGGGCTGCCCGACCTGCGTGGCCGCGTTCCCGTGGGCGCCGGCGCGTCGCAGGACCAGGCATGGCAACCGGCGGCCTATGCACAGGGCGCATTGGCGGGCACGGAGACAGTCACCCTCACGACCTCGGAAATGCCCGCGCATGGCCACCAGGTAAGCGCGACCACCGCCGCCGGCGCAGGCCGTAGCCCGTCGAACCAGATCTACGCATCCACGACAGGCCAGGAGGCGTTGTACGCCTCGCCCGGTGCGCAGGTGGTGCTCAACCCGGCATGCGTGAGCCCAGCGGGTGGCTCGCAACCGCATGAAAACATGCAGCCCTACCTGGCGATCAATTTCGTCATCGCCCTGAACGGCATCTACCCCTCGCGCGGCTGAATCCCCGGACCGGATTAGGAGTTTCGACGATGAGTGATCAATACGTCGGGGAAATGCGCCTGTTCGCGTTTTCGCGCATCCCGAATGGCTGGCTGGCCTGCAACGGCGCCCTCCTGGCCATCAATCAATACGAAGTGCTTTATGCCCTGATCGGCACGACGTACGGCGGTGACGGCGTCACCACCTTCGCGGTCCCGGACCTGCGCGGTCGAGTGCCGATGCACCAGGGCCAGGGCAATGGCTTGTCGCCCCACCCGATCGGCATGGTCTCGGGCACGGAATCGGTCACGCTGTTGACCAGTCAGTTGCCCATGCACACCCATCCGCTGACGGTGACCTCCGCGAATGCCACGCAGTTTTCCCCCGCTGGGGTCCAGCTGGGTGCGTTGGGATCGGATACGACTTATGCCACCGACGCGACCGGAGCAGGCACGTTCCCCATGGCGCCGTTGATGGTCCAGCCCGCGGGTAGCAACCAACCCCACGACAACATGATGCCCACGCTGGTTGCCTCGATGTGCATCGCATATGTCGGTGTCTATCCCAGCCAGGGCTGATTCCCGCACCGTGGATTCCGCGAGTGCCTCTCATACAAGGTGTGCAGCATGACGACCCCCTACCTCGGTGAAATCCAGCTGTTCGGCTTCAACTATGCGCCCCAGGGTTGGGCGCAATGCGAGGGACAGACCTTACCGCTTTCCCAGTTCTCGGCGCTCTACACGCTGCTTGGCGTGCAATACGGCGGAAATGGCACCAGCAACTTCATGCTACCGAACTTCAGCAATCGCACGCCGGCCTCGCAAGGACGGGGGCCAGGGCTGACACCACGGTCGGTAGGCGACACCGTCGGCGAGAACAGCGTGACGTTGCTGGCGACCGAGATGCCGGCACACGGGCATGGCGTGCTTATCTATAACCAGAGTGACAACAGCAAGCGCACAGGCACGCCCGTGAACGGGGCTTACCTGTCGAACCCGCATAGCTCGAGCACCAAACCGTATGCGCCGCTGCCGGGCAATACCCTGCTCGCGCCGCAGACGCTGGGCGTCTCAGGTGGGAACCAGCCGCATGAAAACCGGCAGCCGTTCCTCGCGCTGAATTTCTGCATTGCGCTCGAAGGCGTCTATCCCAGCTTCGGGTGACACGCATGGTCGCCCTCGCATTCGCTCCGATGACGAGGGCGATCGCCAGTGCGCCGCCGGGTTGGGCCGCGCAGCGCCTGGCGTTGCGTCCGGCCGTGACGTCCGACATGCCGTTCCTGCGGCGCCTCTACGCACAGACCCGTGCCGTGGAGCTGGCTGGCGTGCCGTGGCCTGCGGCCATGCGCGAACAGTTCCTCGATGACCAGTTCGCGCTGCAGCACCGCCATTACACCCAGCAGTTCGGCAGCGCCGAGTTCCTGATCGTGGAAGCCGAGGGTGAGCCGATCGGTCGGCTCTATCTCGACCATGCGTCGGACGCTTGCCATGTCATCGACATCAGCATCGAACAGGCGTGGCAAGGCAAAGGGCTGGGTACGGCCTTGCTTGGACAGGTCCAGCACGATGCGGGCAGCGCCTCGCGTGCGGTCACCCTCAACGTAAACCGGCATAACCCACGGGCGCGTCGTTTGTACGAAGCGCTCGGTTTCGTCACCGTGGCCGATGAAGGCGTCTACACCAGCATGCGCTGGCCTGCGCCTAGTTGAAGACCGCCTGGTAGAGGAACCCGTCTTTGTCCCGCGCGACTGGCACGAGGAATATGCCGAATTCCGCCATGCGTTCGCTGCCCATGGCATAGGTGCGCTGCGGGAACAGCACCGGCGATGCATTGCGGAACAGGAGCGAGAACGGCTCCCTCATCAGCCCTGGCATCGGGCGATGCTGCAGCGGACGGGCTTCCACGAGCACGAACGGAACGCGCGCCTGGTCGATGTCGACGTAGAACGTCTCGTTCATCTGGCCGGCGAAGTGATCGAGTCGAAGCAGATGCATGCTATGCCTCCGTGGCGTTGCGACGAGCATGCCTAAATCGCATCCGGCGATGCAACTGCTTTTTTTCTCGTCGGGTGCGCTCGACGAAAGCTGCTGAACGACGACGACTAACGGTCGCGCGTCGCGCCCGGTGCCTGGCGGTTGTCGTTCACGGCGAAGGCGCCGGCCTCAGCCTTCCGTTCCAGGTCGCACGTGGCGTGTCGA
Source organism: Bacillus sp. NP157 (assembly GCA_018889975.1). Classification (NCBI taxonomy): domain Bacteria; kingdom Bacillati; phylum Bacillota; class Bacilli; order Caryophanales; family Bacillaceae; genus Bacillus; species Bacillus sp. NP157. Next base: position 3,196,069 of record CP076546.1, read on the forward strand.
ATGTAATCGTCATGGCGCGCTCGGTTGTAGCGGGCGTTACCCGAAGGTCGCGACTCATCACACCGTCGCAAAATCGGCCGCCATTCATCGATGGACCGAAGCGATAGAACAGCGTGTCGCCATCCGCCCTTAGGAAGCGGGCCGTGACGTCGCACGAGAATGGCTCGTCGAAGTGCGCCCGGACTGACGTGGAAGCAAAGGACAGGCGCATTACAACGTCGCTATTGGCCTGCTGAATGAGGCCTTGCCACATGCCCTGGGGTTGCGCCGGCGAGTCGGCAGCGGCGCCTGTCACAGGAAGAAAGCCGATCAGCGCGGCGCAATATCCGTACACGGCCAGTCTCGAAAACATCGCGGGTCTCCCGACGGAAAGGGTTGTCGGGACGCTATCAGAGGCACGCGTGTCGGCTAGCTGCAAACTCGGCAAGGTGCACGGCAGGCTTGAACGCATCACGGCCTGGCGCGGCGATTCTTGACAAAGGCAAGCAGCACCCAAACCTGGGCGATCACACCAAAGAAGATGGCAAGACGAAAATAGGACACGGTCAGCGGGCTGTATATCAGCTCAATGATCCCGCTCATGCCGAGCGCCCAAAGCAACCCGAGCATTTCCCTAAGCAGTATTCGCTTCAACATGACGTCCTCACCCTGACGGCAAGCGGTGCATTGCATCTTTCAAGTCTAGCCGCAGCATGCCATCGAAGTGGCCAGGGCAACGCAGCGTTGCTAACACAGGTCACGCTGAGTCAGCAAGATGACATCGGCTCTTCCCTGATGCATGCGCCTACTCGTCCGGGATGAAGAATCCCGTGGTGGAATGGTCGGTATCGACTTCGATGTCGGAAACATAGAAGCCGTCGGGCCACCCTGCGAAACGATGTCGACTCTTCACGACCTCTATCGCGTCCCTGGCTTTCTTCTCGGAGGAAAACACGCCAATGAAAACGGTGTCCGTGATGTATTCGTCGAGCTCGCGGAACCATTCCAACTGATAGACGATCATAGCCGGATCCTGTTGCGATCGATTTCGTTGCCCGCTGCCGCCTTAGGCCAGTACGCCTGACTCAATCTTCGTCCTCGTCGGCTTGCTTGCCATCGTCGCCTTCGTCATAGATCTCATCGACCTCCAACTCCCAAATCACAAATGCCGTCGGGAAGTCGCAGAAGCCTGGAAGCGGCGCCGAACGTGCAATGGCTGCCTCCGCATTCGCGCGCGTGGAGTACCACCCGATAAACCAGGTGCTGAAGACGTCGTCATGGAGAAGCCTTCGATGCTTCACCAGATAGAGAACCTTCATGCGAATACTCCAGGTATATGTCCAACGCGGTCGTTGACGGCTAATCGCAAACGTCTGGTAGTCGCAATTTTGCTCCGGAGTGAACCTCATGCATCTTCTTGTCATGACCGTATTGGTAACACGACACTCCATACACCTGGATCACGTTGCCGTTCGATTTATCAATCTGAAGGAACGCCGCTACTCGACTCCCTCCCACCCACTCGTCCCATAACAGGTCCATGCTATAGAAATCCGGTGATAGCTCGCCTTCCAGCTCAGGCTCAAGGTGCGATCGTAGAAACACGGTTTGTGTTAGCTCTTTCGCTTTCGCTCTCGCCTCGTCTACCGAAATCCCTTTGGCTCGGTTGGCTGCGCTGGCGTTCGCAAATCCGCAAGCCATCACCAACAGCATCTTCATAGCGGTGAAACGAGATTTCATTGCCATCCCTCCCGAATGACCTACTGCACCCCGCTGATCGCTCTAGTCACTTCCGGCTGGAACTTTGGATCCGGTGTTGCCGGTTGCTCTAAGGCATGGATGCGCTTCTTGAATTCGTCCTGCGATCGCGCGCAGGCGCGCTCCTGCAAGGGTTCCCTTCACTACCTACGGCTCAGATAAGAACATCTGCGCCAACACACTCCGCACCTAACTCCGAGACTTCCGCGTCATTCAGGACGAGTAGGTGCCTGTCGTCATCGAGGCGGATGAATCTGTCTTCCTGCAGGCCGGCCACACTTCGCAGGCATTTCGCCTGTTGCGCGTTCAAGACATTGATCGGATACACCCCGCGGATCTTGTCACGATGGAAGGCGCGGTTGTCTCGAAGCTTGCGCGTTCTCTCGAAGAAGAATCGACCGAGTTCTTTCGCGGGCATCTGTTCGTAGTGCGTCCCGTAGACGCGCCGCGATCGCCCTGAGCTGCGCAAAGATCTTGCGCGTATCGGCTCCCCTGGGCCGGTCGTAGCTAACCAGGTGCCGGGCCGCTATCACGTCGTCCATGTGACCTTGTCTTGCAAGGAGGGCCGCTAGCGCGATGATCGCGCGACGTGGAGCGGGTGAAGGGAATCGAACCCTCGTCAGTAGCTTGGGAAGCTACAGCTCTACCATTGAGCTACACCCGCATCGCCCCGGGATGTTAAACGACAAGGCTCCCGGGGGAAAGGTGGCGACATCCTGAACAGCCCTGAGACCCTGCATTTCCCCGGTCGGGCTCCGGCGCATAATCGGGTCGGGGAATGCCCAGAGGACCGCCGCCATGCGCTTGCTCGCCGTATCGATCACTGCCCTGTTGGTGTTTGGCGCCAGCCAGGCGTCGGCACAGTCGCGGACGGTGTCCACGGCCAATATGCCGAAGCCTGGAGTGAGCTACATCTCAGGCCCCTCGGTCCCCGAACGCCGCGAGACGGTCAGCACCGGCACCCTGCCCACCCCGGCACGGCTCTATGTCCGCGGCCAGCTGGTGACCGGTTCCTACCAGTCCACCACCGAAGTCGGTGGATCCACGTATGGCGACGGCGGCTACGTCGACGGCGGCTATTCGAGCAACAACGGCTACTACGGCGGCTATTACGGCGGCTACCCGGGGAATGGCTACCCGGGTAACGGCTACCCAGGCAACGGTTACCCCGGCCACGGCGGCTACCCCGGTGGCGGCCGCCCCGGCAATGGCCACGACCACGACCACGGCCGTCCCGGCGACAACCGCCAGGACAACACGGTCACCGTTGGCGTGAAGCCCCGCCCTTCCGACGGCAAGCCCGGTTACAACGTCGCCCCGGTCCGCGACGACAACCACCGCGACGGCCGCGGCAACAACAACGGCTGGAACGGCAACGGCAACGGCTGGAATAACAACGCCGGCTGGAACAACGGCCCGCAGCCCACGATCAACGAACCGCCGCCGCGCCCCTACACCCCCGGCAGCGGCCAGACTTTCGGCCCGCAGATGATCCCGGTCAACGGCTCGCGCGTCGCGCCGGGCAGCGGCGGCCCACCGCCGGTCCGCGGGCGCTGAAGCAAAGCCGCCCACCCGCTAGAATGGGCCGCTTTGACCCGACCGACTGACCATGGCCCACGACGACGACACGCAGGGCGAAGGCCCCTTCCAGCGCCGCATCCGTAGCTTCGTGCTGCGCGAAGGCCGGATGACCCCGGCCCAGCAGCGCGCCTTCGACGACCACTGGGCACGCTTCGGCCTGGATTACACCGGCGGCACCCGCGACCTCCCGGCCACCTTCGGTCGCGAAGCCCCGCGCGTGCTCGAGATCGGTTTCGGCAATGGCGAGGCCCTGGCCTGGGCGTCCGAGCACGACCTCGCCCGCGACTACGTCGGCGTGGAAGTCCACGGCCCGGGCGTCGGCCGCCTGATGAACGCGCTGGCCGCCCGCGACGCCAGCAACGTGCGCCTGTACAAGCACGACGCGGTGGAAGTCCTCGAAAACGAGATCGCCCCGGGCAGCCTGTCCGAAGTGCGCATCTGGTTCCCGGACCCCTGGCACAAGAAGCGCCACAACAAGCGCCGCCTCGTCCAGCCGGCTTTCATCGCTCTGCTCGCGTCACGCATGGCGCCGGGCGGCCTGCTCCACCTCGCCACCGACTGGGAGGCCTATGCCGAGCACATGCGCGAGGTGATGGAAGCCGCGCCGGGCTGGCAGAATCGCGTGGGCCCGGGCGCCACCGCCGAGCGTCCGGAGTGGCGCATCGAAACCCATTTCGAACGCCGCGGCATGCGTCTTGGCCATGGCGTCTGGGATTTCCTCTACGAATGGCACGGTTCGACAAGCCCTTGATGGATTAAGGCCCATAGTGGGTCTTCGCGTCCCTCACGGAGCCCCGCATGTCTATTTCCACCCTGGCCGACCTGTTCGCCGAGACCCTCGAAGAAGCCGGTGTCCGCCGCATCTATGGCGTGGTGGGCGACAGCCTCAACGCCATCACCGAATCCCTGCGCGAGCGCAACCGCATCGACTGGGTGCATGTTCGCCACGAAGAAGCCGCGGCCTTCGCCGCCGGCGGTGAAGCCCAGGTCACCGGGGAACTCGCGGTCTGCGCGGGTAGCTGCGGCCCTGGCAACCTGCACCTGATCAACGGCCTTTTCGACTGCCATCGCACCCGCACGCCGGTGCTGGCGATCGCCGCGCACATCCCCAGCGCCGAGATCGGCAGCGGCTACTTCCAGGAAACCCATCCGACCGAACTGTTCCGCGAATGCAGCGTGTTCTGCGAGATGGTCTCGGACCCGGCGCAGATGCCCCGCGTGCTCGACTCGGCGATCCGTGCCGCGGTGGGCCAGCGTGGCGTGGCCGTGGTGGTGATTCCCGGCGACGTGGCGATGAAGAAGGCCGTGGTGAAGAAGGTCACGCCGAAGGCCGGCCTGCTTCCGCCCGCGCCCAAGGTGGTCCCGGCCGAGCGTGAGCTCGATGCCCTGGCGGCCCTGCTCAACGCCGGCAAGCGCGTCACCCTGCTTTGCGGCCGCGGCACCGCCGGTGCCCACGACGAGTTGCTGGCCCTCGCCGAGGCGCTGAAGTCGCCGATCGTGCATGCACTCGGCGGCAAGGAATTCGTGGAGTACGACAACCCCTACGACGTGGGCATGACCGGCCTCATCGGCTTCAGCTCCGGCTACCACGCCATGGAAGACTGCGACACGCTGTTGATGCTCGGCACGGACTTCCCCTATCGGCAGTTCTACCCGGAAGACGCGAAGATCGCCCAGGTCGACATCCGTCCCGGCAACATCGGCCGGCGCTGCCAGGTCGACCTCGGCGTGGTCGGCGACGTCGGCGAAACGCTGCGCGCCCTGCTGCCGCGGATCGAGCCGAAGCGGGTTCGTGGCCACCTCGACCGCTGCCTGGCCCACTACGCGCGGACCCGCGAAGACCTCGACGAACTCGCCGCCATCCGTGCCGGCCACGAGCTGATCCATCCGCAGCAGGTCACCCACCTGGTTAGCGAGCTGGCCGAAGAGGATGCGGTGTTCACCTGCGACGTCGGCACGCCGACGATCTGGGCGGCCCGCTACCTCAGGATGAATGGCAAGCGCCGGTTGGTCGGCTCCTTCGTCCACGGCTCGATGGCCAACGCCATGCCCCAGGCCATCGGCATCCAGGCCGCGTATCCCGATCGCCAGGTGATCTCGCTCTCCGGCGACGGCGGCTTCGCCATGCTGATGGGCGACTTCATCACACTGGCCCAGGAGAAGCTGCCGGTGAAGATCATCGTGCTCAACAACGGCACGCTGGGCTTCGTCGAGATGGAAATGAAGGCCGCGGGCCTGCAGGAAACCGGCGTGGAGCTGCAGAACCCGGATTTCGCCGCCATGGCCAATGCCATGGGCATCCACGGCCGCCGGGTGGCGCGTGCCTCCGACCTGCCGGCCGCGATCGCCGAGGTGCTCTCGCACGAAGGGCCGGCCCTGCTCGATGTCGTCAGCAACCGCCTGGAACTGTCGATCCCGCCGAAGATCAGCGGGGAACAGGTCAAGGGCTTCAGCCTCTATGCGCTGAAGGCGGTGATGAGCGGGCGTGGCGACAGCATCGTCGACCTAGCGGTGTCCAACCTCAGCCGCTGACCACCCCAGCCATGTACCTGTCTTCAGCCCGGAGCCACCCCTAGCGCGTATACTTCTGCGCCATCGACAGCAGCCTGGCGAAGCGATGCCACCGCATGCCCCCATCGACCGGAACGGGACTGCCGGCTAGTGGCACTTACACTCACGCCTGAAATGATCCTCGTGCTGGGCCTGGTGGGCTTCACCATGCTCATGCTCGTGCTGGAGTGGATCCGCGCCGACATGGTGGCGCTGCTGGTGGTGGTCACCATCGGCCTCACCGGGCTGATCCCCGGTGAGCAGGTGTTCAACGGCTTCGCCGGTAACGCCGTCATCGCGATCATCGCGATCATGATCATGGGCGCCGGCCTCGACCGCGCCGGCGTGCTCAACCTCACCGCCTCGTTCGTGATGCGCATGGCGCGTGGCGTGGAGTCGCGGCTAGGCGTGGTGGTCAACAGCGTCACCAGCCTGTTCAGCGCCGTGATCCCCAGCCAGGCCCTGGCCGCGCTGATGATCCCGGTCACCTCACGCCTGTCCGCGCGCACGGGCGTGCCGATGTCGCGGCTGCTGCTGCCGATGGCGTTCTGCATCCTGACGGCGACCAACACCACGCTGATCGCCAACTCGCCGCTGATCGTCCTCAACGACCTGATCGCCAGCGCCAACAGCAACCTGCCCCCCGGCGCGCACACCATCCCGAAGTTCGGCCTGTTCAGCGTCACGCCCGTGGGCCTGGTGCTGGCCGGCCTCGGCGTGGCCTTCTTCTGGCTGTTCTCGCGCAAGCTGCTGCCCGAGCGCGAAGACGAGCGGCTGAAGGTGACCCCGGGCCGAACCGAGAGCTACTTCGCCGACACCTATGGCATCGCCGGCGAAACGGCCGAGCTCACCGTCACCGCCGAGAGCCCGCTGGTGGGCATGAGCATCGGCGAGGTGGAACAGCTGCACGGCGCCCCGCTGATCCTCGCCATCAAGAATGGCAACGAAAGCCGTGTGGCCCCGCCGTCGGACCAGATGATCTGGGTGGGTACGGTGCTCGGCGTGCTGGCCCCGAAGGACGCGATCAACGCCTTCGCCAATAACCAGCTGTGCCGCGTGTCGATGCGCATGCGCCAGCTCGGCGAGCAGTTCAACACCACCCGTGCCGGTATTTCCGAGGCGGTGATCCCGCCCAGCTCGCGCTTCATCAAGCAGACCGTGGGTGAGCTGCGCCTGCGCAAGCGTTTCGGCATCTCCGTGCTGGCGGTGAACCGCGGCGACGAGGTCTACCGCGAAGACGTGCGTGCGGTGAGCCTGCGCGCCGGCGATACCCTGGTGCTGCACAGCAAGTGGCGCGACCTGATGCTGGCCGAGGAAGACCGCGACTTCGTCGTGGTCACCGACGTGCCGAAGGAAGAGCAGCGTCCCGGCAAGATCTGGCAGGCCGTCGGCTTCTTCGTGCTGGCCAAGTGCCTGGCCCTGTTCACCCACCTCGACCTGTCGGTGGCGATGATGACCGGCGCCGTGGGCATGCTGCTCACCGGCGTGCTGAACATGGACGAGGCGTACAAGGCGATCAACTGGAAGACCATCTTCGTCACCGCCTGCCTGATTCCGCTGGGATGGTCGATGGATTCCACCGGCACCGCGAGCTGGATCGCGCAGGAAGTCCTGGCCGTGCTCGGCCACGCCCCGCAGTGGACCCTGCAGCTGTCGATCGCCGTGCTGACCCTGATCTTTTCGCAGGTGATGTCGAACGTGGGCGCCACCGTGATGATGGTGCCGATCGCGATCAGCGTGGCCGTGTCCACGGGTGGCAACCCGTCCGCCTACGCGCTGATCGTGGCGGTATCGTCGTCGAACACCTTCCTGCTGCCGTCGGGCCACCCGGCCCTGATGATGGTCGCCGGCCCCGGTGGCTACCGGGCGAAGGACTTCCTGCGGGTAGGCCTGCCGCTGACCGTCCTGGTGCTGGTGGTGACGCTGGTCTGCGTCAACCTCATGTACCGCTGACGGTCGTGTGTAGGAGCGCGCCTGCGCGCGATGGGGGTTGCCGCGATTCCATCGCGCGCAGGCGCGCTCCTACACGCACATCCACACGCACACAGAAATATCTCAGGCGAGCTGGACGGTGCCGTTGCTGACTGTGACGGGCACGGCGCGCAGGCGGTCGCCCTTGCAGGGGCCGGTCTGGCAGTGGCCGTCGCCGGCGGTGAAGGTGGCGCCGTGGGCGGCGCAGATGATCAGGCCGTTGCGGACGAGGAAGCGGCCGGGCGCGTAGTCGAGCCGCCGGCCCGCATGCGGGCACACGTTATAGAAGGCACTGACCGCCTCGCCGTCGCGATAGACCAGCAGGGATTCGGCTTCGCCGGCCACCAGGGCTTCGACTTCGATGGCATTGCCGTCGGGGATGTCTTCGAGGAGACAGAGGGGGGCGCTATCGGGGTTGGTCGTCATGGCACTTGTCTGGGGGGAGGGGATGCCCCAAGGTAAAGAGGCTCGCACGCATGTCATTGTGCCATACGGATTTTTAACCAATGCGCTTCGTCTTCCCGCCCATCCGCCGTTCACGCAACCCGCTCGCCCGCGCCCTGTCGCTCGTGGCCGGCCTGGCCGTGCTCGGGGTATTGCTGGTCTTCGGCGTGGTCGTGCTTGGCGTGCTGGTGGCCGGTGGCCTGGTCTTCCTGGCAGTCCGCCAGTGGAAGCTGGCCCGTGGTCGCACGGCGGGTGCCACGGGGCCTGTCGGCGCGGCGCCGCAGACGGCTGCGCGCGCCAAGGAGCCGGACGTGCTCGAAGGCGAATTCGTGGTCATCAGCCGCCAGGGCCGTCCCGTCCACCATTGATCGCCTGTGGGCGCGGGATCGCAAGACGCGGATATCTCTCGCGCTGCCCTCCGCTTACGCTGGTCTCCCATGAAGGAGGCCACCATGAACCGTCCCGCCCTCGCCATGCCGAATCCGACCGACGATGCCCTGGAACGCGTGCGTCTTGCCCTCGAGCAGGACGATGCCAGCGCGGACCTGGCTAGCCTGGCCGCGCTCGCCGGATTGAGCCCGACCCACCTGCAGCGGATCTTCCGCAAGCGCTATGGCGTGAGCCCCGCCGAGTACGCACGCTCGCGGCGCTTCGGCCAGCTCCGCCAGGCCCTGCGCGACGGCGCGGCGGTGACCGATGCCGTCTACGACTCCGGGTTCGGCTCAGGCAGCCGCGTCTACGAAGAGAGCGACCGCCGCCTCGGCATGACCCCGGCGAGCTATCGCGCGGGTGGCGCCGGCGCTTCGATCCGCTACACCACCACCTCGACGCCGCTGGGCCAGCTGCTGGTCGCGACGACGGCGCGCGGTATCTGTTCGGTGACCCTGGGTGCCGACGACGCCGGGCTTCAAACGCGCCTGGCCGACGAATTCCCGCTCGCCACGCGCGAACGCGTCGACGAGGGCCGCGAGGAATGGCTCGATGCGGTGATCGCGCGGGTCGCCCACGAACTGGGCTGGAGCGACCGCGATGCGCCGGCCATGCCGCCGCTCGATGTGGCCGCCACGGCCTTCCAGTGGCGGGTGTGGGACGCGCTGATCCGCATCCCGCGCGGGGAAACGCTGAGCTACGGCGAGCTTGCCGCGAAGATCGGCGTGCCCAAGGCCGCGCGTGCCATCGGCCGCGCCTGCGGCAGCAACAAGCTCGCCTTGCTGGTGCCCTGCCACCGCATCATCCGCGAAGACGGCAGCCTCGGCGGCTGGCGTTGGGGCATGGAGATCAAGCGCCAGCTGCTGGCCAGCGAGCGCGCCATGAGCGCCGCTCAAGGCTGACCCGCGAAGCTTTCGCTACCGCGCCGCGCGCGTCGGCGATATCGTGCAAGACCTGCGCCGTCGCTGGCGGCGCGCTCCACGCACTGGCTCTTCCCCACCATGACCGACACCGCCTGCCCCGCCACCCCCATGCCTGTCCCGAACGAATCGCGCTGGTTGGTCCCGCTTTCGCTGTTTGCGCTGTACGTGATCTGGGGTTCCACCTACCTCGGCATCCGCTATGCGCTGGTGAGCTATCCGCCGTTCCTGCTGGCGGCGCTGCGCTTCGCCATCGCCGGAGTGTTGCTGATGGCGGTGCTCTGCGTCCGCGGCGCCACCCTGCCCACGGCACGCCAGTGGCGCAACGCGGCCATCGTCGGCACGCTGCTGCTGGCCGGTGGCAACGGCCTGGTCTGTTTCGCCGAACAGTCGGTGAGCTCGGGCATCGCCGCCGTGGCGGTGGCAAGCATGCCACTGTTCGCGGCGCTGTTCGGCGGCATGTACGGCGAGTGGCCGTCGCGCGGTGAGTCGGCCGGGCTCGTTCTCGGCTTCATCGGCGTGGTGGTGCTGAACCTGGGGGCGGGCCTGTCCGGCGCACCGCTGGGTGCCATCGCGCTGATCGTCGCGGCGATGTGCTGGGCGTTCGGCTCCGTGTGGTCCAAGCGCCAGGACATGCCGAAGGGGCCGATGAACACGGCCGCGCAGATGCTCTGTGCGAGCGTCTCGCTGGCCATCCTCGCGTTGCTGCACGGCGAGCGCTTCCCCGCGCATCCCGTCGCATCGGCGACCGCCGCGCTGGCCTACCTCGTGGTGTTCGGCTCGCTGATCGCCTTCAGCGCCTACCTCTATGTCCTGAAGACCGTGCGCCCGGCGCTGGCGACCAGCTACGCCTACGTGAACCCGCCGGTGGCGGTGCTGTTCGGCGTCGCCCTGGCCGGCGAGCACGTCGGCCCGTTCGACCTCGCCGGCATGGCGATCATCCTGGTCGGCGTGGGCATCATCACCATGATGCGCACGCGCAAGGCCTGAGCCACGGCGTGATCCGTGTCACGTGCGCGGCACGCCGGCTGATTTTTCAGATTAATCGGATGGGCCCCGCGCCGCGGGCGATCTAGGCTGCGCTCCCGCTTTTGCAGGAGACCGCCCTGGACGCCCGTGCCCCTCGTTCGCCCGCGCGGCGACGCCATCCCTGTAGCGCGCGCCTCGCCATGCTGCTGTGCCTCGGCATCGCGGCGCTGGCCTGCTGCCAGCCCTATCGCGCCGACGATACCGCCTGCTTCGCGCCGGCGGCCACGACGGCCGCCGACGATCCCTGCCCGCTGCCTACAGCTCGCGCAACGCCGTGGTGACCGGCACCCGCGCCGCGCGCAACGCGGGGAACAGGCCGCCGATGAAGCCGATCGCGAGCGCCCACTTCAGCCCGGTCCAGAGCAACTCGCCACTGACCTGGAAGCGGAATACCACCTGGCTGAAGTTCGCCCCCAGCGTCGAGGCACTGTAGTTGTGGAAGATGAGCCAGACGATGCCGGCCCCTATCACGCCGCCGAGCAGTGCGAGCAACATCGTCTCCAGCAACACCGACACCACCACCGGCAGGCCACGGAAGCCGATCGCGCGCAATGTCGCGATCTCGCGGGCGCGGGCCTGGATCGCCGCGAACATCGTGTTCAACGCACCGAACACCGCACCGATCGCCATGATGATGCCGACCGTGATGCCGACGATGCGCAGCGTCTTGGTCAGCGCTTCGGACTGCTTGCTGAAGTAGGCCTGCGTGGTGCTCACGTCCACCTTCAGGCGCGGATCGGCGGCGAGGTTCGCCTTGAACGCATCGAACGCTTTCGGCGAATCGAGCAGGACCGTCACCGACTGCACGCTGCTGCCACGCCGATAGGCCGAGGCCACGCTCTGGGTATCGCCCCACAGCTCGGAATCCAGCGCATCGTTCGACGCGAAGGTGCCGACCACCGTCCAGGTCTGTCCGGCGAGCCGGATCGTCTTGCCGACGTCAAGGCCAGCGAACTGGCCCTTCGCGCCCTTGCCGACGATCAGCTCGCGCAGGCCCGGCTTGAACCTGCGACCTTCGACGATCTTCACCTGGTCGCGCAGCGCCCAGACGTCGTCGCTGACCCCGCGGATGGGTACGTTGGCGTCGCTGTTCGGATCGCCCTTCACCGGCAGGTTGGCGACGACGACGATCTCGCCGGACGCGATCGGCCGGCCCTCGGGGCCCTTCTTCACGCCCGGTGCCTGCATGACCACATTCGCGCTGTCGCGACCGAGGATCGAGTTGAGCTCGGCCTGCGAGCCGCCGCGCAAGACGATCGCGGTGCGGTCACTGCCGGTGGCACGCAGGGTAGTCGCAAAGCCTTCGCTCATCGCCAGCATGGCGACGAGAACACCGACCACGCCGGCGATGCCGACGACCACGACCGACGACGAACCGAGCCGCTGGCCAAGCGTGGACAGCCCGACGCGGGTGACCTGCCAGGTCTGGCGGCCGCGGCGCGTCGTCGCCATCCACACGGCGAGAAGCACACCCAGCAGCACCACGCCCTGCCAGGGCACGGCGGTCCACGCCATGAGGAACACGACGACGATGGCGAGCATCATCAGGCCGAAGAGGAACTTCTTGAAGGTTTTCATGGGAGTTCCTCAGCGCCCGGCGAGCGCATCGACGATATTGAGGCGCATGGCTCGCATCGCGGGCAACGCGCCGACGATGGCGCCGATGACCAGCATCAGCGCCGCGCCCAGGATCCAGGTCTGCATGCCGACCGGCGGCAGGTTCAACATGCCGCCACTGCCCTTGGCAACGATCGGCACGATGATGCCGGCGAGGCCGAGGCCGAGGATGCCGCCAATCAGCAGTAGCAGTACGCTTTCGGCCAGCACCATGCACAGCACGCTGCGGCTGCTGAAGCCGATGGTCTTGAGCACGGCCAGCTCGCTGGTGCGTTCACGCACCGCCTGCGCCATGGTGTTGCCGGTGAGCAGGATCAGCGTAAAGAACACCGCACCCATGATCGCGCTGACGATCAGGCCAATGTCGCCAATCTGTTTCACGAACGAGGCATTGAACGCCTGCTCGGTCTGCGTCTTGGTTTCATGGTCGGAGTTGGCCGAGATCGCATCGACGGCCTTCGCCACGCGGTCGGCATCGTTCTGCGAGTTGAGCCGGAGCACGTACCAGCCCACCGTGGTGCCGATGCTCTGGAACGCATTGGCGTCTTCGAAATATTTGTGGTGGAAGAAGAACTGCTGGTCCGTGCCGTTCGCCGCACCGGGGGCCGCGGTGTAGATGCCGACGATGTCGAACGGCCAGGTCTTGTCGCCGTTGCGCTGCGGGAAGATGGTCGATTGCAGTGGCACCTTGTCGCCGACCTTCCAGCCGTAGCGCCTGGCCAGCGCCGCGCCGACCACCGCACCCGTGCGTGTGTTCGCGAACGCCTTGCGTTGCTCGGGCGACAGCTGGATCTCGTGGTAGATGTCGAGGAAGTTGTCGCTGACGGCGAAGCTCAACACGAAGTTCTTCGGGTCCTGGTAGATGCCGCCAAACCAGTTCGAATAGCCCACGTCGCGCACGCCGGGCACCGCCTTCATCTGTACCGCGAGGCTGGCGGGCAACGACTGGATGATCGAATAACGCGAGGTCGTCAGCAGGCGGTCGACGCCGATCACGCTACCGCCCGAGTTGAAGGCGCTGCGCGTGGCATCGAGCATGCCGAACAACAGGAAGGCTGCGAGGATGGAGACCAGCGTGAAGAACGTGCGCGTCTTGCGCCGGAACAACGCGGCCCAGATCAGATGGAAGTATTTCATGGCGGCGTCCCCGGGCTCAGGCCGCGGCCTGCTCGACGAGGGTGCCCTTGTCGAGATGCAGCGTGTGGTTGGCGTATTCGGCGGCCTTCGGGTCATGCGTCACCATGACGATGGTCTTGCCGTGTTCGCGATTGAGTTCGCGCAGCAGGCCGAGGATGTCTTCGGCCGACTGGCGATCGAGGTCACCGGTGGGCTCGTCGCACACCAGCAGGGTGGGATCGGAAACGATCGCGCGGGCAATCGCCACGCGCTGTTGCTGCCCGCCGGACAGTTCGGCCGGTTTGTGCGTTGCGCGGTCGGCCAGGCCAACCAGTTGCAGGGCGATGGCGGCGTTCTGCGCGCGCTGCTTGCCCGACAGTTTGGTCAGCAACAGCGGCAGCTCGACGTTGCGCTGCGCGCTGAGCATGGGCATCAGGTTGTAGAACTGGAAAACGAAGCCCACGTGCGCGGCGCGCCAGCGGGCCAGTGCGCCGGCACCGAGCGTATCGATGCGTTCGCCGGCCACCGTGAGGCTGCCGCTGGTCGGTGAATCGAGTCCGCCGATCAGGTTGAGCAAGGTGGTCTTGCCCGAGCCCGACGGGCCCATCAGGGCGAGGAAGTCGCCCTCTTCAATCTTCAGGTCCACGCCGTGCAGCACTTCGACCTTCTGCCGGCCGCGCTCGTACACCTTGGAAAGGTCCTGGATGTCGATCAGGGTTGCCATGCGGGTATCTCCGTGCGTTGGTCAGGGCGTGGGCTGGGTGACGCGGACGGCGGCGCCGTCGGCGAGGGTGTCGGGCGGGGTGGTGACGACGCTGTCTCCGGCGGCGAGGCCCTGGGTCACCAGGCGCAGGTCGCCATTGCTCGCGGCAGCCGCGGTGATGGCGTGGCGATGGGCCTTGTCGTCGGCGACCACGAAGGCGACCTCGTGGCCGTCGCGCTGGACGATGGCGTTGGCCGGGACCATCACGCCCTTCGGCGGTTCGTTGCGTGTTTCCACGCGATGTTCGAGGAACGACACGCGCACGCCCATGTCGGGAACGATGCGGCCATCCTTGTTTTCGAGGGCGACGCGCACCTTCACCGTGGCCTTGCCGCGGTCGGCGGCCGGCACGATCGCGATGACGTGCGCGGGAATGCGCCAGTCGGGATAGGCGTCCAGCACGGCTTCGGCGGCCATCGCCGGCTGCACGCGGCCGATGTAGGCCTCGTTGACGTCGACGTCGATCTCCAGCGAATCCATGTCGACGATGGTGCCGACGCCCGTGCGAGTGAAGCCGCCGCCCGCGGACAGCGGCGAAACGATTTCGCCAACCTGTGCGGCCTTGTCGGTTATCACGCCGTCGAACGGCGCGCGGACCACGGTGTAATCGAGGTTGACCTGGGCGACGCCGACCTGCGAATCGGCCGCCTGGGCCTGCCGGCGTGCCGTGTTGAGCTGGGCCCGGTAGGTATTGGCCTGGGTGCGGGTCTGCTCGGCGATCTGCCTGGATACCAGTCCGCGGCCGACCAGCGCTTCCTGGCGGGTGGCATCGCGCAGGGCCTGGTCGAGCTGGGCCTCGCTCTGGGCGACGGCGGCGTGCGCGGCGGCGGCGCTGGCCTGGGTCGACTGCAGCCCGGCCCGCAAGGCGCTGTCTTCAAGCCGGGCCAGCACCTGGCCCTTCTTTACCCGGTCGCCTTCTTCGATCAGCACCTCGGTGAGGCTGCCGGTGATCTGCGCCGAGACCGTGGCCTGGCGGCGTGCGGTGACGTAGCCGGTGGCCTGCAGCACGGCGCCGGCGTCCCCGGCGGAGGCCGGTGCCACCGCGGTTGCCACCTGCACCTCGATGGGGCGGCGGGCGAACAGCGCCCACGCCCCCACGCCGATGGCGAGCAACACGGCGACGATGCCGGCGATGGCAGCGACGCGGCCCCACGGCGGGCCGCGGCCCGGCGCTTCCTTGTGCGATTTGTCGATCTTCAGCTGCTTAAGCAGCTCGGCATTGGCGTTCATGGCCCCTCGCATCCCCATGCGTTGTTCAACCAGGATCATGCGAACCTGGCAGGCGCCGCGCCATTCCGCGCCATCAGCCATCGGCCGTGACAGGTGTCACCTGCTAGGCTTGGCCGCATGAATACCGTCATCCCCTCGCCGGCCCAGCCGAGCCTCCCCGTCGTCGGCCAGTCGGGCCGATTCCCCGTCCGCCGCATCTTCTGCATCGGCCGCAACTACGCTGACCACGCCAAAGAAATGGGCGCCAGCGTGGACAAGGCGAACCCGATGTTCTTCACCAAGCCCGCCGATGCCGTCGTCACCGATGGCGCCGACGTGCCCTACCCCTCCGCCACCAGCGACCTGCACCACGAAGTGGAAATGGTCGTCGCGCTCGGCGCGGGTGGCACCGACCTGTCGCCCGCCGAGGCGGCGAAGCTGGTCTGGGGCTACGGCGTGGGGCTCGACCTGACCCGCCGCGACCTGCAGGCACAGGCCAAGGCCAAGGGTGCGCCGTGGGACGTGGCCAAGGGCTTCGACCATTCGGCCCCGGTGTCGGCGCTGGTGCCGGCCAGCGAGGCCACGCCCGGCGCGGCCACCCGCATCACCCTCGAAGTCAACGGCCAGGTACGCCAGCAGGCGACGCTGGGCGAGATGGTGCTCGACGTGGGCGAGATCCTCGCGGCACTATCCACCCTGTTCGAGCTGAAAGCAGGCGACCTCGTGTTCACGGGTACGCCCGCCGGTGTTTCAGCTTTGCAACGCGGGGACCGGTTCCACGCCACGCTGGAAGGCATCGCGGCATTCGAAGGCCGCGTAGTGTGAATTCGCGCGATCCTTACATAAGGATCGTTAGGTTCGGACGTCCGACACGAAGCAACGAGGAGTCTATTCGATGAGCATGGTCGAAGAATTCAAGAAATTTGCCCTGCGTGGCAACGTGATCGACCTGGCCGTGGGTGTGGTCATCGGCGCGGCCTTTGGCAAGATCGTTACCTCACTGGTCGACAACATCATCATGCCGCCCATCGGCATGCTGATCGGCGGCATCGATTTCTCCGACTGGAAGTGGGTGTTGAAGCCGGCGGACGCCGCGACGAAGACGGCCGAAGTGGCCATCCAGTACGGCGTCTTCATCAACGTGCTCATCCAGTTCGTCATCATCGCCTTCGCGATCTTCCTCGTGGTCAAGGCGATCAACCGGGTCACCCGCCACGAAGACAAGCCGGCCGCCACCCCGGCCGACGTGGTGCTCCTGCAGGAGATCCGCGACCTGCTCAAGCAGCAGAACCACACGCCCTGATCCAGGCAAAAAAATGGCCGCCGGAGGGGAATATCCGGCGGCCTATCTGGGGAGATCTGGCGCCCGGGAGGTGAGCCTCACGGCTCGGGCGCCTTATTGTTGGTATGTGGATACGTTGCTACGCGTGACGCCGGGTATCAGAAGTCGTAGGTGATACCGAAGCGGACGTAACGCGGGGTGCTGTAGTACGTGACGCGACCGTAGTTCGTGTTCGGTGCCGCGGTGGTGCCGTACAGGACGTAGCTTGCGGTCGCCTTCGACTCGTTCAGTACGTTGTAGACCATCACGTTGAACGCAAGTTTCTGGTCGGCCCACATCGGGCGGTATTCACCCGACAGCGAGATGATGTGCTGCCACGGCTGGCGACCGGCGGCACCCGGAGGCGACGGCTGGCCTGCGCAGTAGTGGTAGTAGCTGCCGTAACCGACCGGATTGGTTTCGTCCGAGCCGTAGTAACCCAGGCAGGTCTTCGGCGTGCCCGACATCAGCAGGATGTTGCCCGAGAGCATCCATTCCTTCGCCACCTGCCAGGAACCGTAAGCCTTGAGCTGGTGCTTGCGATCGTTCGAGAGCAGGCCGTTGGAGTACTCCATCAGCTTGCCGTAGTCCCAGTCCACCGTCGCCGAAACGTCGGTCTGGCCGATGTCCGAACGCACCTGGCCTTCGGTGTTGCCGTAGCTCTTCGAGTACAGGTAGTCGATCTTGCCGGTCCAGGTGCCGTCGAACGGATGCTCGAGGTAGGTTTCCAGCGAGTAGTAGCTGCGCTTGGCCTTCGGCATGCCGAAGTCGACCGCCGAGACGTTGACGCTGTCGTAGCCACCGCTGCCATCCGGGATGCGATACGTGTTGGTGCGGCCCGGGTTGGACAGGTAGCAGCCGTTCATGTTGCTTTCGTCGACGGTGTAGCCGAGCGATGCCGCCTTGTCGGCGATCGTGTCGAGGTCGCAGATGTCGTCGAGGATGTTACGCAGCTTGCGCACCTGGCCCTTCATGCCCCAGACCCAGTCGCTGTTGATCTGGTGATCGAAGCCGAGCTGGTACTCGTCCTGGTATTCGGACTTGATGTTGCTCGCGGCCACCGTCTTCGCATCCGGCGACTGGCCGTACTCGTTGTTGGCGGACACGGCGCCGCCGGTCGACGAGGCGAGCTGGGTGAGGCCGGTCGGGTAACCGTTCGAGTCGATGCCCGTGTAGGTGTAGTACTCGTTGGTGTACAGCGAACCCGCGGCGGCACGCAGCGCCACCGAGGCCGGCATGGCGAGATAGTAACGGCCCGCGTTGGCGTAGACCTTGAGCGACGAATCGCCGTTGACGTCCCACGCGGCGCCGAGGCGCGGCGCCCACTGCGGCTTGGTCAGGCGCAGGAACGCTTCACCGCTGGGGTTGTAGTTGGTGAACTGGTCGTTGCGGATACCGATCTTCAGCAGTAGGCGATCGTCGACCTGCCAGCTGTCTTCGAGGTACTGGGCGCGCTGCTTCACGCGCACCGACGCGGCGGTGCTGTAGAGGTACTTCGACACGTAGTAGCCGGTCTCGCCGCCGGCACCGGTATTCGGCGCGGCCACGAAGGGGGCGTCGCTGATGTTGGTGTCCGGCGTGCCGTAACCATACTGCCAGGCCACCGCGTCTTCGCCGTCGTCGACGTCGTGCGAGTCGAGGTTATCGATACCGCCAGTGATCGTGTGGTCACCCAGCTTCCACGACAGGTCCAGGCGCAGGTTGCGCGTGGTCGCCGAGTGGTCCGGGTTGGCGATGGTGAGCGCCGACTGGCCATTGTTGATCTGCCCGCCACCGGTCACGTCCGGGTTCTCGAGTTCCGGATGCAGGATGTACGTGACCGACGGGTCGTAGCCCGGGGTCTCGCTGTAGTACGTCATCTTCTGCTTGCCGTACATCGCCGTCAGCGTGATGTCGTCGGTGATGTAGCTGGTGTACTTGGCGATGTAGACGCGGGCGTCGTTCTTGGTCGACGTGTCCTGGCTATTCAACGCACCGGTCTGGGCGGTGTCGTAGTCATAGTCGTAGTAGTTGCCCTTGTACTGCGTCTTGCTGCCGGCACCGGTCAGTTCGAGGATGTTGGTGTCGTTGATGTTCCAGTCGATCTTCGCGTACCACTTCGGATCGTGGTACTCGTACTTGTCGTTCAGCGAGGTGGTCACCGGCTGCACGGAGTTGGACGACTGCTTTTCCTGCTCCACCGCGGCGAAGAAGAACAGCTTGTCCTTGATCAGCGGGCCGCCGACGTAGGCGCTCTCGGTGGCCGACCACGAGTCGTTCTGCGAGTTGCGGCGATAGATCTGGCCGTCCTTCGAACCGGTGGTGTAATACGTGTTCGGGCTGTCACCGCGGGCGAACGCCGGCTGCCACAGCACCTGGGCGCCGAAGTGCCACTCGTTGGTGCCGCGCTTGCCGCTCTGGCTGATCACGCCGCCGTCGGAACGACCGTAGGCCGCTCCGTAACCGCCGCTCAGGATTTCCTGCTGGTCGATCGCGCCGTACGGCAGGGTGATGCCGCCGAAACCGCTCAGCGGGTCGGTGGTGTTGAAGCCGTTGAGGTAGTAAGCGTTCTCGGTCACCGACGAACCGCCGATCGAGACCAGCGAGTTGCTGTTGGTGGTGCCGCTGAAGCCGGCGTAGCCCGGGACGACGCCCGGTGCGAGCAGCGCGATGGCTTCGGCACTGCGTGCCAGCGGCAGCTTGGCGAGCTGTTCGGAAGTGATGACGGTGCGCGAGTCGACGCTGGAGACGTCCACCGGCGGCAGCGTGTTGGCCGAGACGGTAACCGAGCCCAGGCTGGTGGCTTCACCGGCAGCGGCAGCAGCGGCGAACGACACTTCGGTACCCGAGCCGACACGCAGGCTGACGTTTTCGCGGGCATCGAGCGCCTTGCCACCCTGCATCAGGCTGACCGAGTACGAGCCCAGCGGCAGTGCGCCGATCGTGTAGCGGCCGTCGTTGCCGACGGTAACCTCGCGGACCACGCCGGTGGCGCTGCGGGCAACGACGGTCTCGCCCTCGGCGACGGGCGCCTGGCCGAAGATGCTACCTGTGGTGGACTGCGCGAGCGCGGCACCGGCCCCGAGGGCCAGGGCGAGCGCGAGACTGATCCGGCTCAGCCGGACCATGGGCGAAGGATTCTTGGACACTACGGGACTCCCCAAAGATGAAATGAATGACCTTCCCGGGACGGACGCCTGGCATGCGCCATCCCCACCGCATCCCTGGAAGGTTCGCGTGTGCCGTCCTCGGAGGACGGCTACCGCAAAATCAATGTAGTGTTAAATCCGCGTGGCCACGTGGCGTGAAAATCCACCATCGCTCGGCGATTCCTTGGCCGCATGGACGTCCAAACGCGACGAGGTACGCCACGCGCGCGGCGACATGCCGAACGCCTCGCGGAAACTGCGGCCGAAATGCGTCATGTCGCCGAAGCCCCATGCCTGCGCGATATGCGCGATGCTGCGGTATCGCAACGCCGGATCCGCAAGTTCTCGCCGGCAACGCGCCAGGCGCTCCGTACGAACCCAGCGCATCAGCGTCATCTCTTCGTCGGCGAACAGTTCGAAGAGATAACTTGCTGACAGGCCCACGCCCCTTGCGATCACCTCGGCGCACAGGCCCGGATCCGCAAGATGTTCGCGCACGTAGCGACGCACCTGGTCTTTGTGGTGTTGGCGCAGTTGCGAGGGCGGCGGCGTGGGATCGTCCACCGACGAGGCGGCCACCGCAAGGACATGCGGTATCGCATCGACCAGGCGATCGGCCATCGGCTCGGTCAGTTCCTCGGCGCGCTCGAACAGGTCACGGTAGAGGCCGCGGAGGAAGCCGACTTCGGTGAGGTGGCCATGCAGGCCCACCGCGGCAACCTGTTCCAGCCGCGGCAGCGCATCACGCAGCACGGCCAGGGGCAGGTAGGCCACCTGGACCAGCGAGCGACCGGTTTCGACACGGAACGGCCGGGAGAGGTCGACCAGGCAGAAGTCCCCGGGACGGATCAGCGAGCGTCGCCCGTGTTGTTCGACACTGCTCTCGCCTTCCAGTTGCAGGACCAGCAGTGCCGCGTGGCGGTGATGCCGTGCCAGGTGGTCGCTGCTCAGCACGTGCGGCTGGTGGCTGAAGGTGCCGATGCGCAGGCGGTCGCCCGCATAGCCGTCGAGCAGGACGCTCATGCCGGGCTGGCGCGTGGCCGCATGGCCGAACTCACCCCAGAAGCGCTGGGCGGCGGCGAGCGGCTCGCGCACGCGGGGCAGCACCGGGGTCGGGGTCGAGAGGTAGGACATCGCCGTGGCTCCCATGCTCATGGCCCCGCCACGATGTTGTCGAAGTCATCGTCGTCGTCTTCGTCGCCCGGGGGCGGCGGAGGCGGCGGCCCGTGGCGCGGCCGCGGCGGCGGGGTGAAGCCCTTGTCGGCCATGCACTGGGCCATCATTTCGGGCGGCACGGGATCATCCTGTTCGCGGCCGTATTCCACCCAGCAGTCGTCCAGGGCCGCTTCCACCCGCGGATCGTGCGGTGGCGGACGGGGCGGGTCGCGATCCTGCGCCTGCACGGCGGCGGCAAGTGCCAGCCCGAAGGCGAGCCATGCGGTGAACCAGCGGGACGAAAACAACATGGGGCGCAGCCTGCAGTGAAACGGTAGGCTGCAGGCTATCGGCCGCGCGTCACCCGCCGTTGTCGCCGTGTGTCCGCTTTGTGTCGCCCCGGTGTCGCCGTGGACACGCGCGATCCGCGATTTTTTGCTATCAAACGCCCATGGCCATGGACCCTAACGCCCTTATCCTCGTCGTCGACGACGACCCCGACCTGCGCGAACTGATCGCCGGCTTCCTTGGTGGCCACGGCTATCGCGTGCAGGCGGCCGAGAACGTCGCCCAGATGGACCTCGCGATCGCGCGTGAACGGCCCGACCTGGTCGTGCTCGACGTCATGATGCCGGGCGAGGACGGCCTCTCGGCCGCGCGCCGGCTCACGGCCGACAAGGGGCCGCCGGTGATCATCCTCAGCGCCCTCGGCGGCGATACGGACCGGATCATCGGCCTGGAAGTGGGCGCGGACGACTACCTGGCCAAGCCGTGCAACCCACGCGAGCTGCTCGCCCGCGTGCGCGCGGTCCTGCGCCGCACCGTCGGCGCCGAATCAAGCGCGGTCGACGAGGTCCGCCCGTATACGTTCGCCGGATGGCGCCTCGACATCGCCCGTCGGGACCTGCGCGATCCCACCGGCATCTTCATCAACCTGTCCGACGGCGAGTTCGCCCTGCTGCGTGGCTTCGTCGACCACCCGCAGCGGATCCTCAGCCGCGACCAGTTGCTGGACCTGGTCCATGGTGGCCGCACCGAGGTGTTCGACCGCGCCATCGACACGCAGATCAGCCGCCTGCGGCGTAAGCTCAACGATCGCGCGGCGATGGAGATGATCCGCACCGTGCGCAACGAAGGCTACATGCTCGTGCCCAAGGTCAGCCGCCTGTGATGCCGATGCCGCGCCTGTCGATCTTCGCCCGCAGCTTCCTGATGGTGGTCTGCGCCCTGCTGGTCGCGGAGGCGATCGGCTTCCTCGTGTTCACGCTGAAGCCGCCCCGGCCCACCGCGTCTGCCGGGCTGTTCGACATCGTCGCGGTGCTGCGCCCGGACCTGCAGTCGTTTGGCCATCCGTTCGAAGACGGCGCGCCGCCGGGCCCGGGCATGCATGGCGGTTTCATGCCGCCACGCGCACCCGACCTTGAACTGACCACGCGCGCGGAAGCACCGAAGGCGCCGGCCACGTACGACGTCATGGCCTCGCAGCACCTGGCCGGGCGCCTGGCCGAGATGCTCGCCACGGACGCCACCCGGCTACGCGTGTTCGTCACGATCGATAGCCATGGCCCCATGGCCGGCCCGATGCGTGCGGCGGTCGGCGCCGGCTCGGTGATCGGCTATCGCGCCGACGACGGCCAGTGGCACGTCGCCACCGTGCCCGAGACACCGTTCGCCGACACCGTCATCGCGCGGCTGTCGTGGATGCTCGGCATCGGCGTGCTGGTCATGCTGCCGCTCGCCATCCTGTTCGCACGGACCCTGTCGGCACCGATCCAGCGCTTCGCCGAAGCCGCGCAACGGCTGGGCACCGACACCGGCGCACCGCCGGTGCCACGCGAAGGCCCGCGCGAGGTACGCCAGGCCGTGGATGCGTTCAACGCCATGCAGGCCCGGCTCAACCGGATGATGCAGGAACGCACCAACATGATCGCGGCCATCGCGCATGACCTGCGTACGCCGCTGACCCGACTCACCTTCCGCCTCGACGGCTTGCCCGAACCGCTCGGCAGCAAGGTCGATGCCGACATCGTCGAGATGAAGACGATGATCTCGGCGGCGCTGGATTTCATCCGCGATCGCGCCTCGGGCCCGCATCGGCAACCGCTGGATTTCCGCCTGTTGGTGGAAAGCGTGGCCGACGACCTGGTCGACATCGGCAACGATGTCTCCCTGCAGGGCGGCGATGCCGTGACCGTCGATGGCGATCCGGTCGCGCTGCGCCGGGCCGTGATCAACCTTGTCGAGAACGGCCTGAAATACGGCGATCGCGTGCGCATGCGCCTGCGCTTCCACGGCGAGGCCTGCGTGCTCGAGATCGACGACGACGGCCCGGGCATCCCCGAGGCCATGCAACGGCAGGTGTTCGAGCCGTTCTTCCGGCTGGAGGCGTCGCGCAACCGCGACACCGGCGGCATCGGCCTGGGCCTCGCAAGCGTGCAGGCGATCCTCTCCGAGCACGGTGGCCAGGTGCAGCTGCGCAATCGCCGCGAAGGCGGCCTGCGTGCGTCGGTCACCTTGCCGGCGCGTCGCCATGCATGACTTCCGACCTACGCGCCGGGCCGGGGCGTCGGGTCCATAATCGGGGTTTCCGTCCCCGGGGGTCCCCATGCGTCCTGTGTACCGTTTCCACGCGCTTGCCGCGTGCATCGCCCTTGCCTGCTCCGCCCACGCCGCCGACAAGGCCACCACGATCCCGGCGAAAGCCGTCGATGCCGCGACCGCGTTGCGCGACAAGGCGATGGCCGACGACACCGGCTATGCCTTCGTCTCCGCCCTCACCACCGAAGTCGGCCCGCGCCTGGCGGGTAGCGCCGCCGACAAGCGCGGCGTCGAGTGGACCGTGGCGAAGTTCAAGGCGATGGGCTTCGACAAGGTCTATACCGAGAAGGTGAGCTACCCGCTGTGGGAGCGCCGCAGCGAGCATGCCGCCATCGTGGCGCCGTTCCCGCAGCCGCTGCTGGTCACCGCGCTGGGCTACTCGGCCGGCACGCCCGCCGGCGGCCTCACCGCCGAGGTCGTCGGCTTCGACACCCTGGACGCGCTGAAGGCTGCCAGTCCGGACAGCGTGAAGGGCAAGATCGTCTACGTCAGCACGCACATGACCCAGCAGAAGGATGGCCACGACTACGGCATGGGTTCGGCGACCCGCACGCGTGGTCCGGTCCTCGCGGCGAAGATGGGCGCCGCCGCCTTCCTGCTGCGCTCGGCCGGCACGGATCCGCACAGCCGCACGCCGCATACCGGCGTCACCGGGTTTACCGATCCGAAGGATGCGATTCCAGCCGCGGCCCTGTCGCTGCCGGATGCCGACCAGCTCGAGCGCGTGCTGAAGGAAGGCAAGCCGGTCACGCTGAAGCTCGACCTCGACGTGGGCTTCAAGGGCACCTACGAAGGCGCGAACGTCATCGCCGAAGTGACCGGCCGGAAGAAGCCGAACGAGGTTGTCGCCATCGGCGGACACCTGGATTCGTGGGACCTGGGCACGGGCGCGATCGACGACGGCGCGGGCGTGGCGATTGCCGCCGCCGCGGCGAAGCTGATCAAGGACATGCCGCAGCGTCCCGACCGCACCATCCGCGTCATCGCCTTCGCCAACGAAGAGATGGGCCTGTGGGGCGGCCGTGCGTACGCCGAGGCCCACGCCAGGGACGTATCGAAGTTCCAGCTGGGCACCGAGTCTGACTTCGGCGCAGGCCGGATCTGGCGGATGACGGCGTCGGTGAAGCCGTCGGCACGCGGTGCCATCGAGCAGATCGCGAAGGTGATCGAGCCGATCGGCGTCGCCTACGACCCGGAAAAGCCCGGCGGCGGCGGTTCCGACCTCTCGCAGATGCATGGCAAGGGCATGGCCGCGCTGTCGCTGACCCAGGATGGCACCGACTACTTCGACTACCACCACAACGCCAACGACACGCTGGACAAGATCGATCCGCGGGCGCTGGCGCAGAACGTGGCTGTGTATGCGACGTTCGCGTACCTCGCCGCACAGGCCGACGGCAACTTCGGTTCGGCGCCGGATGCGTTCAAGAACGACGGCGCGCACGACTGAGGGAACGGGCGATCGCGCGCAGGCGCGCTCCTACACGATCGCGGGGTCTGCGACCTGCTTTGGTGCGACGCGCTCCTGCAGGCGGTTCATGTAGAGGTAGATCACTGGCGTGAGGTAGAGCGTCAGGATCTGCGAGACCACGAGGCCTCCGACCACGGCGAGGCCGAGTGGTCGGCGGGTCTCCGCGCCGGCGCCGATGCCGAGCGCGATCGGCAAAGTGCCGGCGAATGCCGCCATCGTCGTCATCATGATCGGGCGGAAACGCACGCGGCAGGCTTCGAAGATCGCGTCGAACGGGGTCACCGTGCCATCGCGCTGATGCTCAAGCGCGAAGTCGATCATCATGATCGCGTTCTTCTTCACGATGCCGACCAGCATCACGATGCCGACGAACGCGAACAGGTCCAGCGAGGCGTGGAAGATCACCAGCGTGAGCAACGCGCCCACCGCCGCCGCCGGCAAGCCGGAGAGGATCGTCAGCGGATGGATGAAGCTCTCATAGAGGATGCCCAGCACCAGGTAGATCACGAACACGGCCAGCAGCAACAGCAGGCCCATGCCCTTGATCGAATCCTGGAACGCCTGTGCCGTGCCCTGCACACTGCCGCTCAAGGTCGCCGGCAACTTCAGCTCGGTCGTCGCCCGATCGATGCTGGCGACCGCGTCGCTTAGCGAAACACCCGGGGCGAGGTTGAACGACACCGTCACGGCCGGCAGCTGGCCCTGGTGGTTCACCGTCAGCACTTGCGGCTTGCGTTCGAAGCGCGCCACGGTGCTCAACGGCACCAGCTTGCCGGTGTCCGAGGTGACATAGAGTTTGGACAGCACGGCGGGATCGTCCTGCAGGCTGCGATCCACTTGCAGGATCACCCAGTACTGCGTCGCCGATGCGTAGATGGTCGAGATCTGGTTTTCGCCGAACGCGGTGCCAAGCGCCGTCTGCACCTGGTCCATGGTCAGGCCCATCGGCGCCAGCTTGTCGCGGTTGACCTGCACGACCATCGACGGACTGTTGAGATCGAGGTCGGTGGTGACGTCCTGGAAGCCGGGCAGCTTCTGGAAGGCCGTGACCAGCTTGCCGGACCAGTCGTACAACGCCTGCAGGTCGGTCGACTGCACCGTGTACTGGTACTGCGCCTTCGACTGGCGACCGCCGACCTGGATCGCCGGCGGGTTCTGGATGTAGGTGCGGATGCCCGGCACCTGGGCGAACTTGCGCCGCAGCGACTGGATGATTTCATCCGGCGTGGTGTGGTTGCGCTCCGACGGCGCACGCAGCGTCAGCAGGATCGAACCCGAGTTGATCGTCGCGCGCGCACCGCCGGCACCGACGCTGGACATGTAACCGCCGATGCTCGGATCCTTGCCGGCGATCTCGGCGAGTGCCTGCTGGCGTGCCGACATCGCCGCGAACGAGATATCGGTCGGCCCTTCGGTGGTGACGCGCAGCTGGCCGCTGTCACCGGCCGGGATGAAGTCCTTCGGCGTGATGGCGAAGAGCAGGCCCGTCGCGCCCAGGCTGAGCGCGAACACCACCAGCACGACGCGTGGATGGCGCATGCACCACCCCAGCGTACTCGTGTAACCGTTGGTGACCGCGCTGAAACCCTTGTCGAACCACACGACGATGAAGCTGCGCTTCTCGTGGTCGTGCGCCTTGACGAAGCGGCTGCACAGCATCGGCGTGAGCGTGATCGAGACGAAACCGGAGATCAGGATCGACACGCTGATGACCACGGCGAATTCGTGGAACAGCCGGCCGACGATGCCACCCATGAACATCACCGGGATGAACACGGCGACCAGCGAAAGCGTCATCGAGAAGATGGTGAAGCCGATCTCGTTCGCGCCCTTCACCGCCGCGTCGAAGGGCCGTTCACCCAGTTCGATGTGGCGCATGATGTTCTCGAGCATCACGATCGCATCGTCGACGACGAAGCCCACCGCGAGGGTCAGCGCCAGCAACGAGAGGTTATCCAGGCTGTAGCCGAGCGCGAACATGGCGCCGAAGGTGCCGAGCACCGAGATCGGCAGGGCCACGGCCGGGATCAGCGTCGCCGAGGCATTGCCGAGGAACAGGTAGATCACCAGCACCACGAGGATGCCGGCGAGCACGAGGGTGAACTGCACATCGTGGACCGAATCGCGGATCGACACCGAACGGTCGTACATCACGTCCAGCTTCACCGACGGCGGCAGCGTCGCTTCAAACCCCGGCAGCAGCGTGAGGATGCGATCGACGGTCTCGACAGTGTTCGCGCCCGGCTGCCGCTGGATCGCCAGGGTGATCGCGCGCTTGCCGTTGAACCAGCTCGCCTTCTGGTCGTCCTGGACGCTGTCGCGAGGCGTCGCGATATCCGATAGCCGGATCGGTGCGCCGTTGCGATAGGCCAGTACCACCTGATTGTAGTCGGCGGCGCGCATCAGCTGGCCGTCCGAACGGATCGACAACAGCTGGCGGCTGCCGTTGAGCGAGCCGGTCGCCTTATTGACGTTCGCGGCGGCGATCGCACTGGCCATCTGGTCCACGCCGATGCCCGTCGCCGCGAGGCGGTCCGGGTTCACGGCGATCCGCACGGCGTACTTCTGCGAGCCGTAGACGTTGACCTGGGCCACGCCCTCGACCATCGACAGGCGCTGGGCCAGTTCGGTCTCGGCGTAATCGTCCACGGTCGACAGCGGCAGCGTCGCCGACTGCATGGTGAGGAACAGGATCGGTGCGTCCGCCGGATTCACCTTGCGATAGGTCGGCGGCGTGGGCATGTCCTGCGGCAACTGGCGCTGCGCGGCAGAGATGGCGGCCTGTACGTCCTGCGCGGCGCCGTCGATGCTGCGGTCGAGGGCGAAGGTGACGGTGATCGTCGTCGAGCCCAGCGAACTGGACGAGGTGAGCGAGTCGATGCCGGCGATGGTCGACAGCTGCGCTTCCAGCGGTGTCGCCACCGAGGAGGCCATGGTTTCCGGCGAGGCGCCCGGCAGGCTCGCGCTGATGTTGATCGTAGGGAAGTCGACGTTGGGCAGCTCGTTGACCGGCAGCTTCGGGTACGCCGCGAGGCCGAAGATCACCAGCGCCGCCATCAGCAGCGTGGTCATCACCGGGCGGCGAATGCACAGCTCAGGCAGGTTCACGCCGCGCCCTCCTCAGCCCTTGTCGACGCGCACGCGCGCGCCGTCGACAAGCAGCATCTGGCCTTCGGTGACGACGCGTTCGCCTTCGGCAAGGCCCTTGTCGATCACCACGCGCGCGGCGGTGCTCGCGCCGGTGGTGACGCTGCGCTGTTCCACGGTGTGGTCGGCCTTGACCACGAACACGAAGGTGCCCGAGGTGGAGCTCTGCAAGGCGATGACCGGGACGCTTACCGCGTCGACCAGCCGCGTGGTAGGGAGGGTGACCTCGGCGAACTGCCCGGCCGTGAGCCGGCCATCGGCGTTGGCGAAACGCCCCTTCAGTACGATGGTGCCGGTGGTGACATCCACCGCGTTGTCGACGAATTCCAGCTCGCCGTTCAACGGGCCGCCCGTATCGCCGGGGATCTTCGCCTCGACCGGCAACGCGCCACGACGCTGGCTGGCGCGCACGGCCGACAGGCTGTCCTCGGGGATCGCAAAGGCCACGCGGATCGGATCGACCTCGTTGAGCACCACGATGTCGGTGGTGTCCGCGGTCAGCGTCGCGCCCGGGTACGCCAGCGGCGCGCCGGTGATGCCGTCGAACGGGGCGCTGATGGTGGTGAAGTCCAGCTGCACCTGGGCGGCACGCGCCGCGGCGCGATCGCTTTCCAGCGCCGCGCGGGCCACGCCGAGGTTGGCTTTGTACAGGTCGAAGTCGGCCCGGCTGACGAAGCCCTTGCCGAGCATGTTCTGGTAACGCGACAGGTCGGCCTCGGCCTTGGTCAGCTGCGCCTGGTCGCTGGCGACCTTGCCCTGGGCTTCGTCCAGTGCCGCCTTCAGCGGGCGCGGATCGACGCGCGCGAGCAGGTCGCCCTTCTTCACGTGCGCGCCGGGGGTGAACGCCAGCATTTCGAGCTGGCCGTTCACGCGGGAACGGATGTTCACGGTCGAATAGGCCTCGGCGCGGCCGATGATCTTCAACGAGAGATCGATCTCGCCGCGCGTCGCGACGGCGGTGGTCACCGGCGTGCCCGCGGCCGCCGCAGCGCCCTTCGCGGGTTTTTCGGCGTCCTTTCCATCGGCGGCGTGGCGCCAGATGCCGACGGCGAGCACGGCGACGGCCAACAGGCCGGCGATGAGGAGAAGTTTCTTCCCTGGGGAACGTTGCATGGCTACTCCGGCCGAAACCGTGGGGTTCGGTCGCCGCGCCGGGGGCTGCGCGGACATGGGTTCAGTCGAGACATCCGTGTAGTAAACGCAGACCCCGCGACTGCGTTGACACCGGTTCAGCCTTCTTCGGCGGGCTCGTCCAGCGCCTGGAGGTTGTCCTTGATCCGTTCCAGCACGACGAGCATCTTCTCGAGGTCGTCGAAAGCGATGCCCTGGGTCGAGTCGCGGCGCAGGCCGCGCGAGATATCTTCCATGTCGTCGATGACACTACGCGCCTGTTCGGTGTCGTGCAGGCGCCATGCGCGGCGGTCCTTCGGATCCGGACGGCGCTCGACGAAGCCGGCGGCCTGCAGGCGGTCGATGACGCGGCCCACGGCGATCGGCTCCATGTCGAGTTGCTCAGCCAGTTCGTTCTGGCGCATGCCAGGCCGGCGATGCAGCCACTTCAGGGCGCGCCACTGGGCGCGGGTGAGCCCGAACTTCACCGCACGACGGTCAAAATGCTTCCGGAAAAGCAGGGTGACGTCGTTGAGGAGGTATCCGAACGAGATATCTTCGACTTTGGGCTGGTCGGCCATGGTGGCTTGCTGGTCGGCACTTTTGCGTTGGTGCGGGCATCGTATCGGGCTGTCCCACCCCTCACAAGCGAGGATGCAACATGCCCCTGGAAGTGATCGAGGCTGACCTGACGACCCTGGCCCTGGACGCCGTGGTGAACGCGGCCGCGGAACCGCTGCTCGGCGGTGGCGGCGTGGATGGCGCGATCCACCGCGCGGCGGGCCCGGCCCTGCTCGCGGCCTGCCGTGCGCTTCCCGAAGTACGCCCCGGCGTGCGTTGTCCCACCGGCGAAGCCCGTCTGACGCCGGGCTTTGCACTGCCTGCGCGCTACGTGATCCACACGGTCGGACCGGTGTGGCATGGCGGCAGCCGGGGCGAGCCCGCGCTACTCGCCGCCTGCTATCGCAACAGCATCGCGCTGGCCCGCGCGCAGCACCTGTCCAGCATCGCCTTTCCTGCCATTAGCGCGGGCGTTTACGGCTATCCGCCTGCACTGGCGGCGGCCGTCGCGGTGCAGGCGCTACGCGACGAGGCGTGGCTCCCAGCCCGCGTTGTCCTCTGCGCCTTCAGCGCCGGGATGGCCGCGCACTACGAGGCCGCCCTGCAGCGTTAGCGTGGATAGAGCGGTGGCAGGCCCGGGCCGGCGCCCTCGGCATCCGTGGCTAGCCACTCGAAGCCGTCGGCGAAGACGCCGCGCAGGTCGGGCTTCGCCGACGCACCGTTGGCGAAGCGCGCGCGCTGCAGGGCGGCGATGGCGTCCCGCTGGCGGCCCGGCCTGAGTGCCAGCGCGAGCTCGCCCAGGCTGCGCACCCCCGGCCGCTGTGCGCGTGCCCAATCGAGCAGGGCGCGGCCGCTCGCGACGAGGTCGTCGCCCGCGGCCACCCTGAGGAATTGCTCACGCGCGGGCGCCGAGCGGGGCGTCCCCCCAGGCGTCGATGGCGCGACGGCGGCTTGCCCACGGCGCCGGCGCGCCCAACCGAACCAGGCGAGGAGGGTGAGGATCCAGAGGACGCCCAGGCCGGCGGCGATGGCGCGCCACGGGCCTGCGTCCACCCCGGCGGACGGCATGGACGCAGGCGCGGCGGCCGACGTGGGCGTGGTCGAAGCTGTCTGCGTCGTCGCGCCGCTGCCCGGTGCGACGACGATGTCGCGCGCAGGCAAGGTAGCGACCTCCGCCTTGTCGGTCACCACGTTCCACCAGTGCAGCGTGGTCTCCGGGATATGCAGCGTGCCGGGACGCGAGGGCACCACGGCGAACGCCTGCTCGCGGCGGCCGACGATCCATGGACCGCTAAGGCGATCACCCTTCACCGGTTTATCCGGATAGACGTCCGCGCCGTCGATCTTCGGCATCGACAGCGCGGGCAACGCGTCGAACGACAGGCCGGTGGCTTCGAGGTGCATCGTGAGGGTCAGGGCGCGACCGACGGTGGCCTTGCCATCCGCTGGAACGCCTTCCAACCAGAGCTTCAGTCCGTGTGCCGGCAGCCACGTGTCGTTGCCGACGGCGGCCGGCCTGTCGCGCACCTCCAGGCGAAGCGTCTGCGCGGTGGCACTCAACGGCTGGCCATCTGCGTAGACCAGCTGCCCCTGCGCGTAGAACGAGTTCACGTCGGTCGGGTCGATGCCCAGGCCCTGGAACAGAGGCGGATGGATTTCAATGACGCCGGCTTGCTGTGGCACGACCGCGTAATGGCGCTCGGTGACGTGCACGACGTGGCCGTTGCGCGTCACGTCGTAGCGCGCTTCCTGGCCGACCATCACCATGTCGGCACCATCGGCGACGGGGTGCGGCAGCGAGCCGTCGGAAAGCCCCAGGGTAAGGTAAAGGCGCAGGGTGTAATCGAACTGCTGCCCGACATAGCCCTGCGCGCGATCAAGGGTGGCCTCGAGCATGGCGGGACGATCGCCCGCATCCGCCGCGACCGTCGACGCCGGATCCGCTGCCGACGTAGCGGGATCGGCATGGGTGGGATCCTGTTGTGCGACCGCTGCGCTGGCCTGCGCGTGCGATGACAGCGAGACAATGAACAGGATCGGGGCAAGCCAGGGTCGGCGCATCGTCATTCCTCCGGGATCGCGCCCTGGCGGCGCTGGTATTCCAACATGAACTTCCGGCGCAGGAGCGCGCCCGGATCATCGGGTACGCGCATGATCTGCCGTCGTGTCGCGGGCGAAAGCTTTCCCATGCCGTCTTCGACGGGAACATTGCCCAGGTCGTGAGCGTCCTCGTTCGTCGGCCTGCCCTGGCTGGACGCGCCGCCGAGGGCGCTGTCCATCTTCTGCTTCAGCGCCTGCTGGGCCTTCGCCGCATCGTCGCGCTGCGCTTCGGTCTTTGCGTCCGCATTGCCCTTGGGCGCCTCGCCCTTGCCTTGGTCCTTGCCTGCCTCCTTGCCGCTATCGTTGCCCTTGCCTTCGCCCGATTCACCCGACTTACCCTGCGCGTCCTGGCCCGACTGGCCCGACTGGCCTTGCGCACCCTGGTTGCCCTGCTGGCCTTTCTGCTGATCGTCCTGCTTGCCCTGGCCACCCTGCCCGCCCTGGTCCTTGCCGGGCTGCTGATCGCCTTGCTTACCGTCCTGCTGGCCCTTGGCGCCGTCGTCGTCTTTCTTGTCCTGTTTCTGCCGCTGGGCCATGAAGGCCTGCACCGCGGCGCGATTGGCTGCCGCATCGGCATTGCCCGGATTGGCCTTCAGCGCGCGATCGTACGCGGCGATCGCGTCTTCGTAGCGCTGCTGCTTCGCCAGCGCGTTGCCGAGGTTGTACTGGCTGTCGCTGTCGGCGTGGGTGGTGAGTGCCGCCTCCGCTGCCGCGTAGTCGCCCGCGCGATACGCCGCGGCACCGCGTAGCCGCTGGTCCCGTGCCAGGGCCTGCGCCGCCTTCGCATTGCCGTGCGCAAGCGCGTCGGCGGCCTGCTGGTCGCGCGTGCGGAACGCATCGACGGCGCTGGCCGCATGCGCGGGCCCGACCGGCAGGATCGCCAGCGCCAGCAGCAACAACCAGCCACGGCGAAAACCCAGGCCGACCAGCGGCAGCAACGGCAGCAGTAGCCACGCGCCCATGTCTTGCCATTGGCTGGATGTCGCCACGTCGTCGGCGCGCGCTTCGCCGCGTGCGTGCAGCCCTGCCGTCAGCGCAGCGACATCCGAGCCATCGTCCGCGGCCACTGCAAAAGCCCCGCCACCGGCCGATGCCAGTGCGCCGAGCGATGCGTCGTTGCGCTGGGCCATGACGATCGCGCCCTGGTCGTCCTTGACGAAGCCACCTTCGCCTTCGGTGATCGGGCCGCCGCGCAATGTGCCGATGCCGAGCACGGACACATGGATACCGCTCGCCGCGACGCGCCGGGCCACGGCCTGCGAAGCTGCATCCGCGCGATCGGTCACCACGACGATCGAACCGCCGCCGACGTTGGCGTGCCTGATCAGTGCCGCGGCCTGCTCGATCGCCTTGCCGGGTGAATCGCCCTGCACGGGCATGGCATCGGGTGCGAGTGCGGACAACAGGTCATCGACGCTGTGAGCGTCGGTGGTCAGCGGCGTCACGGTGAACGCCTCGCCCGTGTACGCCACCAGCCCGTTCAGGCCGTCGGCGTTGGCCGCGAACAACGCGCGCACCTTGTAGCGCGCACGTGCCAGGCGATCGGGCGCAACGTCGCGCGCGAGCATGTGCGGCGACATCGAGATCGCGACCACCTGTGCCGCGCGGCGTGCAAACAGCGGTTCGGTACTGCGATTCCACGCCGGGCCTGCCAGCGCGAGCACGGCCAGCGTCGCCGCCAAAGCCACGCTCCACGCCGCCGAACGCGATGCGCGCGGCTGGCCGTCGAGCAGGTAAGGCAACAATCCGGGATCGGCCAGGCGCGCGAGCACGCGGACTTCGGGCGCATGCCGGGCGACGGCCCAGGCCAGCGGCGCCACGCCCAGCAGCAGCCACAGCCAATAGGGATGCAGGAAGCGGAAGCTTTCGAGCAAGGTACTCATGGCTTTGCCCGTGCGGGGAGCACGCGAGGTGCGAGGCCGATGCCGAGCAGAAGCAGTGCCGCGACCAGCGGCCAGCGGAACAACTCGATGCGCGGGCGCAGGTCGTTGCCCTGCCGCGGCACGGGCTCGAGTTCGTCGATCTTGCGGTAGGCCTCGGCCAGCGAACCGGTGTCGTTGGCGCGGAAGAACTGCCCGCCGGTTTGCCGGGCGATGTCGGTCAGCATCGCCACGTCGAGCTCCGCCGACGGGTTCACCACGTGCGAACCGAAGAGATCCCGCACGAGGTATGCAGTGGCGCCGACACCGATGGTGTAAATACGCACGCCCGATTCCCTGGCCGCGCGCGCCGCATCGCGCGGCACGATCGAGCCTGCGTTATTCACGCCATCGGTCAGCAGCACCAGCACGCGGGCCTGCTCTGGCATGCCGGCGAGGCGCTTCACCGCCACGGCGATCGCGTCACCGATGGCGGTCTCGCTGCCGGGCAGGCCGACGACGGCATCGTGCAACTGCGCACGCACGGCCTGCAGGTCGAAGGTCAGCGGGGTGACCAGGAAGGCTTGCGTACCGAACAGCACGAGGCCCACCTCGTCGCCGGCGCGGCGGTCGATGAAGTCGCCCGCGATCGCCTCGACCGCGGTGAAACGGGTGACGCTGCGTCCGGCCAGCACCATGTCGTCGGTATTCATGCTTTCTGACAGGTCGACCGCGAGCATGGTCGCTCGCCCGCTACGCTTCTGCGGCTCCGGTGGGCCGAGCGTCTGCGGGCGCGCCGCGGCACCGACGAGGCAGACCCACGCGAGCGTGAGCAGTGCCGTTGCCGCGAACGAGCTGCGATTCATCGCGGCCGGCGTCAGCACGATGCCAGGTTGCGGCAGGTCCATCGCCTGTGCCGGGCGTACCGGGCGCAACATGCGACGGAGTAGCCACGGCAGCGGGAGCGCGAGGAACAACCACGGCCATGCGAAGTCAGGCAGGTTCATGCAGCCTCTCCCCGCCCCAACCGGTGGCGGCGCGCGAGCACGTCACGAACCCAGCCTTCGACATCGGCACCCACGACGGGCACATCGAGCACCGCGCCGGGCCGGTACATCGCATCGCCCAGCATCACCAGGCGCGATACATCGCGGCCCGGCGCCATCGACGCGAGTGCTGCGTGCCACTGGGCGGAAGAAAGCGTCACGCTGCGCGGATCGCGCGAACGCGCCACGCGACGCAACAACTGGTGCGCACTCGCGGCAAACGCGGCGGCGTCGCCATCCGCGGCGTGGCGCGTGCGCGCCGCATCGAGGTCGGCGAGCACGGCCTCGACATACCGGCGCTGGCGTGTGCGATGGCGCCACCAGAGGATGGCGCCGACGATCGCGACGGCGAACAGCGCGAGCAGGACCCACCAGCCGAACGCCAGCGGCCACCACGATACCTGTGGCACGTGGACGTTACGCAGCTCGGGACTCTTCGGCGGCATCAGCGCGACCTCCCGGTGCCGAGCAGGTCGACGATGGCATCGAGCGGATCAGCCGCCGTGTCGATCGCGCGATGATGCAGGCCGAGCTGGCCGACCAGCGTGGCCAGTCGCTGCCGCCCCTCGCCGAGCGATCGCGCGAACTCCGCGCGCTGGCGATCGCCGTGCAGGGCGATGTCGTAATGCACGCCAAGATGCGCGAACGGATACCGGCCGGCCGGCGGCTCGGCAAGTTCCAGTGGATCGGCCACGGTAAGCACCCGCACCTCGGCCTTGCCGACCAGTCCGAGCATGCGCGCGCGTGCCGCCGGATCGACGGCGAATCCATCGCTGACCAGCAAGACCCGTGACGCACCGTGCATCAGCCGGCCCGCACGCTGGAGTGCGCCTGAGAGTGTTTCATCGGCTTCCGCCGGCAAGGCGTCCCACGCGGCGAGCGCGCCGCAGACGGCCAAGGCGCCACGCGGCCCGGCCTGCGGACGCACGAGCTGGCGCTGGCCGCCGAATGCCAGCACGCCGACCCGATCGCCGCTGCGCATCGCGTACCAGGCCGCCATTGCCGCGGCCCGCGCGGCCTGGACGGACTTGAAGCGAACGCGGGTGCCGAAGCGCATGCTGGCGTTGGTGTCGAGCAGCACGAGCAGCCGCCCTTCCCGCTCCTCTTCGAAGAGCTTGGTATGCGCGACGCCGCTGCGTGCGGTGAGGCGCCAGTCCATGCGGCGCACGTCGTCCCCAGCCTGGTAGACGCGCGATTCCGCGTAGTCCATGCCGCGTCCGTGCAGGCGACCGGGACGCTGTCCGCTACGCGGCGCCCGCGAGACCGCGCCGGGTGCCCGCGCATGCATGACGTGCGAGCGCAGGGCCAGGAGTTCCGGCAGCGTGACGTGGACGCGCGGGTCCGCAGCGGAGGGCACGACGCTCACGGCAGCGGCACGAGGTCCAGCAGGCGGTCGATGATGGCGTCGGCGCGGACGCCTTCCGCCTCGGCTTCGTAGCTGGGCAGGACGCGATGGCGAAGCACTTCATGGGCCACCGCATGCACGTCTTCGGGCAGCACGTAGTCGCGGCCGGCAAGCCAGGCGTGGGCGCGAGAGCAGCGGTCCAGCGCGATCGTGGCACGTGGGCTGGCGCCCCAGGCGATCCAGCGCGCCAGCTCGGGACCATAACGCCCCGCATCGCGCGTGGCGACGACCAGCTGGGTGATGTAGAGCTCCAGCGGCGCGGCCATGTGCACGTCCAGCACGGCGTCGCGCGCAGCGAACACGTCCGCCGGGCGCAGGACATGGGCCGGCGGCGGCGCCGGGTGCATTGATTCGCGGGCCTGCTCGCGAGCCAGCCGGAGGATGGCCAGCTCGGCGTCGGCATCGGGGTAGCCGATGGTCACGTGCATCAGGAAGCGGTCGAGCTGGGCTTCGGGCAGCGCGAAGGTGCCCTCCTGTTCGATCGGGTTCTGCGTCGCCATCACCATGAACAGATCGGGCAGCGGCCACGTGCGGCGTCCGATGGTGATCTGTCGCTCGGCCATCGCCTCGAGCAGCGCCGACTGCACCTTGGCGGGCGCGCGGTTGATCTCGTCCGCCAGGACGATGTTATGGAACAGCGGGCCGCGCTCGAACTCGAAGGTGCCGGTTTGAGGACGGAATATGTCCGTACCGGTCAGGTCGGCCGGCAGCAGGTCAGGGGTGAACTGGATGCGGTGGAAGTCGGCTTCGACCCGGGTCGCCAACGCCTTGATCGCCGTGGTCTTGGCCAGGCCCGGCGCACCCTCCACCAGCAGGTGGCCATCGGCAAGCAGCGCCACCAGGAGGCATTCCACCAGGTGCGGCTGGCCAATGATGCCGCGGGACAGCTCTTCGCGGAGCCTGACGAAGGCCTCCTGGAGCGGCGTCGCGACGACGGTCGGCGTATCAGGCATGGGGGTGGCTCATGAAACGGGGACAGGCCCGATAAGACCACAAAGCACGCCGGAAGTTTAAAAAAAAGGCGGCCCGAAGGCCGCCTTTTCCAATCATGACCCGCAGACCCGCTTACTGCAGCGTATCGCTCAGGATGCGCGGCGTGACAAAGATCAGCAGCTCGGCCTTGTCGTTCTGCCGCGACGTATTGCGGAACAGGACGCCGATGCCCGGGATGTCGCCAAGGCCCGGCACCTTGCTCACGGTATTGGCCTTGGTGATCTCGTAGATGCCACCCAGGACGACCGTCTGGCCGTTGTCGACCAGCACCGACGTGTTGATCTCACGCGTGTCGATCGACGGGACGAAGCCACCACCCGGCGACGGCGTGTTGCCGGCGAGGGCGTCCTTCTTCACGTTGATCTTCAGGTAGACGCGGCTGTCGGCGGTGATCGTCGGGGTGACGCGCAGCTCGAGCACGGCGTCCTTGAACTGGACGGTCGCGTTCGATGCACCACCACCCGAGCTCGAGGCCTGGTAGGTGACGTAGCCGATTTCCGTACCCTGCTTGATGACGGCTTCCTGCTGGTTGGCCGTGATCACGCGCGGGCTCGAGATGACTTCGCTGCGGCCTTCGGTCTGCGCCGCGGAGAGCTCCAGGTCGACCAGGTAGTTCGAACCGAGGATCGCCAGGCCGAGACTACCGGCCGGGTTGGAAACCGGCAGGTTGACGTTGTAACCACCCGGGTAAGTGATCGTGTTCGTCGTGTTCGCGCCATGGTTTGTATTCCAGACCTGGGTCGCGAGGCCGGCCGTGCCCTGGTTCGGCGCGGTGCCGCTGCTCAGGTCGGGCGTGGTGCCGATGACCTGGCCGCTCGAATTGGTCTGGGTAGCCTGCACGCCCCAACGGACGCCGAGGGCGCGGGTGAACGTATCGGTCGCCACGACGATGCGCGACTCGATCAGCACCTGCTGCACCGGGCGATCGAGGGTGCCGATCAGCTCGCGCAGGTCACGGATCTTGTCCGGCGTGTCGTTGATCAGCAGCGTGTTGGTGCGCTCGTCGAACGACACGCTGCCGCGCGCGGAAAGGAAGCCGCGGGTCGAGTTACCAGAGCTGGAACCGCCGCTGGACAGGCTGCCCTGGGTCAGCAGCTTGGCGATGTCTTCGGCCTTGCCGTAGCTGATCGGAATGTAGTCAGCCACCAGCTCCGCGTTGTCTTCGGCTTTCTGGCGTGCGTCGGCAAGGCTCTGCTCGTAGGTCGCCAGCTCAGCCTGCGGCGCGATCCAGATCACGTTGCCGTTGCGGCGCTTGTCCAGGCCCTTGGCGCGCAGGATCACGTCGAGCGCCTGATCCCACGGCGTGTTGACGAGCCGCAGGGTGACGCTGCCACCGACACTGTCGGAAGCGACCAGGTTGAGCTTGGCTTCGTCAGCGATGAGCTGCAGGGCCGAGCGGACCGGGATGTCCTGGAAATTGAAGGTGAGGCGCGAACCCGAGTAGACCGGGTCCTGGCCCTTCGCGGCCTTGGCGTTGGCCGGCGAGGCCTTCTTGGCAGCGACTTCGACGACGTATTCGGTGCCGCTCTGGTAAGCCGACACGTCCACGTCGCCCTTGGTGCGGATTTCCATCCGCGTACCACCCGGCACGGCGCTGGACTGGACCGACTGCACCGGCGTGGCGAAGTCGAGGACGTCGAGGCGCTGGGCGAGCTTCGGCGGCAGGCTGGCCCCGGTGAGGCTGACCACGACGCGGTCGTTCTCGCGGTGCATCTCCGGCGTGGCCGATTCGCTGCCGAGGGTGACGATGACCCGGCCTTCGCCGTTCTGGCCGCGACGGAAGTCGATGTTCGACAGCGGCGTGCCAGCGCTCGACGGCAGTGCCTTGGTCGGGTCGGAGGCGATCGCCGTGGTCGTGGTCGCACCGGTCGGGCCGTTGTTCACGGTCACGATGAGGTTGTTGCCGTCGACACGGGTCTTGTAGGCCGAGTCGCGGAACAGCTCGACGGTGACGCGGGTACGCCCCCCCGCCGACACCACCGATACGCCCGAGGTCGAACCCTTGCCCACGTCGAGGTGGCGCGAGGAGAACTCGTTGGTCGTGTCAGGCAGGTCGATGGCGATGCGTGGCGGATTCGAGGTCGTGAAGACCTTGGGATCCGGCGCGGCGCCCGAGAAGGCCAGGGTCAGCTCGACGCGGCCGCCAGGCTGCGCGTCATAGCTGACGTTCTTCAGCGCGGTCGCTGCGGCGGCCGTGCCGGCGAACCCGCCGGCCACGGCCAGCGCGACGCCGAGGATCCAGCGCCGCGTGCGATGACTCGCGCTACCCGGCAGATGAGTGGAATTGGTCGTCATGTGCTTCATCCCCGAGTTCTTATTTGTCGCCGACCGCGATGCTTGCCGGACGCTCCATCCAGCCGCCGGTGCCATTGGGCACCAGTTCGACCAGATCGATGCGGTCTTCCCCCACGGCCGTGATGCGGCCGTACGACTGCCCCATGTACTCATTGCGATGCACCCGATGGATGACCCCGCCAGGGTCCTTCACGAGTGCCTCAAGGCTGGCACCTGCACCGACCGTGCCAACCATCTTCAGGGTATCCAGGGAGAACATTTCCAGCGGTTCCTTGGCCCGGTTTTCATCCGGTCGCGGGCCGCTGGTCGACGTGTTGTCCATTTCTGCCGTGCTCGGGCTGAAAGGGTCACGCGCGCTCTGGTCCTGGTAAGCGAACGTTTCAAAGGTGCGGATCACCGGCAACGGCGGGATCGGTTCGCCCTTCTTGTGCTTTTCGGCGTCGACCCACTCGCGCAGGTCGGACTGGCCGCGCGTGCAGCCGGCCAGCGCCACGAGGGCGAGGCTGGCCGCGGCGAGGCGGTAACGGATGTGCCGCTGGCTGATCACTGGGCACCCCCTGCATTGGTGGCCGGCTGCTGCTGGGCCGCCGCCTCATCGTCTTCGAGGTAGCGATAGGTCTTCACGGTGCCCTGCAGCACGAGCTGGCCACTGCCGGTACCGTTCTTGTCCGCTTCCCTCGGCTTCAGGGAAACGTCGTGGAGCGTCAGGATCACGACGCGCGGCAGCGAGGCCACGCCACTGATGAACGTACCGAACTGATGGTAGGTGCCCACCATGCGCAGCGTGATCGGCTTCTCGGCGTAGAAGTCCTTGGGCGTTTCCGGACCCGGCTGGAACAGGTCGGACTCCAGGCCCGCGGCGAGCGCGGTCTGTGAGATATCGACGAGCAGTTCGGGCATCTCGGTCTTGCTGGGCAGCTGGCGGAGCAACTGGCGCAACATGTCCTGCATCTCTGCCAACTGCTGCTCGAGCGCTTCCAGATTGGCCGACTTGGCCTGCTTCTGGGAGAACTCGACCTTCAGCGAGTCTTCCTTCGACTCGGAGGTAGCCAGGTCATCCTGCTGGGAGCTGATCTCGAAGTACCAGCCGCCCGCGACGACGATGACGAAGAGCAGGCCGGTGAAGAACATCTTGACCGACTTCGGCCAGCCGCCGACGTTGTTGCGGTCGAGGTTGCGCAGATCGTCAAGGAAGCTCATGGCTTGGCTCCTGCCGGGGCGGAGGCGGCGGTGGCCGGCTTCGCCGCAGTCATGGCAGGCGCGGCCGGCTGCGCGGTGCCCGCCGGGGCGCCGGTCACGGCGGTGGCGGCCTGGGCGAGCGGAGCCGGGACGGCGGCAGGCGCGGCCGGGGCGGCAGCGGTCGACGACGACGGCGGCGCATCGGTGGGCGTATTCAGCTTCACGTCGAGGCCAAACGCGTACGGCATGCGGGTGTTGTCGTGCGTGTTTTCCGTCTTGCGCAGGTCGGCGTGGCCCATCCAGGGTGACGCTTCGATGTTGCGCATGTAATCGGCCACGCTGGAATTCGACTGGGCCACGCCATCCAGCGACATCGAGTCGCCGGACTGCTTCATGGACGCCAGGCGGGCGCTACCCGGGATGGTCTTCACCAGTTCGTCGAACAGGTGGACCATCTGCGAGCGGTTGGCCTGCAGCTGTTCGATGATCTGCTTGCGCTGGAGCAGGCCCGCGCGAACCTTTTCCAGGTCCTTGATCTTGGCGATACGATCGTCGAGCTGCTTGATCTCGCCCTGCAGGTAGGTGTTGCGCTCGTTCTGGTTATCGATGCGCGCACCCATCCAGTACGACCAGCCGATGAGCACGACCAGGGCCGCCGCGAAGGCGACGCCCAGCTGCATGTAGAACTCGCGTTCGCGCTGCTTGCGGCGCTCGGCACGCCAGGGAAGTAGGTTGATCCGTGCCATCAGTCGAAGCTCCGCAGGGCCAGGCCGACGGCAATCATCAGCGCGGGCGCATCCTGGGCCAGGGTCTGGGCCTGGACCTTGCTGGACAGGGCCATGCGCGCCAGCGGGTTGGCCACGACGCAGGGGACGCCGAGCTGCTGCTCAAGGATGTCGGTGATGCCATCGATCGAGGCGCAACCGCCGGCGAGGACCACCTGGTCGACGCGGCTGTACTCGCTGCCGGCGAAGAAGAACTGGAGCAGGCGGCTGACCTGCTGGACCAGCGATTCCTTGAACGGCTCCAGGGCTTCCATCTCGTAGGACTCGGGCAGGCCACCCTTGCGCTTGGCCCGGCCAGCTTCCTCGTAGGACAGCCCGTACCGGCGCATGATTTCGTCGGTGAGCTGCTTGCCCCCGAAGACCTGCTCGCGGCTGTAGATGGTGCGCTGGTTCTTCAGCACCGCCAGGGTGGTCATCGTGGCGCCGATGTCGACCACCGCCACCAGCGCATCGCGCGAGACGGCCAGCTGGTCGGCCACCATGGCGAACGCGTTCTCCATGGCGAAGGCCTCGACGTCGACCACCTTGGCGGTCAGGCCGCCCAGGTCCAGCGCGGCGATGCGCATGTCGACGTTCTCGGTCCGCGAGGCCGCGAGGAGCACGTTGCTCATCTCGGGATTGTCGCGGACGGGGCCCAGGACCTCGAAATCGAGGCTAACTTCCTCGATCGGGTAGGGAATGTACTGGTTGGCCTCGACCTGGATCTGCCCCTCGAGATCGTCCTCGGAGAGGTCGGCCGACATGGGAATGATCCGGGTGATGACCGCCGACCCCGCGACGGCCGCGGCGGCGTGTTTCGCCTTCGCGCCAGAGCGGGCCAGGGCGCGGCGAATGGCTTCGCCCACCGCCTCGACCTCGACGATGTTCTTTTCCACGACGGCGTTGGGCGGCAACGGCTCCACGGCATAGTGCTCGACGCGATAGCGTCCGCCTGCCTCACTGAGCTGTAACAGCTTTACCGCGGTCGAACTGATGTCGACACCGATCAACGGCGCCGCTTTGGGTGTAAAGAGCCCCACGATGTCCCCCTTCCCCGCGCCTTGTCGGAATTGGTCTTCGGCGCGAAGGCATTAGATCGAAAACTTAACGGATAAGCAACGGCCCGCCAAAGTCCTTATCGGCACTAATTCACAAACCCTGACGATGGGTTAGCGAAAGCCCTTCAGACCGGGTCGAACCTGCCTGCCCCCTCCCCGGGGGTGGCGAGGCTCTATACTCCGCCACGACCTAGACGGCGGTGACCCCTCCCCCTCCATGCGAATCCTCAAGCGTCTGTTGCGTTACGCGCTGTACCTGACCCTCGCCGGCATCCTCTTTGTCGTCGGCGCCGTGGGCGTCGCCTACTGGCTGCTGGCCCCGCGCCTGCCCTCGGTGGCGGTCCTGCGCGACTATCACATGCAGGTCCCCCTACGTGTACTGAGCTCGGACGGCCGCCTCGTCGCATCGTTCGGCGAAACCCGACGGATCCCCGTCCGCATCGCCGACGTGCCGGCACGCCTCAAGAATGCTGTTCTATCGGCAGAAGATGGCGATTTCTATAGCCACCCCGGCGTCGACTGGCACGGTATCGCGCGCGCAGGCATCCACGTGATCGTTTCCGGCGGCGACAAGGGGCCCGGCGGCTCCACCATCACGCAGCAGGTGGCGCGCAACTTCTTCCTCAGCCCGGAAAAGCTGTATTCGCGCAAACTGACGGAAATGTTCATCGCCCTGCGGATGGAGAACGAGCTCAGCAAGGACCAGATCCTCGAGCTGTATCTCAACAAGATGTTCCTTGGCCATCGCGCGTACGGTGTCGCCGCGGCGGCTTCGTACTATTACGGCAAGACGCTCGACCAGCTCACGGTGGCCCAGGCGGCCACGATCGCATCGACGTTCCAGCTGCCGTCGGTGGTCAACCCGCTGAACAACCCCAAGCGGATGATCGCCCGGCGTGACTGGGTGCTCGGCCAGATGCTGTCGAATCGCTTC
The DNA here is from genome assembly GCA_018889975.1 of Bacillus sp. NP157. Lineage (NCBI taxonomy): Bacteria > Bacillati > Bacillota > Bacilli > Caryophanales > Bacillaceae > Bacillus > Bacillus sp. NP157. The sequence goes on from CP076546.1 coordinate 3,239,559, forward strand.
ATCACGCAGGCGGAATACGACGCCGCGATCAAGGAACCGAACGACGCGTTCCCGCACGAACAACAGATCGAAGTCGACGCGCCCTACCTCGCCGAAATGGTCCGCCAGCAGGTGCTGGAGAAGCTCGGTAACGATGCGCTGACCGAAGGCTACGTGGTGCACACCACGGTGCCGAGCGACAGCCAGGCCGCCGCCAACGACGCGCTTCGTGGCCGCCTCTCTGCCTATGACCGCCGCCACGGCTACCGCGGCCCGGAAGGCCACGAGGAACTGCCGGCCGCCGCCGGTCCCGAAGATTTCGATCGCATTCTCGCCGGCTACACGCCGGTGGCGGGCATGATGCCTGCCATCGTCACGGCAACGGGTGCGAAGGAGGCCACGGTGTACCTCTCCGCGAAGGAGTCGGCGACGCTGAGCCTGGAGTCGATCACCTGGGCGCGCCCCTATGTCAACGAGGGGCGCGCGGGTGCCGCGCCGACGCGTGTCGATACGGTGCTCAAGCGTGGCGACGTCGTTCGGCTGATCCGCAGCGAGAAGGACGACATCTCCGAGGATGCGAAGGCATCCGACACCGCGGCGACCACCACCGAAGCCAAGCCGGAATCGAACAAGGGCCCATGGCGCCTCACCCAGATCCCGGCCGTGCAGGCCGCGCTGGTCTCGATCGATCCGGAAGACGGTGCCGTGCGCGCCCTGGTCGGCGGCTTCAGCTTCGCCCGTTCGAAGTTCAATCGCGCCGTGATGGCCGCGCGCCAGCCGGGCTCGAGCTTCAAGCCCTACCTCTACTCGGCGGCATTCGAGCGCGGCTTCACGCCGGCGTCGATCGTCAACGATGCCCCCGTCGCGTTCCCGGACCCGAGCCGTCCCGACGGCGTCTGGACGCCGGCCAACGACGACAACAAGTTCAGCGGCCCGATGCGCCTGCGCGAAGCGCTCGTGCAGTCGAAGAACCTGGTGTCGGTGCGCCTGCTCGATGCGATCGGCGTGCGCTTCGTCCGCGATTACGCAACGCGCTTCGGCTTCACCCCCGATGCATTGCCGCAGAACCTGTCGCTGGCACTGGGCACGGCCTCGGTGTCGCCGATGAGCATGGCGCGCGGCTATGCCGTCTTCGCCAACGGCGGCTACCTGGTCACCCCGTACTTCATCTCGCGCATCGACGATCGCGACGGCAACCCGGTGTACCTGGCCAATCCGGAACGCGCCTGCGCCGATTGCCAGGAGCGGATGCTCAACCCGACCCCGCCCGGCCCGCCGACGCAGCCAAGCACGGCATTGATCCCGGCCAAGCCGGCGGCGGCGAGCAGTGCTGGCGCCGCGGGCACCGGCGATGCCGTCCTGCCTGCCGACGCGCATGACAATGCCTCCCAGGCACCGAAGCTCGCGCCGCACGTCATCGATGTCCGCAACGACTACCTCGTGACCTCGCTGATGCAGGACGTGGTCAAGCGCGGTACCGGTTCGGCGGCGCGCGCGCTGGGTCGAGACGACATCGCAGGCAAGACCGGCTCGACCAACGACCACCGCGATGCCTGGTTCGTCGGCTTCAATGGCGACGTATCGACGGCCGTGTGGGTCGGCTTCGACGATTTCAGCTCGCTGGGTCGCGGCGAATTCGGCGCGAAGGCCGCCCTGCCGATCTGGATGGACTACATGGGCGCCGTCCTCAAGGACAAGCCCTCGCATACGCTGGCCATGCCGCCCGGTATCGCCACCGTGCAGATCGATCCGGGCTCCGGCCTGCCCTCACCGGGCGGCATGAACGAGATCATGAAGGTGGAGGACGTCGACCGCCTCCGCGAACAGGCGCAGCAGAAGCAGCAGGAGGAGCAGCAGGACCACGCCTACGACATCTTCTGACGCGCGGCACGGCATGCGCCGTGCGTCCATTGGCAACCTTTCACACCGGACGGGGGTGAGTCATGGCACGAGGCGAACACCACAGGATCCATGCCCAGGACAGGACGCAGCGTAACCGCGTCCTGGTCGCCCAGGAGGCGGCCCGCCTGATGAGCGAACACGGGATCCGCGACTTCCACCACGCGAAGCTCAAGGCCGCGGAGCGGCTCGGCATCGTCGACACCCAGGCGTTGCCACGCAACCAGGAAATCGAGGACGCGCTGCGCGAACACCAGCGAATCTTCCACGGCGACACGCAGCCGCACGTGCTGCGCGCGCGGCGCGAAGCCGCCATCGAGGCGATGCGGTTCCTGCGTGCCTTCGATTCGCGCCTGGTCGGCGCGGTGCTGGAAGGCACCGCCGACGAACATTCCGCCGTGTGCCTGCACGTCTACTGCGACGACCCGGAAGCACCCGTGCTGTTCCTGCAGGAACAGGGCATTCCCCTGGAAACGCAGACACGCCGGCTGCGCTGGCCGGGTGCCGAGCAGAGCGAACATACCGTGCTGCTGTTCGGTGCCGACGGCATCCCGTTCGACATCACGGTGCTACCGCTGGATGCGCTTCGCCAGGCACCGCTTGACCGCGTGGACGAACGGCCGATGCGCCGGGCGACCCGCGCGATGGTGCAGGAGTTGCTGGCCGAAGAAGACATCGCCACCTTCAACGGCTAACCCCGTGTAGGAGCGCGCCTGCGCGCGATTGGATTGCCTGCAACGCCCACCGCACACGCGCCACACATCCACGGAAACAAAAAAAAGCCCGCTTCCGCGGGCTTTTTTTCTTAGCGCTTGTCGCTCGGTGTGTAATCGCGAACGTCGGAGCCGGTGTAGATCTGGCGCGGGCGGCCGATGCGCGACCCCGGGGTTTCGTGCTGCTCGATCCAGTGCGAGATCCAGCCGGAGGTGCGCGCGATGGCGAACATCACGGTGAACATCTCGGTCGGGATGCCCAGGGCCTTGTAGATGATGCCCGAGTAGAAGTCGACGTTCGGGTAGAGCTTGCGCTCCACGAAGTAGTCGTCCTTCAGCGCGGCTTCTTCAAGCTTCATGGCCACTTCGAGCAGCGGGTCGTTCACGCCGAGCTCGTTGAGCACGTTGTGGCACGCCTCGCGGATGATCTTGGCGCGCGGGTCGAAGTTCTTGTACACGCGGTGGCCGAAGCCCATGAGACGGAACGAATCGTTCTTGTCCTTCGCGCGCTTGACGGCGCTCTCCACCTTGTCGGCGGTGCCGATCTCTTCAAGCTGCAGCAGCACGGCTTCGTTCGCGCCACCGTGGGCCGGGCCCCAGAGCGCGGTGATGCCGGCGGCCACGGACGCATACGGGTTGGCACCGGTGGAGCCCACCAGGCGAACCGTCGACGTCGAGGCGTTCTGCTCGTGGTCGGCGTGCAGGATGAACAGCAGGTCGAGCGCCTTCGCGACGACCGGGTTCACGTGGTACGCCTCGCTCGGCACTTCGAACATGGTGTGCAGGAAGCGGGTGACGTACTCGAGGTTGTTGCGCGGGTAGCGGTTCGGCCAGCCAATGGAGTGGCGATAGATGGCCGAAGCGATGGTCGGCATCTTCGCGATGAGGCGGATGGCGGCCAGCTGGCGGTGCTCCGGGTTCTCGACGTTGAGATCGTCGTGGTAGAACGCCGACAGCGACGCCACCGAGGCGGCCAGCATGGCCATCGGATGCGCGTTGTGGTGGAAGCCCTTCAGGAAGTCCTTCAGGTTCTCATGCATCATCGAGTGATGCGTGATGTCGTTCGAGAACTTCTCGAACTGCGGCTTGGACGGCAGCTCGCCGTTGAGCAGCAGGTAGGAGGTTTCGAGGAAGGTGGACTTCTCGGCCAGCTGCTCGATCGGGTAGCCGCGATAAAGCAAAACGCCCTTGTCGCCGTCGATGTAGGTGATCGCGCTCTTCGTGCTGGCGGTGCTGCCGTAGCCCGGGTCGTACGTGAAGTAACCGGTGTCCTTGTACAGCGTGCCGATATCGACGCACTCGGCGCCGAGCGTGCCGCCGATGACCGGCAGTTCGCTCACGGGCTTGTTGGATTCATCGACCAATTTGACGGTTTTGGCGTCGGACACGGCGAGCTCCTCTTTCACTCTGTTCGGACACGTCGACCCACTGGGGGAGCGACGCTGGGGATGTGGATGAAACGACGGCCTGGGGAAGCCACCGTACCGGCCGCACGCGGCGACCGAAGTTCCCCATTATCGCACATCGCCCAGTCAAACGTCCGTTCGACGAAGGTGGAAAACGCGCACGCAAAAAGACACGGGGCAAGCCATGGGCTCGCCCCGTGTCCTTCTATCCTCGCGAAACGCCACCCCGCAGGCGGCGCGCGGATGCCTTGCTAAGGCTCACTTCTTGCCGTAGCGCTGGCGGAACTTGTCGACGCGGCCGCCCACGTCCAGCGACTTCTGCTTACCCGTGTAGAACGGGTGCGAGTGGCTGGAGATATCGAGCTTGATGACCGGGTACTCGTTGCCGTCTTCCCACTTGACCGTTTCCTTCGAGGACATGGTCGAACGGGTCAGGAACGAAAAATCGGAGGAGAGGTCCTGGAAGACCACCGACTGGTACTTCGGATGAATGTTTTCTTTCATGGTCGTGACTTCTTGAATAGCGGGGTGAAAAGAGCGGCATTGTAACGACGGACTCGCCACTGGTCAACGAGCGACCAGCCACGCGCGCACAGGGGCCCATCGCGCGCAGGCGCGCTCCTACGGGGTGGCGCCGAGGGCGCCGGCGATCAGGACATCGAACCGGCCCTGGTCGACCTCGAGGACGACCCGGGCGTTGGCCTTGCCGCCCAGGCGGCGGTGCCAGTCGACCACGGTGGCGCCGCGGGTCAGGCGGCCGTCGAGCTCGATGGCCACGTGGCGGGTTTCCGCGCGGGTGACCATGCCCGGGTCGAGCGCCACGGCCATGGCCAGGGCGTCGGCGGCGATGAACCCGGTGCGCTCATGCTCCGCATTGAAGCGGCGGGCGGTGCCGAAAACGTCGTGGAAGAAGCTCGCACGCTTGTCGCCACGGGCGATCCAGCCCTCGTAGACATCGTCCGGGAAGGCGTGGCGGACCGTCGCCTCCCAGTCGACCAGGTCGAACATCTCGAACGCCTCGAAGACGACATGCGCCGCTTCCGGGTCGAAGCCGATGTTGAATTCGGCAGGAACCTTGCCGGTGTTGCCGTGGCCGGTGACCGCGCCGCCCATGACGACCAGCCGCTTCACCCGCGCCGGGAAGCCCGGGTCGAGGCGCACGGCCAGCGCGAGGTTGGTCAGGGGCCCGAGGGCGACCAGGGTCAGCTCGCCCGGACGCTCCTGGGTGAGCCGGATCAGCGCCAGCGCGGCATGTTCGGCCGAAGCCGCATGCGCCGGCTCCGGGAAGCCCACGTCGCCAAAGCCGTCTTCACCATGGACGAAAGCCGCATCCTCTTCGGGTGCCCGCACCAGCGGCGACGGGCAGCCCGCGAACACAGGGGTGCTGGCGCCGACCAGGTCGACCAGCGTGCGGGCGTTGCGCACCGTGTGTTTCAGCCCGACGTTACCCGCGGCGACGGTCAGCGCGACGACGTCGGTATGCGCGTGGGCCATCAGGATGGCGAGGGCGTCGTCTACGCCGGGGTCGGTGTCGATCAGGAGCGGCAATCGTGTCATCTTGCGCATCGTTCCGTGGACGGTCGGACAGCATAGCGCCGCCGCGCGCGTTCAGACAGCCTTGGCGTCCGCCGCGGCCCGCTCAGAAAAATCGAAGCCCAGTTCCGTCGTCACCCGCTCCACCGCCGCGCACAGGGCATCCAGTGCCGCGGTACGCGCGGCCACCCGGGGACGCAGGTCCAGCGTGCAGGTCAATCCCATCTGCAAGAGATCGGCATGGGCGACGTGCAGGGTGTCGGCCTGGGCCTGGGTGAACAACCCGGCCACGCGCAATTCGTCGATCAGCACGCCGCTGGCGGTGGTGGCGAGGATCGCCGGATGCCCGGCGGCGTGCGCCAGCACCATGCCCTGCAGGGCGAATTCGATGTCGATCAGCCCGCCGCGACCCTGCTTGAGATCCACCTGGGCCGCATCGGAACGGTCGCGCTCGGCACGCCAGCGCGCACGCATGGCGCCGACCTCGGCCAACACCCGCGCCTTGTCGCGCGGCGTGGCCAGGATGTCCCTGCGCACCGCGTCGAGCATGGCGCCGACCGCGGCGTCGCCGGCCACGAAGCGGGCGCGTTGCAGGGCCTGGTGTTCCCAGGTCCACGCGCGATCGCGCTGATAAGCCTCGAACGCGTCCACGCTGGCGACCAGCAAGCCCTTGGAGCCATCCGGACGCAGGCGGGTATCCACGTCGTACAACATGCCGGCATGGGTCTGCGCACCCAGCCAGTGCATCACCCGCTGGGCCATCCGCTGGTACCAGCGCGTCCCGTCGACCGGGCGCGCACCGTCGCTCATCGCGTTCGCGCGGCGGCCGTCGTAGACGAACACCAGGTCGAGATCGGAGGCGAAGCCAAGCTCCTCGCCGCCGAGACTGCCGTAGCCGAGCACGGCGAAACCCAGGCCGTCGCCGGGCAGGCGCCCGTGCTGCGTCGTCATCTCGCGCACGGCCAGCGCCAACACGGCCGCCACCACCGCTTCGGCGAGGCCAGCCAGCCGGCGTGCCGTCGCCGGCGCATCGGCACGCCCGTCACTGAAGGCAAGCCCGAGGCGAAACGCGATGCTCGAGCGGAATTCGTTGATCCGTTCGAGCTCCCGCTCCGCATCGCGCTCGTCCAGCGTACCCAGGGTGCGAGCCATGTCCGCGGCGATTTCCGCACGTTTCAGCGGCAATTGATCGATGCGCGGGTCCAGCACGTCGTCGAGCAACAGCGGCTGCGCGATCACGCGCTCGGCGAGGAACGCGCTCTCGGCGAACACGCTGGCGACGCGGCGACGCGCACTGGGCTGTTCATCGAGCAAGGCCAGGTACGACGAACGCCGCGCGACGGCCTGGACCAGCCGGATCATCCGCAGCAGGCTGGCAACCGGCGATGCACTCGCACGCGCTGCCGCGATGAGTTGCGGCATCAGGCGTTCCAGCCGCTCACCCGATCGCGCGGACATCGAACGCACCGACCCCGCGCGCGGCAGCTTGCCCAGCTCGTCGGCCACCGCGGCGCCCGGCACGAAGCCCGACGCCTCCATCGTTTCCGCGGTCAGCGTTTCATGCCGCGCGGCCTGCCACAGTTCGACGTCCGCGGCCGGCATGGCGGCGGTCGGACCGGCTTCCGGCACCAGCACGGCGGCGAACTCCGACGACACCGCGGCGCGATGGGTGGCAAGCACGTCGGCCAGCTCGTCCCACGACGCGTGGCCAAGGCCAAGCGCCAGCCGCTCGCGCGACAGGGCGTCCTCGGGGATGTCGTGGGTCTGTGCGTCGCGCAACATCTGCACGCGATTCTCCAGCCGACGCAGGAACACATAGGCTTCGCGCAACAGTTTCGCCCGCGCCTTCGGGATGTAGCCGCGCGACTCGCACGCACGCAGCGCTGGCAACAGCCCGCGCACGCGCAGGGCCGGATCGCGGCCGCCGCGGATCATCTGGGTCAGCTGCACCACGAACTCGATCTCGCGGATACCGCCCGGACCGAGCTTGAGGTTACCGGCCAGGTCCTTGCGCGCGACCTCGGCATCGATCAGCGACTTCATTTCGCGCAGCCCGGCGAACGCGGTGTAGTCGAGGTAACGGCGATAGACGAACGGGCGCAGCATGTCCTGCAATTCCCGACCCGCCGTGCGATCGCCCGCCACCGGGCGCGCCTTGATCCACGCGTAACGTTCCCAGTCGCGGCCTTCGCGCTGGTAGTACTGCTCCATCGCCGCGAACGGCAGGGCCAGCCGGCCGGCGTTGCCGAACGGACGCAGGCGCAGGTCCACGCGGGCACAGATGCCGTCCACCGTCGGCTCGGCCAGCAGGCGCACCAGCTGGCGTCCTTCGCGCACGAAGTATTCGCCGTTATCCAGCGGTCGCGCGCCATCGGTGTCGCCGCCGGACGAATAGGCGAGCACCAGGTCGATGTCGGAGGAGAAATTCAGTTCGTTGCCGCCGAGCTTGCCGAAGCCCAGCACCACCATCCGCTGCTCCTTGCCGGCCGCATCGCGCGGCACGCCGTGGCGGGCACGCAGGGCGTTCTCCGCCCAGCGCAGGGCGAGCGCCAGCAGGGTTTCGTAAAGCACGCTGGTGGACGACAGGGTTTCGTCGATGTCGTCCAGGCCGTTGACGTCGCGGAAGACGATGCGCACCGCCTCCGCATGGCGGAACCTGCGCAGCACGGCGAGGCATCGCTCTTCGTCCGCCGGCAGGTCGAGCGTCGCACCGCGCGTCGATGCGTCGGTGTTGGCCCGCAACCGCTCCAGCCCCGCCGGTGCCAGCAGCTCGGGCTGGCGCCGCAGGATGTCGTAGGCGAAGTCGGAGGCGAGCAAGGTGCGCCTGACGCGCTCGGCCACCCCCGCATCGTCGTGCAGGGGAATGCGTGCCGCGCGGCAGGCGGCCATCACGTCGGCGTAACGCTGGTCGATCAGCGCACGCAGTTCGGCGCTCTCGCGCGGGGCAACGGAAGAATCGTTCATGAGGCAGTCATTGTGCCTGAGCGGACCGCAATGGCGCTGCGACGCCGTTAGCGGGTTTTTTCGGCAGAACCATACGAAAAATCGTGTAGGAACACGGGCTTCCCTCTGACAACCGGTTCATGTCCGCCACGTTACAGTTTCCGTCCCCTCACGACAGGGGCGTGACACGAGGGATTTTATGAAAGGTAATTCAACGGGTTGGCGCGACGCCTTCGGCCGGATCACCCTTGTGGTGTGCCTGGCGCTGGCCTTCGTCCTCTACACCGGTTTCCTTGACGGCAACCCCGGCGTGGCTACGTCGCAGTGGGCCGATCGTCCGTGGCACCTGTTCGCCAATGCGATCCCCGGCCTGCTCGGCGCCACCTTGCTGATGGTGCTTACGCGTCGGCCGATCCTGTCGTTCGCGCTGGCCTTCCTCGCCCAGGGCATCGTCCTGGCAGTCAGCGCGATCAAGATGAAGAATCTCGGCTCGCCGCTCCTGCCGGCCGATTTCCGCATGGTGGGCCAGCTGAAGAACGGCGGGCTCCACCTGCTGGGCGGTTACCTGCCCGCCACGCCGTGGCCCTACCTGGCGATCCTTGCCACGATCGCCGTCGTGGTCGTGCTCGCACGCCTCGAACGCCCGCTGTTCGCTCGCCGCACCCATGGCCTGCGTCTTGTCAGCGGCGTGGCCCTGCTCTGCCTCATGGGTACGTTGTTCGCCGGCTTCCCGGCCTGGTCGCACGTGTACGACAAGGAGCGTCTGGGCATGCAGCCGTGGTCGGCCGCCTCGAACGCCGGCTACAACGGCGTGGTCACCACCTTGATGCAGTTTCGCCTGCAAGACGCGGGCAAGAAGCAGAAGGCCGACCCGGCGGCGGCGCAACAGTTCATCGCCGCGACCGACGCGGGCCTGCGCCAACACATGGCGGAAGCGGCCGCCAACGGTCGCCAGACGCCCGATATCGTCATCATCCAGAGTGAGTCGTTCTTCGACCCCAGCGTGATCCGCGGGATGGAGCACGAAGACCTCGCGCCGAACCTGCATCGCCTGGCCGAACATGCCAGCAGCGGCCAGTTGCACGTGCCGACCTTCGGCGGCGGCACCATCCGCACCGAATTCGAAGTGCTGACCGGCCTGTCGCTGCGCTATTTCCCGAACATGCAGTTCCCGTACCTGCAAATGCAGGCCGGCGTGATGCCGGGCATGGTCCGCACGCTGCGCTCGCATGGCTACGAAACCATCGCCGTGCACGGCAACGATGCAGGCTTCTGGAACCGCACCGCCGCGTTCAAGTCGATCGGCTTCGACCGCTTCGTCTCGCAACCGGATTTCCCCAAGGACTTCCGTCGCGACGGCGAATACATGGCCGACAGCGCGATGACCGACGAGATCATGGGCCAGCTCAAGGATGCCGGCCCGCCGCGCCTCGTGTTCGCCATCAGCATGGAAGCGCACGGCCCGTACGACAAGACGGTGAACATCGACACGAAGGAACGCGACGCGATCCCCGTGCCCGGTGGCATCAGCGACGATGCGAAGCTGCAGCTGCGCAACTACATCTACCACATGCGCCACGCCGACGCGGAGCTTGGCCGCCTGGCCGGGCTGCTGCGCCAGCGCGAACGCCCGACCCTGCTGCTGTTCTACGGCGACCACCTGCCGGCGCTGATCGAAACCTATGACAAGGCCGGCTTCGCCAACGGCGCGAACATGCTGTCGCAGACCGTGCCTTACATCCTGATCGATGCGCACGGCGATGGCCCCGCGCCAAAGAAGGAAGACCTCGCCGCCTGGATGCTGCCGGGCCGCGTGCTCGAAACGGCAGGCATCCATGACGATCCGTACTTCGCGCTGACCCAGGTCATCGGTCCGCGCCTCGCCGCGCTCACCCACGCGCCGGATGCACCGGAAGCCGCCGAAGACAATGCGGAGAAGTACACCGATGCATCGATGGGCAACGTCGCCCTGCTGCGGATGAAGCGCAAGCTGGATCCGTTGGTGGCGCAGTTCGCCGTGCCGGATCCGGGCCTCGTCGCGCGCCAGAACGGCGCTACCGAGGAAGATGCCGCCGCGGGCGCCGGCCAGTAACGGAATGCGCGTCACAAAACCCGTCGCGACACACCGCTAGCCTGCACCTTCGTCATGCGAATGGCGAAGGTGCAGGGGTAGCAACGGCCAGCAGGCCGGTGCTTCACGGACGACATCCTTCCTTACGCAGGAGTCGTACGCATGAAGAGGTTTGCACGAACGGGCATCATTGCGACGCTTTTCCTCCTCGCTTCCGCGGCCTTCGCCACGGACTCGCCACAGGCACGGCAGGCCACGCCGACGGAGCGCCAGCTCACGCGGGTCGCCACCCTCCCAAACGGCCTCAAACCCTCGGGCATACCCGACGATTACGTCGTGACACCCAACGGTTATTTCTCTCCCGACTGCGTCGCGACGGTGCACGCGGGCGACCAGTTGCAGAAGGGCGGATTGATCCGCCGAGCAAGCGGCACGACGGAGAAGGCGCCGGCGTGCACCAAGCCGAACTTCACGTTGAATGGTGACCGCATCGAGCCCAACGGCAAGCTGACCGCACGCGCGGCCAGCACGCCACCGCCGGAACAGACCGGCTGGGTCGAAGCCGCCAACTACACCAGCGGCACGCCGATCGGCCGCATCGTCGCGACGTGGACGGTGCCGAGCGCGCCGACGACGCAGGATGACCAGACGATTTATTTCTTCCCCGGCCTCGAGCAACTGCCGGACGTGCAATCGATCCTGCAACCCGTGCTTGGCTGGAACGGCTACGGCGACAAGGCGTGGACGCTGGCCAGCTGGAACTGCTGCGTCGACGGCACGACGTTCCACAGCGATCCGGTGCCGGCGAACGCGGGCGACAACGTCGTCGGCGATACCTACTCCACCTGCGCTGCAGGCGTGGCTTGCGATACGTGGAAGATCGACTCGCGCAACACCACCACCGGACAGACCAGCTCACTCACCACCAATCCGTACGCCGACCTGACCTGGGTCTTCGGTGGCGTGCTCGAGGTCTACAACGTCAGCACCTGCGGCGAGTACCCGGGCGGCCCCACCACTTTCCACGACATCGAGGTCTACGACCGCAACAACAACCGCGTGGCGAGCCCGCCGTGGCAGGGTAGCGACACCTCGTCGATCAACCCGCAATGCAACTACGGGCAAAACACGACCGCGAGCTCGGCCACCCTTTCCTATTAAAGGCACGCCGAAGGCACAAAAAAAAGCCCCGCTTGTGCGGGGCTTTTCCGTATAGCGAAGCGCCTGGAAGGCAGGGACTTAGAAGTCCATGCCGCCCATGCCGCCCATGCCACCCGGGGCACCGTGGCCAGCGCCGTCATCCTTCTTCGGCAGCTCGGTAACGGCTGCTTCGGTGGTGATGATCGAGCCGGCGACCGAGGCAGCGAACTGCAGGGCCGAACGGGTCACCTTGGTCGGGTCCAGGATGCCGAAGGCGATCATGTCGCCGAATTCGCCATTGGCGGCGTTGTAACCGAAGTTACCGCTGCCTTCCTTCACCTTGTTCACGATGACCGACGCTTCTTCACCGGCGTTGGTGACGATGGCGCGCAGCGGGGCTTCCAGCGTGCGACGGGTGATCGCGATGCCGAGGTCCTGGTCCGGGTTCTTGCCCTTCAGGCCGTCGAGGGCCTTCAGTGCACGGATCAGGGCGACGCCGCCGCCCGGGACCACGCCTTCTTCGACGGCTGCACGGGTAGCGTGCAGGGCGTCTTCGACGCGGGCCTTCTTTTCCTTCATCTCGACTTCGGTCGCAGCGCCGACCTTGATGACGGCAACGCCGCCGGCAAGCTTGGCAACGCGCTCCTGCAGCTTCTCGCGGTCGTAGTCCGAAGAGGTCTCTTCGATCTGCGCCTTGATCTGGCCGATGCGCGACTGGATGCGCTCGGCTTCGCCGGCGCCGTCGATGATCGTGGTGTTTTCCTTGGTGATCACGACGCGCTTGGCGCGGCCGAGGTCATTGATGGTCGCCTTGTCGAGCTGCAGGCCCACTTCCTCGGAGATCACGACGCCATTGGTGAGGATGGCGATGTCTTCCAGGATGGCCTTGCGACGATCGCCGAAGCCCGGCGCCTTGACGGCGGCGACCTTGACGATGCCACGGATGGTGTTGACGACGAGGGTCGCCAGGGCTTCGCCCTCGACTTCCTCGGCAACGATCAGCAGCGGCTTGGCAGCCTTCGCGACCGCCTCGAGCACCGGCAGGAGCTCGCGCACGTTCGAGATCTTCTTGTCGTGGATCAGGATGAACGGGTCGTCCAGTTCAACCTGCTGCGACTGCTGGTTGTTGATGAAGTACGGCGACAGGTAGCCGCGGTCGAACTGCATGCCTTCGACGACGTCGAGCTCGTTCTCGAGGCCCGAACCTTCTTCGACCGTGATCACGCCTTCCTTGCCGACCTTGCTCATGGCGGTGGCGATGATGTCGCCGATGTCCGCGTCCGAGTTGGCCGAGATGGTGCCGACCTGGGCAATCGCCTTGTCGTCAGCCGTCGGGTTGGAGAGGCTCTTCAGCTCGGCGACGGCGGCCACGACGGCCTGGTCGATACCGCGCTTGAGGTCCATCGGGTTGATGCCGGCGGCAACGGCCTTGAGGCCTTCCTGGATGAATGCCTGGGCGAGGACGGTCGCCGTCGTGGTGCCGTCACCGGCCACGTCGGAGGTCTTCGAGGCGGCTTCCTTCACGATCTGGGCGCCGATGTTCTCGTACTTGTCGGCGAGTTCGATTTCCTTCGCGACCGACACGCCGTCCTTGGTGACGGTGGGGGCGCCGAAGCTCTTCTCGAGCACGACATTGCGGCCCTTCGGGCCCAGGGTGACCTTGACGGCATTGGCGAGGGTGTTGACACCCTTCAGCATGCGGGCACGTACGTCTTCGCCGAAGCGGACTTCTTTGGCAGCCATGGAAATTCCTTAAGAAAAAAGCGTTGAGGGTTTCGAGTTGGGAGTAGCGGGTGAAAGCAGGAGCGGGGCTGGGGCGGGATCGGCGCGCTGTTACTCGCTACTCGATACCCTCAACCCGTTGCGCTCTTAGCCTTCCAGGATCGCCACGATGTCGTCTTCCTTCATGAAGACCAGCTCTTCGCCGTCGATCTTGATTTCCTGGCCGGCGTACTTGCCGAACAGGACGACGTCGCCTTCCTTCACGCCCATGGCGCGGACGGTGCCGTTGGCCAGGGTCAGGCCGGTGCCGGCGGCGATGACCTTGCCGCGGGTGGGCTTCTCGGTGGCGCTGTCCGGAATGACGATGCCACCGGCGGAGACGCGCTCTTCTTCGAGGCGCTTGACGATGACGCGATCGTGCAACGGCTTCAGCTTGCTCATGGCAACTCCAGGCATGTGGTTGATAGGTAAAGAAAATGGTTCACGCCGTTAGCACTTGGCCAGGGTGAGTGCCAGAATTCTAGCCAAAGCGCCCCTCGGATCGAAAGGGCTTTGGATGGCCGAGACATGGCGGCGTTACCCGGGGGTTCAAGGGGCGGCGAGGTAATTGCCGTGTCGGCGGGCACCCCGGCGAAGCGTCGGCAACGCCGATGCAAGCCATTCGGCACTCACCCGGTCATAATCATCGACGCCCTTTGCGGTTCGTCGCCGCACCGATCCATGGAGTCACCATGCCGTCGTTCTCCCGCATGCTGCGGAACCTGGCCGTCCTGGCCACGCTCAGCCTGTTCGCCCTGCCCGCCCTGGCCCAGGACGAAGACAACCTGTTGCCGGTGACCGAGGCCTTCCACCTCACCACCGACGCCAGCCAGCCCGGCATGGTGAAGCTGCACTGGCGCATCGCGCCGGACTATTACCTCTATCGCGGCCGGATCAAGATCAAGGCGGCCGACGCCAACGCGGTGAAGCTGGGCGAGCCCAAGCTGCCCGACGGCATCAAGAAGCACGATGAATACCTTGGCGACGTGGAGATCTACCACGGCGACATCGAGGCGACCCTGCCGTACACGCTGGCCGACGCGGGCAACAAGACCCTCGCGCTGGACGTCCAGTACCAGGGCTGCCACGAGGTCGAGCCGAAGATCTGCTATCCACCGAACACCGAGCACCTGAAGCTCACCGTTGGCGCGGCGTCGACGATCCCGAGCGGCCCGGCCCCGGGCGCGGACGCGGGCGCACCGGCAGCGAAGGCCAGTGGCGCCGCCCTGCTCGGCGCCCCGGCGGCCACGCCCGGCACCGATGCCCAGGCCCTGCCCGCCGACCAGGCCTTCCGCTTCGAAGCGCTGGCAAAGGATGGCAAGAGCCTGCTCCTGCGCTGGACGATGCCGAAGGATTACTACCTCTACCGCGACAAGACCGAGATCAAGGTGACCTCGCCCAGCGGGGTCAGCGCGGGCGAGCCCGACTGGCCGAGCGGCATCGCCCACCACGACGAGCACTTCGGCGACACCATCGTCTATTTCGACCAGGTGGAAGTCCCCGTGCCGCTGGCCGGGGCGGACGCCTCGAAGAAGGTGGAGCTGGATGTCGCCTACCAGGGCTGCCTCGAGAACGGCATCTGCTATCCGGTGATGACCCGCCACCTGAGCGCCGACCTCGCCTCGGGCGCCGTCACGGTCGGCAGCGCGTCGAACGCCGCGGCTGGCGCTGGCGCGCCGGCGGCAGCCAATGGCGGCACGGCAGCGGCCGAAGTCGCCCCGACCCCGCCCCCGGCCGACCTGATGCCGGGCGGCGAAGCGAAAGTCGGCTTCATCGCGGCCATCGGCCTGGCCCTGCTCGGCGGCCTGATCCTTAACCTGATGCCCTGCGTGCTGCCGGTGCTGTCGCTGAAGGCGATCACCGTGCTGGAAAGCGGCGAAAGCCCGGCCGCGGCCCGCCGCCATGCGCTTTGGTACACGGCGGGCGTCATGCTGGCCTTCATCGCCCTGGGCCTGGTGGTCGTTGGGATCCGTGCGGCTGGCCACGGCCTGCAGTGGGGCGCCCAGTTCCAGCAGCCGGTGATCGTCGGCGCGCTGGTCTACGTCATGCTCGGCATCGGCCTGTCGATGTCCGGGGTGTTCGAGATCGGCGGCTCGCTCGGCAACGTGGGCAGCGACCTTGCCTCGCGCTCGGGCCCCATGGGCGACTTCTTCACCGGCGTGCTCGCCGTGGTCGTGGCCAGCCCCTGCACCGCGCCGTTCATGGGTTCGGCGATCGCCTTCGCGTTCGCCGCGCCGGTCTGGGTCGCCTTCCTTATCTTCGTCGCGCTTGGCCTCGGCCTGGCCCTGCCGTTCCTGTTGATGGGCTTCGTGCCTGCCGTGGCGCGCATGCTGCCGCGGCCGGGTCGCTGGATGGAAACGCTGAAGCAGGCGCTGGCCTTCCCGATGTACCTCACTGCGGTGTGGCTGCTGTGGGTGCTGGCCAAGCAGCGCGGTGCGGACGCCGCGGCACTGGTCCTCGGCGGCGGCGTGCTGCTGGCCATGGCCCTGTGGTGGTATGGACGCAGCCGCGGCGCGCGCCTTTCGTGGGTCTTCACCGCCGTGCTCGCGGTGGGCGCGGTCGCCGCGTTGTGGACCGTGCACGGCCTGCCGGCGGTGTCGGCCAATGCGGTCGCTACCGACGGGTCCGTGCCTTACTCCCCGCAGAAGCTCGCCGAACTGCGCGCGGCCGGCACCCCCGTGCTGGTCGACATGACCGCCGACTGGTGCATCACCTGCAAGGCGAACGAACGCGCCGTGCTCGACACCGACGCGTTCCGCGACCTGCTCAAGCGCACCGGCACCGTGTACATGAAGGGCGACTGGACCGACGTCAACACCACCATCGCCGCCTACCTTGAGCAGTACCACTCGGTGGGCGTGCCGCTCTACGTGGTGTATCCGAAGGGCGGCGGCGACGGCCACAAGCTGTCGACCGTGCTGACCCAGGACAACGTCCGCCAGGCCCTCGAGACGGCCGCGGGCACGTGAACCGGGGCCCCACCTTCTGGATCGTGGTGCTGGCCGTAGCGGCCGCGTCGCTGGGCCTGTGGGTGGAGCACCGGCGCCAGCACCCGACCGAGGTGGACGGCGTGGCTATCGCTTCGGTGGGCGACCTGGCGCCCGCGGCGACCTGGCTGAGCATCGACGGCAAGCCGCGGCCCCTTAAGGACTGGCGCGGCAAGCGCGTGCTGGTCAACTTCTGGGCCACCTGGTGCGGGCCCTGCCAGCGCGAGATGCCGATGCTGAGCGCCTACGCCCGGGCGCATCCGGGCGTGACGATCATCGGCGTGGCCGAGGACACGGCACCGGCCGTGCGTGCCCGGCTCGCCGCCGGGCCGCTAGCCTACCCGGTGGCGCTGGCCGCCAGCGACGGCCCGGGCGGCTCGCTGGCGTTCGGCAATACCCTGCGCGCGCTGCCATATAGCGTCCTGATCGGCGGCGATGGGCGTATCCTGCGGCGCAAGATGGGCACGTTCAGCGAGCAGGAGCTCGCCGAATGGCTCGCGCCCTGAGTCTTTAGGATCTTTATGGAAAGCATGCCCTCGCACGACGAGGCGATCGACGCGACCCGGCTGTGGCTGGAACGCGCCGTGATCGGCCTGAACCTCTGCCCGTTCGCCAAGGCGGTGCACAAGAAAGACCAGGTCCGCTACGTGGTCAGCGACGCCACCCAGCCGCTGCAACTGCTCGAAGACCTCAACCGCGAGTTGGCGTTCCTCCGCGATACCAGCCCGGACAGCGTGGACACGACCCTGTTGATCCATCCGGGCGTGCTGGAGGATTTCGAGGATTTCAACGAGTTCCTCGAGGTGGCCGACGCCGCCGTGGGCGACCTCGACCTCGAGGGCGAGATCCAGGTAGCCAGCTTCCACCCCGATTTCCAGTTCGACGGCACGGCGCCGGGCGACATCACCAATTACACGAACCGCTCGCCGTTCCCGACGCTGCACCTGCTGCGCGAGGCCAGCATCGACCGGGCGGTGGCCGCCTTCCCCGACGCCTCGAAGATCTTCGAGGCCAACATGGAAACGCTGGACAAGCTCGGCCTCGACGGCTGGCAAAAACTGTTCGCCTGACCCGGGACCCCGCCGCCGCGCCGGGGGTGGGACCATACGGCGGCGTCTGGAAAGTCGTGAACTACGGCGAACTGCGCCGATCTCCACCGAACTGGACATGGGCCCACGACAGGCGCACACTGCGCGGCGTTCCGGCTTTCCGGACCTCAGGCACAGGTGAACAGTGGCCAGGATCCTCGTCCTGCACGGACCCAACCTCAATCTCCTCGGCGTTCGCGAGCCGGCGGTTTATGGACGCGAGACCCTCGCCGACATCAACGCCACGCTGCAGGCCCGGGCCCAGGCGGCCGGGCATGACCTCAGCTGGTTCCAGTCCAACGCCGAGCACGAGCTGATCGCCCGGATCCACCAGGCGCGCGACGAAGGCGTCGCGTGGATCCTGTTCAACCCGGCGGCGTTCACCCACACCTCGGTCGCCCTGCGCGATGCGCTGGCCGGCGTGGCCATCCCGTTCGTCGAAGTGCACCTGTCCAACCCGCACGCCCGCGAGCCGTTCCGCCACCACTCGTATCTGTCGGACATCGCCTCGGGCGTGATCTGCGGCTTCGGTGGCGACAGCTACCGGCTGGCGCTGGAAGCCGTCCTGCTTCGCGTCGCCGTCCCGGCGGCCTGATTCCCTTTTCGCGGCGCGTCGCGCGCCCGTCCCACCACCAGAAGGTTTGTCCCATGGACCTGCGCAAGATCAAGAAGCTCATCGACCTGCTCGAGGAATCGAACCTCGCCGAGCTGGAAATCAAGGAAGGCGAAGAAGTGGTTCGCCTGTCCCGCGTGCCGAAGGGTGGCGTCGCCGTCGCCCAGCCGATGTACGCCGCCCCGGCTCCCGTCGCCGCCCCGGCCCCGGTGGCCGCCGCTGCACCGGCCGCGCCCGCCGTCGTCGAATCCGGCCTGCCGGCTGGCCACGTGGTGAAGGCGCCGATGGTCGGCACCTTCTACGCCGCTTCCACACCGGGGGCTCCGGCCTTCGCCACCGTTGGCCAGCAGGTCAAGGCCGGCGAGACACTGGGCATCATCGAAGCGATGAAGATGTTCAACCAGATCGAATCCGATATCGCGGGCACGGTCGTCGCCATCCTGGTCGAAAACGGCCAGCCGGTGGAATTCGACGAACCGATGTTCGTCGTCGCCTGAGGCCCTCGCCATGCTCGAGAAGGTCGTCATTGCCAATCGCGGTGAAATCGCGCTGCGGGTGCTGCGCGCGTGCCACGCGCTCGGCATCAAGACGGTCGCGGTGCACTCCACCGTCGATCGCAACCTCAAGCACGTCGGCCTGGCCGACGAATCGGTGTGCATCGGTCCGGGTCCCTCGGTCGACAGCTACCTCAACATCCCGCGCATCATCGCCGCCGCCGAGATCACCGACGCCGGCGCGATCCATCCGGGGTACGGCTTCCTCTCGGAGAACGCGAACTTCGCCGAACAGGTGGAGCAGTCGGGCTTCGTATTCATCGGCCCCACCGCCGACGTGATCCGCCTGATGGGCGACAAGGTCGAAGCCATCCGCGCCATGAAGGCGGCGGGCGTGCCGTGCGTGCCCGGCTCGGGCGGCCCGCTCGGCGACGACGTGGATGAAAACATCCGCATCGCACGCGAGATCGGCTACCCGGTGATCATCAAGGCCGCCGGTGGCGGCGGTGGCCGCGGCATGCGCGTCGTGCGCACCGAAGCCCACCTCGCCAACTCCATCGTGATGACCAAGCAGGAAGCGAAGGCCGCTTTCAGCAACGATCAGGTCTACATGGAGAAGTTCCTGGAGAATCCGCGCCACGTGGAAATCCAGGTGCTCGCCGACGGCCAGGGCAACGCCATCCACCTGGGCGAGCGCGACTGCTCGATGCAGCGTCGCCACCAGAAGGTGGTTGAGGAAGCGCCGGCGCCGGGCATCACCCCGGAAATGCGCGCGGAGATCGGCAAGGTCTGCGTCGATGCCTGCCTGCGCATCGGCTACCGCGGCGCGGGTACGTTCGAGTTCCTGTTCGAGAACGGCCGCTTCTACTTCATCGAGATGAACACCCGTATCCAGGTGGAACATCCGGTGACGGAACTGGTGACCGGCATCGACCTGGTCCGCGAGCAGTTGCTGATCGCCGGCGGCGAGAAGCTGTCCATCCGCCAGGAAGACATCGTGCTCAATGGCCATGCCATCGAGTGCCGCGTCAACGCCGAGGATCCGGACACCTTCATGCCGAGCCCCGGCACGGTGAAGCGCTTCGAGGCCCCGGGTGGCCCGGGCGTGCGCGTCGACACGCACCTGTACGACGGCTACCGCATCCCGCCGAACTACGACTCGATGATCGGCAAGATCATCGTGCACGGCCCGGACCGTGCCACCGCCATCGCACGCATGCGCATGGCGCTGAACGAGACGGTGATCGAAGGCGTGAAGTGCAACATCCCGCTACAGCAGCGGATCATGGCCGACGTCGGCTTCCAGCAGGGTGGGCAGAACATCCACTACCTGGAAAAGCGGATGGCGGAGCAGAAAGAAAAAGAAGCACCGCACGCCGAGTAAGAAAAAATCCCGCCAGATGGCGGGATTTTTTTGTCACGCGCGCTTCCTGCGGCCGCTGATCCGCACCCAGTCCTCGAGCTGGCGCACCTCAAGCTCTTCGAACCACTCGGCATAACGCACCAGCAACTCCTCGTGCTGCCCGAACAGGATGCCCGACAGCGCGAACTGCGCGCCCGGTTTCACCGCCGCGGCGAAGGTCGGCGCAAGTTCGCCGAGCGGCCCGGCGAGGATGTTCGCGACGAGCACGTCGGCCAGCTCCACCGGCGCTTCGCCCGGCAGGTAAACCTCCAGCGCATCGTTGACGCCATTGCGTTCGGCGTTGTCATGCGAGGCGATCAGCGCCTGCGGGTCGTTGTCGATGCCGACGGCACGCGCCGCGCCGCACTTCAGCGCAGCGATGGCGAGGATGCCGGAGCCGCAGCCGTAGTCGAGCACCATCTGGCCGGCCATCTGCTGGCCGTCGAGCCACTCCAGGCACATCGCCGTGGTCGGGTGGGTGCCGGTACCGAAGGCCAGGCCCGGATCGAGGCGCACGACGACGATGCCACCGTCTTCCGGCGGGTCGATGTTCCACGGGTAGACCCACAGCCGGCGGCCGAACGGCATCGGCTTGAACTGGTCCATCCACGCACGCTCCCAGTCCTGGTCTTCCACTTCGCGCCAGGCGATCTGCGCCGGCTCGATGAAGGGCAGGTCGTCGGCGATGGCGGCGGTCAGGCCACGACGGTCGGCCTCGATGTCAAACAGCGCGTTCAGGACGATCTGGTTCCACAGCGGGAGCTCGCCCACGCCGGGCTCGAAGATGGCCTCTTCGTCGGGCGTCTCCGCGTCGGCGTCCTGCAGGGTGATGGACAGCGCGCCCAGGTCTTCGAGCGCGGCTTCGACGCGTGGCTGTTCGGCGGCGCGGATCGTCAGGGATAGTTCGAGCCAGGGCATGGGCGGTCCATGGGGGAAGCGTGGGAGCGACGATTCTAGCGGGCGCGCACGTTATGATCGAACGATGTACACCCAGTGCCCAGACTGCCTCACCGTCTACAAGCTCGAAGCGGAGCTGTTGGTCCCGGCGTGCGGCTGCCTGCGCTGCAGCCATTGCGACGCGGTCTTCAACGCGCTTGGCACGCTTGCCGCCCACCTGCCGCCCGAGCCGTTCACGCGCCTGCCCGAGCATGCGCTGGACCGCGACCCGCCCGTCGCCGACGTCGCGGTGTTCCGCCCACGCTCGCCGGCGGCTGGGCCGGACCCGGCCGTCGAGCCTGTCGACGAAGCCGACGCAGCGATGCCGGCGCCCGACGATTTCTCCCAGCTGACCTTCACGCCGAAATTCGCGCGCACGAAGAAACAGCGCTCGTGGCGCACGGCCGGCTGGATCACGGTCTGCCTCGTGCTGCTCCTTGGCCTCGGCGCACAGCTGGCCTGGGCGAAGCGCGACACGCTGGTGGGCGACCCGACCTTCGGACCGATCCTTTCGACCACGTGCAACGTGATCGGCTGCCAGCTGCCGCTGGTCGCCGCGCCTGCACAACTGCGCCTGCTCGCACGCGATGTCGAGCAGCACCCGTCCGTTCAGGACGGCCTGCTGATCACCGCCAGCGTGCACAACGATGCGTCCTTCGCGCAGCCGTATCCGGTCGTCACCATCGTGCTCTCCGATGCCGACGGCCAGCGCCTGGCGATGCGTCGATTCCAGCCGGAAGACTACGTCGGCGACGCCAGCCTGCGCGCCCACGGCCTGGCCGGCGGCGCGACCACGGCGATGGTGTTCGAGGTGCAAGACCCGGGCCAGCGGGCGGTCGCTTTCGCATTCAGCTTCGAGTGACCATTCGAAAAAATTTCTTTTTGCAAGCCTGCACTTCCACCCCGTGGGCGAGTACACTCGGTTCCCTTCGCGACTCCCGGCCAGCCTTGCGCGGCGTCCGTGTCGCACCTGCGAGCATTTCGAACAAGAACCCACCGGGACAGGCGTTCCGGTGTGCGAGAGGGACATGCCTTGAACGCTGTGAGACTTACTGCCGCCGAGGCCGCCAACGAAACCTCCATGCAGAGTGCTCTCAGCGAATGCGTCAGCCGTACCGTGCGCCGCTATCTCGCGGACATTGGTGACACCGAAGGCGGTGAAGGCCTGCATGCCCTGGTGATCCGCGAGGTCGAAGGCCCCCTGTTGCGTGAAGTGCTCGCGTTCCACGACGGCAACCAGAGCCGCGCCGCCGCGGCCCTCGGCATCAACCGTGCCACCCTGCGCAAAAAGCTGGCTGCCCACGGTATTTCTTGAGCAATCCGGCCGCCCGGCGTTTGGGCGGCTATAATGGCGCGCTTTCCCCTGCCGGAAAGTGCCCATGCCCTCCCCCGACCTCGTCCCCGTCCGCCGTGCGCTCGTCAGCGTCTCTGACAAGCAGGGCCTGACCGACCTCGCCCGCCGCCTCGTCGCGGCCAACGTCGAGATCCTTTCCACGGGTGGCTCGGCCAAAGCGCTGCGCGACGCCGGCATCCCCGTTCGCGACGTGGGCGACCTGACCGGGTTCCCGGAAATCATGGACGGTCGCGTGAAGACGCTGCACCCGAAGGTGCATGGCGGCCTGCTCGGCCGACGCGGTACCGACGACGCGGTGATGGCCGAACACGGCATCGTTCCGATCGACCTGCTCGTGCTGAACCTGTATCCCTTCGAGCGTACCGTCGCGAATCCGTCGTGCTCGCTGGAAGACGCCATCGAGAACATCGACATCGGTGGCCCGGCCATGCTCCGCGCCGCGGCGAAGAACTGGAACGACGTCGGCGTGCTGACCGACCCGTCGCAGTACGACGGCGCGCTCGGCGAGATCGAAGGCAACGGTGGCCTGTCCCGCGCCACCCGTTTCCAGCTGTCGGTCGCCGCGTTCAACCGCGTGTCGAACTACGACGCCGCGATCAGCGATTACCTCTCCGCTGTCACGCTGGACGAGACCCACACCGCCGTCGCCGGACACGCCGAATTCCCGGCGCAGTCGAACGGCCGCTTCGTGAAGGTGATGGACCTGCGCTACGGCGAAAACCCGCACCAGGCCGGCGCGTTCTACCGCGACCTCTATCCGGCCGAAGGCACGCTGGCCACGTTCCGCCAGCTGCAGGGCAAGGAACTGTCGTTCAACAACATCGCCGACGCCGATGCCGCGTGGGAATGCGTGCGCCAGTTCGACGCGCCGGCCTGCGTCATCGTCAAGCATGCCAACCCGTGCGGCGTGGCGGTGGCGGCCGATCCGCTCGCGGCGTACGAACTCGCCTATGCCACCGACCCGACCTCGGCCTTCGGCGGCATCATCGCGTTCAACCGCCCGCTGGATGCGGAAACGGCGAAGGTGATCCTCAAGCGCCAGTTCGTCGAAGTGCTGATCGCCCCCGTCGTCGAAGCCGGCGCCGTCGACGAAGCCACGAAGAAGGCCAACGTGCGCGTGCTGGAGATCCCGCTGGGCGACGGTCGCAACACCCACGACATCAAGCGCGTCGGCTCGGGCCTGCTCGTGCAGACCGCCGACCATCGCCAGGTCACGCGCGACGAACTGAAGGTGGTCAGCAAGGTGCAGCCGACGGCGACCCAGCTCGACGACCTGCTGTTCGCCTGGCGCGTCGCCAAGATGGTGAAGTCGAACGCGATCGTCTACGCGAAGGACCAGCGCACCATCGGCGTCGGTGCCGGCCAGATGAGTCGCGTGGTCAGCGCGAAGATCGCTGGCCTGAAGGCCGAGGAAGCCGGCCTGGTCGTACCGGGCAGCGTGATGGCCTCCGACGCGTTCTTCCCGTTCCGCGACGGCATCGACGCTGCCGCCGCCGCCGGCATCGCCGCCGTGATCCAGCCGGGTGGTTCGATGCGCGACAGCGAAGTGATCGCCGCCGCCGACGAACACGGCATGGCGATGGTGTTTACGGGCGTCCGCCATTTCCGGCATTGATCGGCATGCGGTGCGGCGTCTCGCGCCGCACCGCGTATCGCCGTGCCAGCACCGCGCAGGTCATCAGCTGGATCTGGTGGAAGAGCATGATCGGCAGCACGATCAGGCCCAGCGGATGGCCGGCGAACAGCACCTTGGCCATCGGCACGCCGGAGGCGAGGCTCTTCTTCGAGCCGCAGAACACGATGGTGATTTCGTCTTCGGTCTCGAAGCCCAGCGCGCGGGCGCCGTAGCGCGTCGCCAGCAACGCCAGCGCCAGCAGCACGATGTTCACCACCACCAGGCCACCCAGCACCGGCAACGGTAGCTGGTGCCACAGGCCTTGCAACACAGCGGCGCTGAAGGCGGTGTACACCACCAGCAGGATCGAGCCGCGGTCGACGAAGGTGAGCATCGTCGCGTGTTTGCGCACCCAGCCACCGATCCAGCGTTGCGCCACCTGCCCGGCCACGAACGGGATGAAAAGCTGCACGACGATCGCGCCGATCGCATGCCACGACATCGCGCCCTGCCCCGACCCCGCGATCATCAGGCCGACCAGCAGCGGCGTGATGAAGATGCCGAGCAGGCTCGATGCCGACGCAGAGACGATCGCGGCGGGCACGTTGCCGCGCGCGATCGAGGTGAATGCGATCGACGACTGCACCGTGGACGGCAGGGTGCACAGGAACAGGATGCCGAGGTAGAGATCGGGCGACACCAGCGGCGACAGCACCGGCTTCAGCAACAGGCCGAGCAGCGGGAACAGCACGAACGTGCTGGCGAGCACGGTCAGGTGCAGGCGCCAGTTGGTCATGCCCGCGACCACCGCCTCACGCGAGAGCTTCGCGCCGTGCAGGAAGAACAGCAGCGCGATGGCGATGTCGGTCAGCACCTCGAAGCCCTGGGCGGCGATGCCGCGGCATGGCAGGAAGCTGGCCAGCAGGACGGTGGCGATCAGCGAAAGGGTGAAGCCGTCGGGGAGGAAGCGGCGCATGGCGGTCGGCCGGGAATAAGGATGACGCCTATTGCACCGCGCGGGCTTTGATAAGGCAATTCGTTTTATCTTATCCAGTGATACGATAAATGCATGAATGTGTCGATGCGCCAGCTCCGTGCCTTCCTCGCCGTGGCGGGCCACCGGCATTTCCGCCGCGCCGCCGAGGCCCTGCACCTGACCCAGCCCGCGGTAAGCCGGCTGATCGCCGACCTGGAAGGCGAACTCGACGTGCGCCTGTTCGACCGCAGTACGCGCGAAGTCGTCCCGACCGAGGCCGGCCGTTACCTCGAGCAGGCCCTGGGCCGGGTCCTCGACGAACTGGATGGCGTGCTCGCCCACGCGCGTACCCAGGCCGATCCGCTACGCGGACGCGTGCGCATCGCCGCCGTGCCGACGCTGTCCGCCGGGCTGGTCCCGCTGGCCATCGCACGCTGCGCGGCCGACCACCCGGCGCTCGAGATCATCCTGCGCGACCAGAGCCAGGCCCAGGTGCTGGATGCCGTGCGCGGTGGCGAAGTGGATTTTGGCCTGACCGTGGAACCGGCCACCCGCGAGGAATTCGACGCCGAAACGATCCTGCGCGACCCCTTCCGCGTGGTCTGTCGCGAGGACCACCCGTTCGCGCGGCGCAAGGCGGTCGCGTGGGCCGGGCTAGGCACGGAGCCGCTGGTGCTGCTGGACCACGCCTCCGGCAGCCGTCGCCTGATCGATGCCGCGCTGTCCACTCACGGCGTCGCCGCCCAGGTCGCGATCGAGGTCGGCCACCCGCACACGGCCTTCCGCATGGTCGAGGCCGGTCTCGGCGTTACGGTCACCCCCGCCCTGTCGCTCGACGCGCTCCGCCCGGGCCTCGTTGCCTGTCGGCTGACGCCCGAGGTGCATCGCGAAGTGACCCTGCTGCGGCGCCGGGCCCGTTCGCTGTCACCGCCCGCGCAGACGGCGTGGGACGTGGTCCGCGACATGGCGCTCACGCTGGCTTGAACGCACGACCGCGATGCTCGGTCGCTTAACGGCAGGAGATGTCCATGAGTTACCAGCTGTTCTACTGGAGCGGTATCCAGGGTCGCGGCGAGTTCGTCCGGCTCGCCCTGGAAGAGGCGAACGCCGACTATGTCGACGTGGCCCGCACGGACGGCGACGAGGCGATGACGGCCTGGCTCGACGGCGGCCACGAAGGCGCGCTGCCCTATGCGCCGCCCTTCCTGAAAAGCGGGCGGCTGGTCATCGCCCAGGTCGCCAACATCCTGCAATACCTCGGCCCGCGCCACGGCCTCGTCCCGGAAAGCGAGTCCAAACGGCTCTACGCGAACCAGCTGCAGCTCACGATCACCGACCTCGTCGCCGAGGCGCACGACGTGCACCATCCGGTCGGCGCCGGCCTGTATTACGAAGACCAGAAAGAGGAAGCACGGCGCCGCGCGAAGGAATTCCGCGAGTCGCGCATCCCCAAGTTCCTGCATTACTTCGAAAAGGCCCTGGAGCGCGGCGGCGGCGACCACCCGTTGCGCGAGTTCAGCTACGTCGACCTGTCGCTGTTCCAGGTGATGTCCGGCCTGGGCTACGCGTTCCCGAAGGCGATGGCCCGGCAAAAGCTACCGCTGCTGCGCGAGCTGGCCCGCCGGGTGGGCGAGCGGCCGAATATCGCGGCCTATGTCGCGTCCGATCGCCGGGTGCCACACAGCGAGGACGGCATCTTCCGCCATTACGCCGAGCTGGACGGGTAAGCCCGCCCAGCCGGCGCCAGGCAGGTTCAGTCGGAGCCGGCCGGCTTCGGCGCCGCGCCCCACTCGTACACCTTGTAATAGACCGGGCTGACGTTGATCGTGCCCGAGTCGCGGACCAGCTTGCCGTCGTTGTTGGCCATGACCTGGTAGGGAACGCCATTCTTCGGCGTCACGCGGATCATGGTGAGGCGGCCGGCCGTGCGGTATTCCTCAACGGTGTCCGTACCCTCGGTGTGCACGGTGACCTCGGGGGCCGGATTGCCACGGCCGTCCACGCTGCCGTCGTCGCGCATCGCCGGCAGGTTCGCCGCCGAGACCTTGCTGCCCTGCGCATCCGAGGTGGCCGGGGTGGAGCGGGTGTCCTGGGCCTGGTCGTACGGCACCGGGCGCTCGACCGTCTTCTGCCCCGAGCGGTCCGGCTCGCCCTCTTTCACGCCCGGGTCGTTCAGGCCCGGCGGCGGCAAGGCCTTCAGCTTCGTCGGGTCCGGGGTGGTCTGTGCGGCGGCCGGCAGGGCCAGGCCAAGGGCCAACGCGGCGACAAGGGCGTGCATGCGGTTCATGGGGGAATCTCCGTGCGGGGTGACGAGGATAGCAAGGCGGGCGCCCCACGCCACGTGAACGAACACCCCGCGCCAGCCCATGCGAGAATCCACGGATGCCTACGCTCACGCTTATCGACGGGTCTTCGTACCTGTATCGCGCGTTCCACGCGCTGCCGCCCCTGACCAACGCGCACGGCGAACCGACCGGCGCGCTGTTCGGTATCGTCAACATGCTGCGCACCACGATGAAGGCCGGCTCCGACTACGTCGCCTTCGTCTGCGATGCGCCAGGGCGCACGTTCCGCGACGACCTGTACCCCGAGTACAAGGCCAACCGCCCGTCCATGCCGGACGACCTGCGCGCACAGGTCGAGCCCATGATGAAGATCGTCGGCGCCCTGGGCTTCCCGATCCTCTGCGTTCCCGGCGTGGAAGCCGACGACGTCATCGGCACCCTGGCCCGCCAGGCCAGCGCCGCCGGCATCCATACGGTGATTTCCACGGGCGACAAGGATTTCGCGCAGCTGGTGGGCACGGACATCATCCTGATCAACACGATGACCAACACCACGCTGGATATCGAAGGTGTCATCGGCAAGTTCGGCGTGCGCCCCGGGCAGATCGTGGATTACCTCACCCTGGTCGGCGACTCGATCGACAACGTGCCAGGCGTGGAAAAGTGCGGCCCGAAGACGGCCGCGAAGTGGCTGGCCGAGTACCCCGACCTCGATGCGCTGATCGCCAACGCGGCGAAGATCGGCGGCAAGATCGGCGAGAACCTGCGCGCGGCCATTCCGCGCCTGCCGCTGTCGCGCGAGCTGGTCACCATCCGTGTCGACGTGCCGCTCGACCAGGCGCCGACCGACCTGGCCATGCGTCCCCGCGATGTCGAGGCACTGCGCGAGCTGTATGCGCGCTATGACTTCAAGGCCGCACTGAAGGAACTCGAAGCCGGTGGCGATTCGTTCGCCGCGGCGGCCGCCTCCGCCACGGCGGCGCCTGCGCCCGCGCCTGCACCAGTGGTCGCCACCGACGTCTACAGCGGGCCGGGCGAATACGAACTGGTGACCACGGAAGACCGCCTGGCGGCGTGGCTGGAAAAGCTCGAGACGGCGCCGCTCATCGCCTTCGATACCGAAACCACCAGCATCGACGCGATGCGCGCCGAAGTGGTGGGCGTCTCCCTCGCCGTCGAGCCCGGCAAGGCCTGCTACATCCCGGTGGGCCACGATTACCCGGGCGCGCCCGCGCAGCTGTCGCGCGAGCACGTGCTCGGCGCGCTGAAGCCCATCCTCGAAGATGCGACGCGCCCGAAGGTGGGCCAGCACGGCAAGTACGACATCAACGTGCTGTCGCACTACGGCATCGAGGTGCGCGGCCTCGCGCACGACACCATGCTGGAGTCGTACATCCTCAATGCCACCGCCACGCGCCACGACATGGATTCGCTGGCGCAGCGCTACCTCGGCTACACCACGGTGAAGTACGAGGAAATCTGCGGCAAGGGCGCGAAACAGATTTCTTTCTCGCAGGTGGATATCGATACGGCGGGCAAGTACGCGGCCGAAGATGCGGACATCACCCTGCGCCTGCACCACGCGCTGTGGCCGCGCCTGGAAGCCGAGCCGTCGCTGCGTTCGGTGTATCTCGAGATCGAGATCCCGGTGGTTCCGGTGCTGGCCAGCATGGAACGCACCGGCGTGCTCATCGACGCCAACGAGCTGCGCATGCAGAGCCAGCAACTCGGCAAGCGCATGGTCGAGCTCCAGCAGAAGGCGTATGCGGCGGCGGGCCACGAGTTCAACCTGGATTCGCCCAAGCAACTGCAGGCCGTGCTGTTCGACGAACTCGGCCTCCCGGCCAAGGTGAAGACTCCCACGGGCCAGCCCTCGACGAACGAAGAAGCACTCGAAGCGCTGGCCGACTCGCACGAGCTGCCGCGGCTGATCCTCGATTACCGTGGACTGGCCAAGCTGCGCTCCACCTACACGGACAAGCTGGCCGGCATCGTGAACCCGCGCACCGGGCGCGTGCACACCAGCTACCACCAGGGTGCCGTGGCCACGGGCCGCATCAGTTCATCCGACCCGAACCTGCAGAACATCCCGGTGCGCACCGAAGAAGGCCGGCGCATTCGCCAGGCCTTCGTGGCACCGCCGGGCTGGCGCATCGTCGCGGCCGACTACTCGCAGATCGAGCTGCGGATCATGGCCCACCTGTCCGGTGACGAGGGCCTGGTGCGTGCCTTCGCCGAAGGCGGCGACGTGCATCGGGCGACGGCCGCCGAAGTGTTCGGCGTGGCGCCCGATGACGTGACGACCAACCAGCGCCGCGCAGCGAAGGCCATCAACTTCGGCCTGATGTACGGCATGAGCGCCTTCGGCCTGGCGCGCCAGCTGGGCGTCGACCGCGGGGAGGCCTCCGACTACATGGCGCGCTATTTCTCGCGCTTCGCCGGCGTCCGGGCCTTCATGGACGCGACGCGTGAGCAGGCGCACCAGCGCGGCTACGTGGAGACGCTGTTTGGTCGCCGCCTGTACCTGGAGAACCTGACATCGCGCAACCAGGCCCTGCGTGCGGGCGCCGAGCGCGCGGCGATCAACGCCCCGATGCAGGGCACGGCCGCCGACATCATCAAGCGCGCCATGATCAGCGTCGCCGCCTGGATCGCCCCGCGTGACGACGTGCGCCTGCTCATGCAGGTCCACGATGAACTCGTCCTCGAAGTACGCGAAGACGCCGTGGACGCCGTGAAGGCCGGCATCGAGGCGCATATGAGCGGCGCCGCCACCCTCAGCGTGCCGCTGCAGGTGTCGGTTGGCGTCGGCGCGAACTGGGACGAGGCTCACTGAGTGGCGATTTGGCCGTCTAAATCGTAAACATTTCGTTGGAACCTGCTTTTCAGGCCGCTTCAAGCCATTGATTTCCATGGCCATGAACGCGGCCTGACTTTTTTCTGCGTTTCGTTGCAACTTCCGCCGCTATCGGACGTCTATATCTGTGGACGCACGCAACGGCGTCCTCATCGGTGGGCCCCACCTCCCTGGGGCCACCTCGCGGATGGCAGGTCTTCCCCTGGGCCAGCCATCCCACCCCGCCCCGGCAGCTCCCCTGGCTGCCGGGGTTTTTTTTGTGCCGAATCAGGGGTCCAGCCGCACCCAGCGCTTATCCACCTTCGCGCACACATGCTCGCCACCGCCCGGGCACACGCTGAGCCGGCCCGCCGCCTGCGCCGCATTGATCTGGCGAACCCAACGCGTCTCCGCCAGGCTACGCTGCGCCTCCCATATTGCGTATCCCGCCGTGCCGACGACGGCGATGGAGCCGATCGCCGACGCGATGAAGGCCTTCCACGCGAACGCCGACTGCAGCCGCCCGCCCGACACCATCCGCGATTCCAACCGGGCAGCAGCGTTCTCCAGGCGGATTTCGGAGGCACGGACCACTTCGCCGAAGCGCTGGATGGCACTCGCCGTTCCGCCATCGAGGGCTTCATTCGCAGCCGCTCGGAGCTCGGCTGAGATCCTGGCCGAGGCTGACAGCGCTTGTTGTGCCTGGTGGCCCATCGTCTGGCTTGCCTTTAGCGTCTCCCGCGCCACCGTATCCAGCCTCCGCTCGATCCGATCCGTCACCGCCGCCAGCTTCACCGCCAGCGACTTCACATCGTGCTCGTCCATGGTTTTCTCACTCCCTTACATCGACATGCTCATGACCGGGGCCTGCTGTTGCGCTTGCTGCTGCGCCTGCTCCATCGACTGCTGCAGCGCCAGCTCCTGCTGACGGTTGAAATCGCGGCCCGACTCAAGGAAGTCCTGCCCTTCGGTGGATTGCAGATAGTCTTGCGCAACCTCATTCATGCTTTTGTCGTCGTTCGCCGCGGTGGCCGCGTAGAGACGCTCGAACGGGTCGTCATGACTCACTGCCGCCTCGCGTTGAAACGAACCGAAGGGTGCCTGGGACCATTCACGCGCGGGCGGATCGCGCGTCACTTCGTTATTGAGGTCGCTTCCCGGCACAGGGTCCGGAATGGTGCGGAAGTCATTCGGAGCGAGGATCGGCAGATAGCTCAGCTTGCCATCGACGCCATGCTGTTCGAGATGACCAAGATGCCCGTGCGTACGCTGGATGCCGGCGTGATTCAACGCGGCCCATGTGTAGTCGACGCAGTTATTGCGGATGTCCTTGTACATGAGGTCGAAGCCGTAGCGGCTCGGGTCTTCGCCGAATGCATTGAGCTTTTCGTACTGGTCCCTCGATATCTCCATCGTTCGTTCGTACATCGGGTCCACGTACTGATTCGCATCGTCTTTCTGCGGCTCACCCATTCCGTAGACACTGCCATGTTCAATCGGGGCGAAACCCCAGCTGTGCCGGTCAACGCCGTTACTCGTCTCGTAGTACACGTGACCTGGAACCGAGCGACCGACATGGTCGACGCCGTCAGGACCTCTAGCATGGATCCGCGTACCAGGCGCAGCGGCGAAAAGAGTAACGGTATATCGACTGCCATCCATGTCTTTACCTTATTTGAAATGGTTGTATTCACGCTCAACCGTGAGCCACGAGACGATCGGCTCGAAGATCGGCGTATCGCCGATCGTTTCAACAACAAAGCGGTAATTTCCGTGCCTTGGGGCATTGAAATGGACCACTTCCATGTAAGCGATATCGCCTCGCACGCTATGCATATCGACGTTAACGACGTTCGCCTGTCGCGCCGTGATTACTCGCGCAATCTCGTCGTCGCAGTAGTGACCCGCACGTGGAATCTCTTCTTCTTGACCTGACGGATGCACGAACACCAGCCGCACTCTCAGGAACAGATGCTCTCTCTGCGGTCGACTCCAAAAGTTCATAAGTGGATCGTCCACGCCTGGCCGCTTGTACTTAAACGCGAGCATGTAGCTGTAGCCCAGGTCGGCCGTGGGCGGCACCGTAAAGGGAACGCTCAGCACATTCCCTCTTCGCGCCACGGAGAATGGCGCGCTCGCAAATGGCGGCACCGGCTTGTCGGCGCAACTCGCCGTCGCGATGCACAGGGCCATCATGGCCAACACCTTCACCCGCATTCCGTTCTCCGTGGTCGAAGCGCGGAGCATGCGGGTCCTTGCGGGCGATGTAAACATCCAACCTGTTGCTTTTTTATACCAATTAAGACGGTTCTCATGAGAATCTCCCCCATTCCGCAGGCTGTTGCGGCGTGACTTGACACCGGTGTCAGTCCGTTACACCCTGATGACGAATCCGGTGCGGGGGCACCTGGATGGGGTGATTCACCCTTGGGGTTAAAGCGGTGGGGACAACGGGGATGCTTTTTCTCGCGGGCGATATTGGCGGCACGAATGGCCACGTTGCGCTTGTGCGCGCGGCCGACGATCGGCCGGGCCACATCGAAACGCTGGCTTACCGCGTCTATCAGTGCGCGGCCTTCCCGTCGCTTGCCGATTTGCTCAGGACCTTCATCGACGACGAGGTGCGTGTCCCGGTATCGCACTGCGTGCTCGCGTGCGCCGGACAGGTGATGGGCGACGAAGTCGCCAACGACAATCTCGCCTGGCCGATCCTGCCCGACACGCTGCGCGCCACGCTTGGCCTGGCCGACGTCGCGGTCCTCAATGATTTCGAAGCTCTGGCTTACGCCATCGAGGGACCGCTCGCGGCGAGTGGCCGGCACCTGTGTGGCCCGTCCGTGCGCGGGCCGGGGCCGTCCCTGGTCGTCGGCCCCGGTACGGGGCTGGGCGCGGCCGTGTATGTGCCGCACGCCGCAGGCGGCATCGTGCTGACGACGGAAGCCGGGCAGATGGACTTCGCGCCCCACTCCGTGCGCGAACGCGAGGTGCTCGCGTGGCTGGCGCCGGACGGCGGCTACGTCCCCGTTGAACACATCGTCTCCGGCCCAGGCTTGCTGACTGCTTATGAAGCACTGTGCGCGCTGGATGGCGTGGCGCCGGCACTGACGACGCCGAAGGCCGTGACGGCAGCCGCCGCGACACGAGGCAACCGCCAGGCGGTAGACGCCGTGGCGCTGTTCTGCGAGGCGCTGGGCAGCTTCACCGGCAACCTGGCCATGACCTACCTGCCCACCGGCGGCGTCTTCCTCGCCGGCGGCTTCCTCTCCTCGATCTTCGACATGCTCAGGCAGAGCGCCTTCGAAGATCGCTTCCTGCACGGTCGCAGCGTCCGCGGCATGCTGGCCGAGGTGCCGGTGTGGGTGACCGAGCACGGCTGCCACGGCGTACAGGGTGCGGCACGCTGGTACCTGTACCACCGCACGACGGCCAGCGCGGCCACGCCTGAGGGCGCTGCCGCATGACGCCGCGTCCGCCCCGCATGCTGGTCCGCACGCTGCTCGTGGCAGGCATTGCTGCTGCCACGGGCATAGGCGCGTCCGTCGCGGTCGCGGCGGACGCGACACCGGCGGCGTGGTCGTTGTTGCCTGCACCGGTCGTGGCAAAGCCCACGGGCGCCGGCGCGGTCGACATCGCTGCGGGCGCCACCGTCGCCCTGCGCGGCACACCGACGCCGGCGCTGAAAGCCGTCATCGACAACTTCATGCAACGCGTCGACCGTGTGCGCGGGATCCCGCTGCGCATGGCCGCCAGCGGCACCGGCGAGGCGGAGATCACCTTTGATATCCGTTCCGACGCGGCCGTCGAGGGCGACGAAGGCTATGCCATCACGATCGACAAGGGCGGCATCGTCATCACCGCGCGCACCGTCAGTGGCGCCTTCAATGGCAGCGTGACGGCATGGCAGCTGCTCACTCCCGCCGGATGGACGCGCGGCGCCGTGGCCCAGGTGCCTTACGGCACCATCGAAGACCACCCGCGGTTCGCATGGCGTGCGCTGTTGCTTGATTCGAGCCGGCATTACCAGAGCGCCGACGAGATCAAACAAGTCATCGACTGGATGTCGCTCGACAAGCTCAACGTCCTGGTCTGGCATATCACCGACGACCAGGGCTGGCGCCTGCCGGTACCGAAGTACCCGGACCTGACCACCACGGGCGCATGTCGCGAGGCCGTCGGCAACGACAGCGAGGTCTCGGGCGGGCGTGACAAGCCTTACTGCAAGGCCTATACGGCGACGGAAATTGCCGACATCGTCCGCTACGCGGCCGAACGCAACGTGGACATCGTCCCGGAGATCGACCTTCCCGGGCACTCGCAGGCCGCCATCGCCGCCTATCCGTGGCTGGGCGTGACGGGCAAGCGTCCACCCGTATGGACCGACTGGGGCGTGAGCCCGTGGCTGCTCAATCCGAACGAAAAGAGCCTGCGTTTCGTCACCGACGTGATGGACGAGGTGATGCGCCTGTTCCCGTCGCGCTACGTCTCCATCGGCGGCGACGAAGCGGACAAGCAGCAGTGGAACGCCTCGCCCGAGGTCAACGCGCAGATGAAGGCGTTGAAGCTCGCCAACATGGACGAGCTCCAGGCCTGGTTCATGCAACAGGTCGCCACCTATCTGGTCGACCACAAGCGCACGCCCGTCGGCTGGGATGACGAAGTGGCGGCGGGCGTGACGCTGCCGCGCGCGCAGGTGGTGATGTCATGGCACGGCGACCACAACGAACGCGTCGCCCTTGCCGCCCTGCGCCAGGGCCACGACGTCGTCATGACGCCGCAGGAAACCCTGTACTTCGACCACCTGCAGTCCACGCATGCGGACGAATGGGCGGGGCCGCCGCCCGCCGTGACGCTGCGCGACGCTTACGACACGAAGGTCATCCCCCGGGGGCGACCGCGGCCGAAGCGAAGCACGTCATCGGCGTGCAGGCTGGCCTGTGGGCCGAGCAGTTGCTGACGTTCGCCAACCACCAGCACGCGACCTTCCCGCGCACGGCCGCCCTGGCCGAGCTGGGCTGGTCGGCGCCGGCTACCCACGACTGGAACGGGTTCCTGGCACGCCTTCCTGCCGAGCTGGCGCGCTACCGCGCCGTGGGCATCGTCCCTGCGGATACCGCCTTCGCGCCGTCGTTCGACGTGTCGCGGGCAGCCAGCGGCAGCTTCCGTGTCGCGCTGGCCAACCAGGTCAAGAGCGGCCGGATGCGCTACACCACCGACGGCAGCGCGCCCGGCGCCCAGTCCACGCTGTACACCCAGCCATTCACGCAACCCGCGGGCACGACCGTCCGGGTGGCGACGTTCGCCGCCGACGGCACCCTGCTGGCCGCCGCGCGATCGCAGGTGCTTGACGACGCCACGCTGCTGAGCCGCGACGGCGGCGCGCTGCAAAGTTGTTCGGGCGAGCCACCCTCGCGACTGCAGGGTGCGAAGCCGGCGCAGGGTGCCAGCCCCGTTTACGCGGTCGAGATCGGCAATGCCTGCTGGAAGTGGCCGAACGCGAATGTGCAGGGCGCCACGCACGTCACCGTGACGGCGGAACGGCTGCCCTGGCGCTACGGCGACGAGGCTCGCGGTGCGGTCGTCCGTGATCGCCACGGCGCCGCCGAAGCCATCGAGATTCACGCGAATGATTGCGAGGGGCCGCGGCTTGCCACGGTTCCGCTGGGCCCTGCCACGCCGTCGGGCGGGCAAGTCCGTCGCGAGGCCAGCCTCGCCTCGCCGGTGCCCGCGAATGCACACGCACTCTGCATCTTTGTCACGGGCGACCCACGCGAGGGGCAGTGGGCGCTGGGGCAGATCGCTTTCCAAAAGTAGGGCGCCGCGCAAGGGCACGACAGGCTCCCGGGTTCCGACAGGCAACAGTCACGAGGTCACGGCTCATGTCCACAGCACTTCGCAAGCATCCCTTGTCGTTCGCCATCGCGGTGACCCTGCTGGCTGTCGTTTCGGCACCGGCCGGCGCGTCGACCTTCTTCGACGTGCAGCAGGACGGCCAGCCCGCCGCCCGGGCCACGACCACGCAAGCCACGCCGCCCGCGGCGCCTGCGCAACAGGACGATGGCCAGGCCACCGACGGCACCACGAAGAAGAACGCCGTCGACCTTTCCGGCGTCACCGTGACCGGTGTACGCGCTTCGCAGATGAAAGCCATCGACGTGAAGCGCGACGCCGACAAGATCCAGGACAGCATCACGGCCGAGAACATCGGCGCCCTGCCCGACACGACGATCACCGACTCGCTCCAGCGCATCACCGGCGTGCAGATCAACCGCGACGCGGGCGTAGGCACCTCGGTGGACGTACGCGGCCTGCCGCAGGTCGGCACCATGTTGAACGGCGAGGTATTCATCACCGCCGACCAGATCGACTCGCAGCAACCGGACTTCAGCATGCTGCCGTCCACGCTGTTCCACGGCGCGGATGTCGTCAAATCGGCCACCGCCGACGAAACGGACGCGGGCATCAGCGGCGCGATCGACCTGCATACCTACCGGCCCTGGGACCTGCCCTCCGGCTTCACGTACAGCTACTCGGCCAATGGCGAGCGCGGCTCGACGACCAAGCACACCGGCCCCGAGGCCAACGGCCTGTTCTCGTACAACGACAACGGGCGCTGGGGCTTC
The DNA here is from genome assembly GCA_018889975.1 of Bacillus sp. NP157. Classification (NCBI taxonomy): domain Bacteria; kingdom Bacillati; phylum Bacillota; class Bacilli; order Caryophanales; family Bacillaceae; genus Bacillus; species Bacillus sp. NP157. Next base: position 3,276,210 of record CP076546.1, read on the forward strand.
CTGCTTTCCGGTGATTATTCCGATACCCGGCGGATGAACTCCACCGAGGGCCTGGACCAGTACGGCGTGGTGCTCAATGGCGAGAACGCCGCCAGCGCTGGCGGGTACAACGGCTTCCTTACTCCATGGAATGGCGCACCGATCCCCTCGCAGATCGTCCAGAACGCGGACGGCAGCGTCGACGTGAACGGCGATGGCAAGTCCAACGGTGTGTTCATGGGCAGCCAGAACTTCGGCATCAACCAGATCATCACCGAGCGCAAGCGCAAGTCGGGCAATGCGTCGTTCCAGTTCGACATCGGCAATGGTTTCAGCCTCACCAGCGACTACTTCTACTCGCAGCAGCACGAGTTCGACCGGAACGTCGGCGTCCAGTTCAACTCGACCAACTGGCAGGGTGCCACCTACGTGCCCCTGCAATCGCAGGACACGGGCAAGCCGGCGCTGGGCTCGTACGGCACGCCCGAGCCGGGCTGGGAAGGCTCGAACATCTACACCACGCAGGTCTACCAGAAGTGGCCGGGCGACGTGGAGTCGTACTCGCAGATGATCCGCAAGTTCTCCCAGGCCAAGAACCTCAACCTGCAGCTGGACTACGACGACGGCGGCCCGTTCACCGCATCGGTGCGCGGCATCCACGACACGGCATCGCAGTCGCTGCAGGAAACCGACGTCAATATTTCCGACTCGGACGGCGCGCTGTGGCCCAACGTGCTGGCCGACGGCGTGCCCGATGACGCCGTGCCACCAGGCACCTTCGTCTACCCGGCTGAGCTGGGCGGCAACCGCGTGTTCAACCCGACGGGCATCCCGCAGAACACGATTCCCATCACCGCCGACTTCCGGGGCCGCTACCTGAAGATCGGCACGCCGGCCGAGCTGGCGGCTGCCTTCGCGGACCCCAACGCATGGACGTTCAAGACGCTTGAATCCTCCGGCAACTACGACCGCAAGGTCGCCCTCAACGCCCTGCGCTTCGATGGCAAGTTCGATTTCAGCGACGGGTTCAAGCTGAAGTTCGGCGTGCGTAACAGCATCCGCACGGCAGACAACAAGGGCTACACGTTTGAAACCCCGGTCTATGCGGGCATGGGCGCCTCCGACCCGGGTGGCTGCCTGGTGCGGTATGTCGGCGCCGACGTGGTGTTGAACAGCGGCTCCTGTACGGCCGGCAATGAGCAGGGCTACTTCCGCGCGGGCCCCTTGTCGGCCATCTCGATGCCGAACACGGCAGCGCCGCTGGCGGACAACTTCAAGGCCTATAACAACCTGCTCGGTTCCGGCATCAATTTCTGGGCGATCGACCCCAATGCGATGAAGAACCCCGAGGACTACTGGAAGTCCCTGTACCCCGATACGGTCTCCGTGGGCGAGCCCGGTACCACCTGGGGCGTGCGGCTGAAGGAACTCACGGGATACCTGCAGGGCGATTTCAACGGCACCATCGGCGACATGCCCTACAGCGGCAACATCGGCGTGCGCCTGATCCGCAGCCACCTCGACGTCACCCAGCACCTCAGCGGCGACCCGGGTGCGTACGGCGACGAGCCGGAGGATGTGGGCACCGAGGTCACGAAGCGGCGCTACCAGGACATCCTGCCTTCGGCGAACTTCGCCCTGGACGTGACCGACACCGTGAAGGTTCGCCTCGCGTACTCGAAGAACATGATGCCGCTGGACCTGAGTACCTGGGCGGGTGGCCTGCAGCTGAACTATTCGCTCTCGGAGACGCCCGACGGCCCGATCTTCCGTGTCTCCAACGGCACGTCCTCGGGTAACCCGAACCTGGATCCGTGGCGCTCGACCAACTTCGGCGCGTCGGCCGAGTGGTACATCAACCCGTCGAGCATGGTCAGCCTCGCGCTGTTCCGCATCAACGTGGATAGCTTCATCAAGAACGGCAGCGTGACCAACTGCACCCTGCCCGACGAAGACGGCGTGGTCCGCGATCATTGCATCGTCATCACCCAGCCGGTCCAGGGCACGGGCAATAGCATCAAGGGTGCGGAATTCGACTACCGCCAGGGCTTCACCTTCCTGCCGGGCATCCTGTCGAAGACCGGCATGGAGGTGAATGCCACCTACGCGCCGAGCAATTCCGGTGAGAAGGACCTGGCGGGCAAGAAGATCCCGTTCCAGGACAACTCCACGAAGTCGGGCAACTTCATCCTCTGGTACCAGGATGACCGCTTCCAGGCCCGCGTGGCGTACAACTACCGTTCGCGTCGCGCGGTGATGGACAGCGTCGGCGGCATCACCGGCCTGGAAATGTACGAGGCCCCGCAGAAGTACATCGATGCCTCGGTCTCGTACAAGTTCGCCAAGCAGCTGGAAGTGTTCCTCAACGCCACCAACCTGACCAACGAGTACCAGAAGTACTACCTGGTGTTCCCGAACCAGCCCGGGCACTCGACCTTCTCCGAGCGCATGTTTATGTTCGGTATTCGTGGCCAGTGGTAGGGGAACCCATGCGCGAGCGTAACTTCCATCGATCCATCGGGGTGTTCTCCGGCACCGCCATCAACATGACCCAGATGTGCGGCATCGGGCCCTTCATCACCATCCCGCTGATGGTGGCGGCGATGGGTGGCCCCCAGGCCATCGTCGGGTGGATCGTGGGCGCGCTGCTGGCGATGGCCGACGGGCTGGTCTGGGCTGAGCTCGGTGCGGCGATGCCGGGCTCCGGCGGTACCTATGTATACCTGCGCGAAGCGTTCCAGAAACGTACCGGCAAGCTGATGCCGTTCCTGTTCATCTGGACGATGCTGCTTGCCATCCCCCTGCTGATGTCCACCGGCATCATCGGCATGGTGGAGTACCTGCAGTTCTTCTTCCCGGCGATGGGCTGGTGGACGACCCACCTGGTGGGCATCGCGGCGACGGGGCTGGTCACCTGGCTGCTCTATCGCCGCATCGAGTCGGTCCGCCTGATCACGGTGGCCCTGTGGGTGATCATGCTGGTCTCGATCATCGGCGTGGCGGCCGCCGGCTTTTCGCACTTCGACGCCCACCTCGCGTTCGACTTCCCGCCGGATGCCTTCGGGCCACGCTTCTTCGGCGGCCTGGGCGCGGGCCTCATCATCGGCGTGTACGACTACCTCGGCTACAACACCACGGCGTACATCGGCGACGAGCTGCGCGATCCGGGGCACACCATGCCCCGCTCCATCATCATCTCGATCATGGCGATGATGGTGATCTACCTGCTGCTCAACATCAGCGTGCTGGGCGTGGCGCCCTGGCAGGAGATCGCCGGCTCCAAATCCATCGCCTCCCTGGTGGTCGAGCGCAGCTGGGGCCACACGGCGGCCGCCGTGATGACCACGCTCATCATCATCACCGCGCTGGCTTCCGTGTTCACCGGCCTGCTCGGGGGTTCGCGCGTGCCGTTCGAAGCGGCGCGGGACAAGGTCTTCCTCTCGGCGTTCGGCCGCCTGCACGCGAAGGATGGCTTCCCGCATGTCGCCCTGCTCACGATGGGCGTCGTCACCGCCATCGGTACGTTCTTCGACCTGACCGAAGTCATCAACATGCTGCTGACGGCGACCATCCTGGTGCAGTCGCTTGCCCAGGTGGTCGCGCTGATCGTGCTGCGCCGGCGCGAGCCCGACCTCGACCGGCCGTACCGTCAATGGCTGTACCCGGTGCCGTGCATCATCGCGCTGGTGGGCTGGGTCTACGTCTACGTCTCTGCGTCCACCTTGTCCCTGCTGCTGTCGGGCGCGTGGATCCTCGCGGGCCTGGTGGTGTTCGTGCTCTGGGCACGGGTTAACGCGGCGTGGCCGTTCGCACCCCTTGAATCGCACCCTTCCGCTGTCCGGGAATCGTAACGCCATGCAGATCACAACCCGGTCCGCCCTGGTGGCGGCTATCGCGGTGAGCCTCGCCAGCAGCCCGATGGCGATGGCCGGCACCACCTATACCGATACGCGCGTGGCGGCCGATGCCGCGACGGTGACGCCCATCGCCCGCTGGCAGATCCAGGACACGGCAAAGGCCCACGAGGCCGGCGCCGCGATATCCGCGACCGGTTTCGCCACGAAGGAGTGGATCCCCGCCACCGGCCGCGCCACCGTGATGGCCGGCCTGCTTGAGAACGGTGTGCTCGAGAAGGGTGTGTTCAAGGGCGATGTGTTCTACAGCGACAACCTGCGTGCCGTGCAGGTGCCCGATGCCAGCGGCAACCTCTTCGTGACGCCGTGGTGGTATCGCGCGGGGTTCTCGCTGGCGAAGGCGCCGGCATCGCGGCATACGCTGCTGCGCACGCACGGCATCATCGCCAGTGCCGATGTCTGGGTGAACGGGCAACAGGTGGCCGACCACGCCGACATCGCCGGTGCGTACCCGGTGAGGGACATCGATGTAACCCGCCAGGTCCACGCCGGTGCCAATGCCGTGGCGTTGAAGATCCATCCCGGCGATCCGCGGATGAGCCTGTCGATCGGCTGGGTCGACTGGAACCCCACGCCGCCGGACAACAACATGGGGCCCTGGCGCGGCGTCGACATCATCCAGACCGGGCCGGTGGCGCTGAGCGCCCCGCACGTGCTCACCACCCTCTCCGACGATCTGAAGCAGGCGACGCTGGCGGTCAAGGTCACCGCGACGAACCTGGATACGGTGGCGCGTGACGCGACGCTCGCGGGCACCGTGGCCGGCAAGCCGCTGCAGGCGACGGTCCATCTCGCTCCCGGCGAGGCGAAAGTGGTGTCGTTCGCGTCGGGCGACGCACCGGCCGCCACGCTGGAAAATCCCAAGGTCTGGTGGCCCATCGCCATGGGTGACCACCCGCTCTACGACATGGCAGTGACCGCCACCGTCGATGGCGAACTCTCCGACCGCGCCGCCACCTCGTTCGGCGTACGCCGGGTCGAGTCGAAGCTGACCCCGAAGGGCTATCGCCAGTTCATCGTCAACGGCAAACCGTTGCTCATTCGCGGTGGCGGCTGGGCGCCGGACATGTTCCTGCGCGACGACCCCGCGCGGATGGAGGCCGAGTTCCGCTACGTGGTGAACCTGGGCCTCAATACCATCCGCAGCGAAGGCAAGCTGGAGAACGACCGCTTCTACGACCTCGCCGACCGCAACGGCATCCTCGTGCTGGCCGGCTGGGAGTGTTGCGACAAGTGGGAAGCGGCGGCCAAGACCGGCGGCCAGCCGTGGAACGATGCGGACATGCGCGTGGCGCAGGCATCGATGGCCAGCGAGGCACGCCTGCTGCGCAACCATCCCTCGGTGATCGGCTTCTTCATCGGCAGCGACCATGCGCCGCCGCCGGCGCTTTCGAAGATGTACACCGACACCCTGCGCGCCGAGGAATGGTCCTTGCCGATCATCTCGGCCGCCGTGCCCGAAGGAACACCCGAGGCGGGCCCGTCCGGCATGAAGATGGCAGGTCCCTACGACTGGATCCCGCCGTCGTACTGGTACGCGGACAAGCTGGGTGGGGCGTTCGGCTTCGACTCGGAAGTCAGCGCAGGCGCGGTGATCCCCCGGCTTGAGGATGTCCAGCGCATGCTGTCGCCGCAGGAGCAGGAAGCGCTGTGGAAGTACCCGGAGACGCGGCAGTTCCACGCCTCGGCGGACTGGTCGACCTTCGCCGTGCTCACGCCCTTCGACACGGCCCTGGCCCGCCGCTACGGCGCACCCACCGGCCTTGCCGACTACGTGGCCAAGGCCCAGCTGGACAACTACGACAACGTGCGCGCGCAGTTCGAAGCCTTCAATGCCCACATGGACTCGACGAATCCATCCACCGGCGTCATCTACTGGATGCTCAACAACGCGTGGCCGTCGCTGCACTGGCACCTCTACGACTACTACCTGAACCCGGCCGGCGCGTACTACGGCGCCATGAAGGCGAACGAGCCGCTGCACATCCAGTACGCCTACGATTCGCGCGCGATCATGGTCGTGAACCACACGCTGCAGGCGCAGCACGCGCTACAGGCTACGGTGAAGGTCCGCAACCTCGATGGCAGCGTCCGTTTCCAGAAGCAGGTACCGGGCATCGACCTGGCCGGCAACCATACGCAGTCGGTGCTCGACCTGCCCACGATCGCGAACCTTTCCACCGTGTACTTCATCGAGCTGGAGCTCGCGACGGCCGACGGCAAGACGGCAAGCCGCAACGTGTACTGGCTCTCCACGCGCCCCGACGAGCTCGACTGGGCAAAGTCGAACTGGTACCTCACGCCGCTGACGCAGTACGGCGACTTTACGGCACTGGCCTCCCTGCCGAAGGCGACCCGCGAGGTCCACGTCGCCACTGCGCGCGATGGCGATGACGAAGTCACGACGGTCACGCTTTCCGTGCCCGCATCGTCCCCGGCCGCTGCCGTGCAGGAACACCTCTCGATCCTTCGCGGGGCGAAGGGCGAGCTTGCGCTGCCCGTGAGGTGGTCTGACAATGACGTCACGCTGTGGCCCGGTGAATCCATCGTGCTGACCGCACGCTATCCGGCACGCGGCAACGCCGGCACCTTGGTGCAGGTCGAAGGCTGGAACGCTCCGGCAGCGCAGTTCACGGCGGGTGGTACCCAGGGAACGAAGCATTGAAGAGGTCGTCATGTCGCGCGTGACCATTAACGATGTGGCCCGTGCCTCCGATACGTCGAAGAAGACCGTCTCCCGCGTGCTCAACCAGGAGCCGGGTGTGCGCAAGGAAGTGCGCGAGCGGGTGATGGCGGCCGTCGCCGAACTCAACTACCGGCCACTCGCCTCGGCGCGCAGCCTCGCTTCCAATCGCTCCTTCATGATCGGGCTGCTGTACGACAACCTGTCGCCCAGCTATGTCATGGAAGTACAGGCCGGCGTGCAGGAAGCCTGCGAGGCGCACCAGTACAGCATGATGGTGCAGCCGCTGGACTCCACCGCGCCGGATTTCATGGAGCGCGTCGAGGGCATCCTGTGGCGGCACCGCCCCGATGGCCTGATCCTCACGCCACCGATCACCGACCACCCGGCCCTGCTCGCCCACCTGCGCGCGGCCGGGCTGCCGTTCGCGTCCATCGCACCGCGCAAGCCCAAGGGCATCGCCGGCGTGATCCTGCGCGAACGCGAGGCCGCGGCGGCAATGGTCGCCCACCTCGTCGCACTGGGGCACCGGCGCATCGCCCATATCATCGGCGACCCGAAGCATGGCGCGGGTGTGTGGCGCCTCGCCGGCTTCCGCGACGGCCTCAAGCGCGCGGGGCTGGACGAACGCGCCGATTACATGGTCCAGGGCCGGTTTTCGTTCGAATCCGGGGTGCATGCCGCCCGCCAGTTGCTGGGACTGAAGGAGCGGCCCACGGCCATCTTCGCCGCCGATGACGACATGGCGGTGGGTGCCATCTGGGCCGCGGCGGAAGCCGGTGTCTCGGTGCCCGGCGACGTCTCCATCTGCGGCTTCGACGACACGACCATCGCCACGCAGGTATGGCCTATGCTGACCACCGTGCACCAGCCAGTCCGCGACATGGGCAAGCGCGCCACCGAGGAGCTCCTCCTGGGACTCCAGGGCAAGGGCGAGCCGCGCATGGTCGAAGTCGAGTACCAGATGCGCCTGCGCGCATCGACGGCGCCCGCGCGCTGATTCGTGGCCCCATCACCGTCCCAAGGAAGCCCTGCATGACCGCGACGCCCGATGCCCTCCCGACCCAGCGCCGGTTCCACTTCATCTCCGGGCTGCCGCGCGCGGGCACCACGTTGCTGGCCGCCATCCTCAACCAGAATCCGCGCTTCCGCGCCGGCATGACCAGCCCCGTCGCGGACATCATGGGCGTGGTGATAGCCGAGGCCAGCAGCCGCAACGACTTCGCGTTCGATGTCTCGGACGAGCAGCGCGTGGCACTGCTGCGCGGCCTGGTGGAAAACTTCTATTCCGTCGATGCCCGCCCCGAGGCGATCTTCGACATGAGCCGCCTTTGGTGCAGCCGCATGGGCCTGCTCAACACGCTGTTCCCTGGCGTGAAGGTGGTCGCGTGCGTGCGCCAGCTGGCCTGGGTGCTCGACAGCATGGAGCGGCTGGTGCTCAGGCAGCCGGTGAGCGTCAGCAAGGTGTTCCGCTACGACACCAATACCACGGTGTATTCGCGCGTGGAGGCACTGACCGATCCGCGCGGCATGGTCGGCTTTGCCTATCAGGCGGTGAAAGAAGCCTTCTACGGCGAGCACGCCCGTGACCACCTCCTACTGCTCACCTACGAAAACCTGGTACGCGAGCCCGAGGCGGCGCTGCGTGCGGTCTATGCGTTCCTGGGCGAACCCTGGTTCGACCACGACTTCGACAACATCGAGTACAGTGCGGACGAGTTCGACGCGCGCGTCGGCATGCCCGGCCTGCATTCGGTGCGTGCCCGCGTGGAGGCCGTGGAGCGCACGCCGGTCCTGCCGCGCGAGGTTTTCGGGCGGTTTGCCAACGAGGCGTTCTGGGCCGACCCGAAGAACAATATTCACGGGGTCACCATCGTCTGACGCCCGTCGCGGCCCTTACGTTCTTCTCACATTCGTCAACGCATGCTCCTGCCACCGATCCATACAGGGGTATACACATGCGCGCAGGTCTCATCGTTGTTGGCATCATCCTGATTGGCCTGGGTATCTGGGTGGTCATGGGTAACGGCAGTTACCAGAAGACCGATACGGTCGCCTCGCTGGGCCCCGCCAAGATCGAAGCAACCCACGACAAGTCGATTCCGCAGTGGGCTGGCATCGCCGGCATCGTGATCGGCGGCATCGTCGCCGTCGCCGGCATCGCCCGCAAGCGCTAAGCCGCTTGCCCAGGGGCCGCCCGGCCGGTCCGGGCGGCCCTCCTCCGGTACAATGGGGGATGGACGTATCCCATCTTCTCGACGGCCTGAACGACGCACAGCGCGAGGCCGTCAGTGCCCCACCCGGGCACTACCTGATCCTCGCGGGCGCCGGCTCCGGCAAGACCCGCGTCCTCACCAATCGCATCGGCTGGCTCAACCAGGTGGAGCGGGTTCCGCCGTGGGCGATCCTGGCGGTGACGTTCACCAACAAGGCGGCCGGCGAGATGCGTTCGCGCGTCGACGGGATCATCCCGGGCGGCACGCAGGGGCTCACGGTCGGCACCTTCCACGGCATCGCCCACCGGCTGCTGCGCCGCCACTGGCGTGAAGCAGGCCTGGTCGAGGGCTTCCAGATTCTCGATTCGGACGACCAGCAACGGCTGATCAAGCGGATCATCGCCGGCATGGGCCTGGACGAGGCGCGCTACCCGCCACGCCAGGCCGCCTGGCAGATCAACAACTGGAAGGACGAGGGCAAGCGCCCGGATGGCATCGAGCACCGCGACCACCCGGTGACCAGGACCTGGGTCGAGGTCTACAAGGCCTATGAACAGCAGTGCCAGCGTGCCGGCCTCGTCGACTTCGCCGAGCTGCTGCTGCGCGCCCACGAGTTGTGGCTGAAGGATCCGCAGGTGCTCAAGCACTACCAGGATCGCTGGCGCTTCCTGCTGATCGATGAATTCCAGGACACCAACACCCTGCAGTACGCGTGGATCCGCGTGCTCGCCGGCAGCACGGGCCAGGTGTTCGTGGTCGGCGACGACGACCAGGCCATCTACGGCTGGCGTGGCGCGAAGGTGGAGAACGTGCAGCAGTTCCTGCGCGACTTCCCCGGCGCGAAAACCATCCGGCTGGAACAGAACTACCGCTCGACCTCGACGATCCTGAAGGCGGCGAACGCCGTCATCGCGCGCAACGGTGGCCGCCTCGGCAAGCAGTTGTGGACCGACGGCGACGAAGGCGACCGGATCGCGCTGTACGCCGCGTACAACGAGCAGGACGAAGCGCGCTTCGTCATCGAACGCATCCGCGAGCACATCGCCGAACATGGCAACGCGCGTGACTGCGCGATCCTCTATCGTTCCAACGCCCAGTCGCGCAACTTCGAAGAACAGCTGATCCAGCGCGACCTGCCCTATCGCGTCTACGGCGGCCTGCGCTTCTTCGAGCGCGCCGAGATCAAGGATGCGCTGGCCTATCTCCGGCTGGCTTCGAACCGCCACGACGACGCGGCCTTCGAGCGCGCCGTGAATACGCCTCCGCGTGGCATCGGCGACCGCACGCTGGATGAACTGCGTCGCCGCGCGCGCCTGGACGGCAGTTCGATGTGGGAGTCCGCATTGAACGAGGTGGCCACCGGCGGCCTCGCCGGCCGCGCCAAGAACGCCATCCGCGCGTTCCTCAGCCTGATCGACGAGATGCACCGCACCTTCCGCGGCGGCGACACGGTCAACGACGAGGCCAGCACCGGCCTCGACCTGGCCGAGCAGATCGAGCATGCCATCGTCCACACCGGCCTGCGCGACTTCTACGAGAACGACAAGCGTGGCAACGGCGAAGCGCGGGTGGAGAACCTCGACGAGTTGGTCAACGTGGCCAGCCGTTTCGAGATGACCCCGGAAGACACCGACGCCGGGCTCAACGAGTTGTCGGCCTTCCTCTCGCACGCGGCGCTGGAAGCCGGCGAAGGCCAGGGCGAAGCATGGGACGACTGCGTCCAGCTGATGACCCTGCATTCGGCGAAGGGCCTGGAATTCCCGGTGGTGTTCCTCGTCGGCATGGAGGAAGGCCTGTTCCCGAGCCAGCGCTCCACCGAGGAGGACAACCGCCTGGAGGAAGAACGCCGGCTGGCCTACGTCGGCATCACCCGTGCCCGCGAAAAGCTGTTCGTGTCGCATGCCGAGTCGCGACGCATGCACGGCACCGAGATGCTGGCGCGGCCCTCGCGCTTCCTCGGCGAGATCCCGCCGGAATTGCTCGATGAACTGCGCCCCCGCGTGCAGGTCTCGCGCCCGGCCTACGCGGATCGATTCGGCGGCGGCAGCTCGCTGGAAGAGCCGATGCCGGTGAAGCTTGGCCAGCGCGTGACCCACCCGAAGTTCGGCGAGGGCACCATCGTCAGCGCCGAGGGTGCCGGGGCGCACATGCGGGTGCAGGTGAACTTCCAGGATGAAGGTTCGAAGTGGCTGGTTTACGCTTACGCTAACCTGACGGCGGTCTAGGCATGGGGCATGCCGGTTGAAGGGGCGCCGCGGGAATTCGGGTCGCGCACGGGTGCGCTCCTACAGTGGGCGCGGCGGCTGCCGCTAAACAAGGGATCGTGCGCCGCGTGGCGCACCGAGGGATAGCAGGGATTTTATGATCGTCGGTATCGATCTGGGCACGACCAACAGCCTGATCGCCGTCTGGAAGGACGGCGGCGCACAGCTCATTCCCAATGCATTGGGGAATGTCCTCACGCCGTCCTGCGTCGGCATCGACAAAGACGGACAGGTGCTGGTGGGCGAGGCGGCGCGCGAGCGCCTGCAAACCCATCCGCAGCAGACCGCCGCGCTGTTCAAGCGCTACATGGGCAGCCCGCGCACGGTGCGCCTGGGCGACCGCGACTACCGGCCGGAAGAACTGTCGGCGCTGGTGTTGCGTTCGCTGAAAGCCGACGCCGAGGCGTGGCTGGGCCACCCGGTGACCGAAGCGGTCATCACCGTGCCGGCGTACTTCTCCGATGCCCAGCGCAAGGCGACCCGCGTCGCCGGCCAGCTGGCCGGCCTGAAGGTCGAGCGCCTGCTCAACGAACCCACCGCCGCGGCACTGGCCTACGGCCTGCACGAAAAGCACGGCGAAACCCAGTTCCTCGTCTTCGACCTTGGCGGCGGCACGTTCGACGTCTCGATCCTGGAGATGTTCGAAGGGGTGATGGAGGTGCGCGCCAGCGCCGGCGATAACATGCTCGGCGGCGAAGACTTCGCCACGCTGCTGGCCGACGAGGTCTTCGCCAACGGCATCCCCGAAGCGGCACGTGCCGACCCGATCTTCATGCAGCGGCTTGCCGCGCGTGCCGAGACCGCGAAGCGTGAACTCGGTGCCAGCGGCAAGGCCACCCTGGAGGCGACCTGGAAGCAGCATGCGGCGAGCGTCGAACTGAACGCCGAGAGCTTCGAAAAGCTCGCCCAGCCCTTGCTCAACCGCCTGTGGCGCCCGATCGAACGTGCCCTGCGCGACGCGCGCATCCGCGCCGCCGATCTCGACAACGTGGTGCTCGCCGGTGGCGCGACGCGCATGCCGATGATCCGCGCGCTGGCTACGCGGATGTTCGGGCGCTTCCCGGCCGTCGGCCTCAACCCCGACGAAGTGGTCGCGCTGGGCGCTGCCGTGCAGGCCGGCCTGAAGATGAAGGACCAGGCGCTCAACGAAACCGTCATGACCGACGTGTGCCCGTACACGCTGGGCACCGAGGTCGCGCGCCGGCTGGATAACGGCAACCATGCGGAAGGTTTCTATGCGCCGATCATCCAGCGCAACACCGTGGTGCCGGTGAGCCGGGTCGAGCGCTTCACCCCGGTGTCGGCCAACCAGACGCAGATCCGCATCGGCGTCTACCAGGGCGAATCGCGCATGGTCCGCGACAACATTCCGCTCGGCGAGGTCGTCGTGCCCCTGCCCAAGGGCAGCGGCCATGCCGAGGGCGTCGATGTGCGTTTCACCTACGACGTGAACGGCCTGCTCGAAGTCGAAGTGACAGTGGTGGCCACCAACGAAACCCGCCGTCTGGTGATCGAGGGTGGCGACGCGCACATGTCCCCCGAGGAGGTCGCGCAGCGGCTCGCGGCGCTGTCCACGCTGAAGATCCATCCGCGCGACACGCTGGAAAATCGCACCCTGCTGGCGCGCGCCGAGCGGCTGTACGAACAACTGCTCGGCGACGCCCGCGATCGCGTGGGCCAGTTCATCCTGCAGTTCGAGCAGACGCTGGCCAGCCAGGATCAAAGGCAGATCGCCCGCGAGGCGGTGCTTTTCCGCGAGGCCCTGCAGCACGTCGAAGCCGACAACCGCTTCGCGCCCGATCCGGTGGAATGACATGGCGTACTGGTTCCTGCGTGAGCTTGGCCTGGATGCCAGCGCCGACGAACGCGGCGTAAAGCGCGCCTACGCGCTGCGCCTCAAGGCCAGCGATCCCGCCGCCGATCCGGACGGTTTCGCGCGCTTGCGCAGCGCGTTTGAAGCGGCGCGCAGCTGGGCCGAGCGCAAGGCCGAGCATGAGGCTGCGTCCGTGCAGGGAACGGAGGATGTGCACGATGAGCAGGACATCGCGGCCACCGTGGACGCCATCCACGCGGAAGTGCCCGCCGTTGACGTCAACGAGCACGCCGTCCGCGCCAGCCGCGTGGAAGGTAACGACATCGCGGTGGATCGCGTAGACGCCACCGGCGACGAAGCGCCTGCCGCAGCGCCTCCCATGGCACGCGGACCGTCCGCCGGGCAGGTTGCCTACGACACGCTCCGTCGTTTCGCGCAGGCGGTCGACACGCAGCGCGACACGGCGGTGGCGGACCTGCTCACGGCGACGACCGCCGAGCTGCGCCAGCAACATGTCGACGCCCTGGCGGTGTTCGAAGCGATGCTGATCGATGCCATCGCGGAACAGCAGCTGGCGCGTCGCCCGCACCTGGTAAACGCTGCCGCCGAGCAGTTTGCCTGGGGCGATGCGGACGTCCATGGTCGCGGTACGGAACGCGACGCCTGGATCGATCGCGTGCTTGCCTCGCGCGCGAACTGGCTTCGCTTCCCGGAGAAGCGGCGCAAGCAGCTGCTCGGCCTCTGCGAAGCCGCGACGAAGGAGAGCCCCGCGTTCACCTCGAAGCATGTCGAAGCATGGCCCCGGATCGCCGCCGTGCAGCCCTACGTGGGTGAATTCCTGCGCCTGCACGTCGCCGATGCCGTGCTGCATGCTTGGAAAGAGGCATTCAACGCGCTACCGGCGAAGCAGCGCGGCATCGCGCGCCGATCCGCCTGGGATCCGACCGAGCCCAGCGTGCCGAAATGGCGCCGCGCCCTCGGCTACGTGGGCGGACGCTGGTGGTGGTGGTTCATCGGCGGGAAGATCCTGTTGCTTATCGCGCACGCGCTGCGCGGCTCGCCCTGAGCGTGGCCACGCCCTCGTTCTTCGACCAGCTTGGCTTGCCGGCGCACGCCGACGAGGTGATGGTCCGTCGCGCCTACGCGTCCCTGCTGCGCGGCATCGATCCGGAAACGGACCCCGCCGCCTTCGAGCGCCTGCGAACGGCGTACGAAGAAGCACGGGCGTGGCTGTTCGAGCATCCGGCGGATGCTGCGCCGGATGTCCCGCGCGAGCCCGCCGTCGCCGCGGCGACGTCCTCGTCGCCGGCGGAGTTCGCCGTGGGCGCGGTCGAGACGGTTGTCACACCCCCGGAAAACATACTGCCGGCCGATACCGGTGGTGATCCCGCCGACGTCGTCCCGCGTCCCGAGGACATCGCCGACGACCTGGCGCGTCGCTTCCAGGCCGACGTCGCCGCGCAGCCGGCCAGTGCCGTGCACGGCCTGCTCGACACCGCCCTCGCGTCCCTGCGCATGCGCTACGTGGATGCGCCGGGCCAGCTCGAAGACCGCATCGTCGAGCAGCTGATGGCGTGCAGCATCCGCCACCGTCCCGAGGTGTTCGATGCCGCCGCGATCCTGTTCCACTGGCATGAAATCGGCCACCTGCGACGCAGCGATCCGCGCCAGCTCTGGATCGATCGGGTGCTGGGCCAGCGCGAAACCTGGCGCAGCTTCGAGCCGCGCTGGCAGGCGAAATGGCTCGAGCTGCTACGGCGTTCGGAAGCCGGCGTGGATGACTGGCTGGCGCGCCGCTGGCCCGACGTCGAGCGGCTGCAGCGCAACCTGCCGGACTGGATCACGCTGCATGCCACGCCGCGCAGGCTGGCGGCATGGCGCGACGCCTACGCCGCGCTGCCTGGACCGGTGCGTGAGGAGTCGCGCGCACGCGCCATGCCGGCGGCGTCGATGCTGATGCGCACGTCGAAGCCCGTGCCGTGGTATCGGACGCGCTGGCGCTTCCGTATCGCCTCGTGGGCGTTCGCCGCGATCGGCATCGCCGTGCTCGCCCAGCGTTACGGTCCCGACCTGTCCTCCGTGCCGTCGCTGACGGACACGATGACGCCCGTGGAATGCGCCGCGCTATACGACCGGCTCGACCAGCCCGGTGCGTTCGACCACGTGGCCCTGACCGAGATGGGCTACCTGAAAGACCGGGCCCATCGCTGCGTGGCGCAGGGCCTCTGGCATCCGTCCAGCCACTTGCGACAACGCTAGGCGATCACGGCGAAAGCCGCGGCACGCCGTGCTGATCGCGCTCTTCGATCGCCGTCACCCGCGTGTCGATCCGGCCACTGCGATTCTCGGGCAGGGGTTCGGTAGCCTCCCCGCGCGCCAGCGCGAACGCATTGCGATAGCAGCGCTGGGCCAGCTCGGGCAGGTTCTCGCCAAGATAGACGTCGCCCAGGGCCTCCCACGCCGCCGCGCTCGGCTCGATCGCCAGCGCCCGCTCGAGGTACGGCTTCGCCTTGCCCCACAGGTGCGCACGGACACACATCCGGCCCACGGCGGTGAGCAACGCGGGATCGTTCGGGTGCGTATCGATCCACGCCTCGGCACGGCGCAACCGCTGGTCGAGGTCTTCCGCACCCAGCGAGCCGTACGTGGCGACCAGCTGCGGCGACCACTCCCGACGCAGCGCCGATTCGATCTCGTCCATCGCGGCCATGCCCTGGCCATAACGCATGGCCTGGCGTGCGTAGGCATCGATCACGCCGGGAAGGCGGCGCTGGCCCTTCGGCAACTGCGACCACAGCGCGGTGAGCGACGCACCATCCGGCGCGGCGAGCACGCTGGCGGCGACGATGCGCGACTCCAGTTCGTTGAACGCAGCGGCACCCAGTTCGCCCGACTTGCGCAGCGGCTCCAACGCACGCATGGCGTTGCGCGGGTCACCCGCCGCCAGCGAGGCTTCCGCGTATTCGCTCCAGCCGGCCGGGGTCAGCGCGTTGCTGCTGGCTTCCGGGGCAAGCAATGCCGCCGCATCCACCGCCCGACCGGTACGCCGCATCAGCCGTGCACGCATCACGCGTGCGGCCCGCGGAGTTTCCTGCGCAGCGAGGTCGAGCGTTTCGATGGCGCGGGTGGATTCGCCGTGGCGCTCGGCGGCTTCGGCCGCGGCGAGCAAGGCCGGTCCACGCACGGACGGGTAGCGCGCGGCACGATTCAGGTCACGCTCGGCTTCACCGTGGCGCCCTTCGATCAGGGCGACCAGGCCGTCGGCAAGGCGACGGCGGCTGAGCCGACGGTGACGCCGGTTCATGGCGCCGAACGGCCAGCGAATCAGCGCGACGAGGAAGGCGATGGCGGCCCATGCCACCAGCAGCAACACGATGGCGGTGACCAGGGTCATCTGCAGCGTGGTGCCACGGATATGCACAAGCACGTAGCCCGGATCGTCCGCGACCCAATGCCACGCGAATGCGGCGATCACCGCGACAAGGATAAGGCCGACTACCCAGCGCCACGGCTTCATGGCGTGGCCTTCGCGGCGGTCGACGCCGTGGCGGGCGCGGCGGCGGGCGTCGTGCCGGCGGCCGACGCAGGCGTCGCTGCAGGGGCAGCGCTCTTCAACGCATGCACCGAGCGCAGGCTACGCAGCTCTTCCAGTGCGGCGCCGAGCTTCGGTTCGGTGCCGCTGGCCTGACTGGCCAGTAGCGCGGCGATGCGCTGCCGCGCGGTCTGCACCGACGGCGCCTGGCCGTTGAAGTGTGCAACGAGGGTGGCGTCGACACGCTTGAGCGCGGCGTTGCGGCTACGGTCGTCGTACGCAAGCACGGCGGCTTCCGCGTGGGCGACGTCCAGCGCCGCCAGTTCGCGCGCCAGGCGATCGTCGGCGAGGCCCAGCGGCGTGCCTTCGTCGTGGCTGATCCGGACGATGCTACCCAGCGCATTCGTGGTCCGCTGCCAGAAGGTGCGCTCTTCATCCGCGCCGGCCTGGGTGTCGAGGTCCTTCAGCGGCAGCGTCGGAAGCTGCGCACGAAGGTCGGCGAGCACGTTGAGATCGTTCGCGCGAGCCTTGGGCTGCACGGCCTGCAAGGCCTCGCGCTCGGCGGCGAGGTTCTGCCGCACCGGCGCGAAGGCGGCATCGTTCACCGCGGCCAGGCTCTGGTCGGCCAGCTCGTAGGCCGAGAGCGCACCGCTGGCGTCGCCGAACAGGGCGAAACGTTCGCGCGCCATGCGCAGCAGCGATTCGGCCTCGTCGAGCAACATCGCATCGTGGCCACCGAGGCTGCGCTCGGAAAGGTTGGCGACGGCATCTTCGAGATTCTTCGTGCGCTCGGCCATGCCGAGCACTTCCTCGCGGGCCGAGCGGTTCACGCCATCGGCGTCGCTGAGGCGACGGCGCAGGTTGGCGTTGTCGTCGCGAAGGCCATCCACCGCCGACTGCAAGGTGTCGACCTGGCCCTTGAGGCCGTTGGCCGCGCCAAGGTCGGCGCGCATGGTCCAGACCGTCCATGCGGTGTAGCCGGCGGCACCTGCCGCGGCCAGCGATAGCAGGATGGCCAGCGCCAGGGCGCCACCACCACGCCGGGGCGCGGGGTCGGGAGCCCTGCGCGGGCTGGCGGTCGAGGGCGCGGCGGCCGGGGCCGGCGTGGCCGGGCTCGTATCGGTCGGAGGGGTCTCGGTCGTCATGCAGGGCATGCTAGCAGGCCATACGCGAACGAACGGAGTAGATCGCTCAACCGCGGGTGAACGAGACCTCGGAGGCGGCGGCGAGCAGGTCGGTCGGCAAGGCGGACCGCGCCACCACCACCCGCTCGAAGCCCATCCCCATCGCCACGGCGCGCAGGCGCTCGCTGCTGACCACCGCCACGGCCTGCACCAGCCGCCGCCAGGCGGGCGCGATCAAGGCGCGGTGTAGGTGGTCCAGCGCCTCGGCGCTGGACAGCAACACCGCCGAGCGTCGGGTGAGTTTGAGCAAGGGATCAATATGTCGCCGGTCGATCCGCGGCGCCACCCGATGGTAGACATGCACCTCGTCGAGCAGGGCACCGCGCGCGGCCAGTTGCTCGCGCAGCACGCCGCGCCCACCCGGGGCACCCACCAGCGCAACGCGCTTGCCGGCAAGTTCGGCCAGTTCGGGCATGCCGAGCACGCCTTCGCTGTCCTGCGAGGACTCCGGGAAAAGCACGTTGGCCACGTCGGCGGTCTTCAGCGCGCGCGCCGTGCCGCGTCCGACGGCGATCACCGTGGCCCGCGTGGCCAGCGGCAACACATCGGCGGCGAAGCGCACGGCGGCCGGGCTGGTGAACACGAGCACGTCGCCGTCCAGCGCGCGGCGCAACGCGGCATCCACGGCACTGGCGTCTTCGGTGGCCCGCAGCGACAGCCCGGGCACGCTGACCGGGATCCCGCCGAGCTTGCGCACGCGGCGGGCGAGTGGGCCCGCCGTTCCGGCGGGGCGGGTAATGACGACGGTCACGTTGCGTAGCGGTTGTGAACGACTCACGGGAGCATCCTGCTGTAGACACCCGAGGATAGGAAGGATGAACGCTTGCCACCAATGCCGAAGGTTGGGGCACGCCGTACGGGTGCGAACGGATGGGGGCGTTCCGTAGACTCGGCGGTCCATGAACGATCACACCCACGACATCGCCGCACTCGAGCGCTTTATCCTCGACGGCATCCCCCTGGCCCGTGCCATGGATATCCACATCGTGTCGCACGATGGGCACCGGCTGGTGATGACGGCGCCCCTGCCGCCCAACATCAACGACAAGGGCTGCGCGTTCGGCGGCAGCCTGGTCACGCTGATGACGCTGGCCTGCTGGGCACTGGTCGAAGCCTCGCTGCGCCAGCGCGGGTACGACTGCGACCTGTTCGTCGCCGATTCCACCGTGCGCTACCTGGATCCGGTCTGGGGCGACCTGCGCGCCGAGGCCAGCATGGCGCCGGACAGCGACTGGGAGCCGTTCTTCGCGACCCTGGCCGCGCGTGGCCGGGCCCGCGCCGACCTTGCCTGCGTGATCCCGGGCACCGACGCAAAGCCCGCCGCCACGCTGGTCGCGCGCTTCGTGGCCAAACGCCGGGCATAATGCCGGCCGACGCCATCCTGGAAGCCACCATGCGCCGTTTCGTCCTGCCCGCCCTCGTGCTCGCTTCGGCCGCTGCCCTTTCCGGCTGCGCCGCCGACATCCGCAACGACTCGCTCAACCGCACCCTGATGGCCTATGCCTCGGCGATCCGCTGGGGCGATTACGGCACCGCGCAATCGTTCGTGGACAAGGACTACGCCGAGGCCCACCCGGTCAGCTCGGTCGAGCAGAGCCGGCTGGCCCAGCTCCGCGTCACCGGGTACGACGACGGTGCCGGCCCGCGCCCCGATGGCGACGACGAGGTGGTGCAGACCGTGCAGATCACCGTGGTGAATATCAACACGCAGGCGGAGCGCGGCCTGGTCGACCACCAGCGCTGGCACTACGACAAGCAAAAGAACCACTGGGTGCTGATGACCGGCCTGCCGGATTTCTCGCCGCACTGATCCCTATATAATCGCGGGTTTACCCCCCAAGGGACGAGCAAGCACCCGATGAACGACGTACTCCACAAGCTCCCCGAGTTCGCGAGCAACCACCTCGCGCTGGTCGCCCTGTTCGTGGCCATCCTCGTGGCGCTGCTTGCCACGGAAGTCACCCGCCTCTTCCAGAAGTGGACGAGCCTGACCCCGGCCGCCCTTACCCAGCTGATCAACCGCGACACGCCGCTGATCATCGACCTGTCGGCGAGCGCGGACTTCGAGAAGGCCCACGTGCCGGGCGCGAAGAACGTGGCGATGAGCCAGTTCGATCCGGAAACCCAGAAGGACCTCTCGCGGGCGAAGGACCTGCCGGTGGTGCTGGTCGACAAGGACGGGCGCAACCTGTCCAAGGCGGCGGGCCGGCTGATCAAGGCGGGCTTCACCCGCGTCTATGTGCTGGATGGTGGCACCGCCAGCTGGCAGAACGCCCAGTTGCCGACGGCCAAGGGCAAGAAGTAAGCCGGCCAGGGCCGGGCTAGAGGCCGTGGATGCCGGCCCGGTTGCGCAGGATCGATGCCAGCACGTCCGGCGCCACGTCGAACGAATCGTAGAACAGCCGGTCTTCCGGCAGTCCGGCATCCAGGAAGAGCTCACGGCCGGCCGCGATCATCGCGGGCGGCCCGCTCATGTAGAGGTCGTAACCTGACAGCACCGGGTGGTCGGCCAGCAGGGCCTCGTGCACGAGGCCCTCGCGCAGCCCCGCCTCGCGGGCGGCGTCGGGATCCGAGAGCACCGGCGTGAAGGTAATCGTCGACGACTGCGCCGCCCAGCCACGGGCCAGCTCGGCCAGGTAGAGGTCGTCCGCGTTGCGCACGCCCCAGTACAGGTGCATCGGACGGCGCGTGCCCAGCGCGATGAAGTGCTCGACCACGGCCTTCACCGGGGCGAACCCGGTGCCACCGGCCATGAACAGCATCGGCCGCTCGGAATCCTCGCGCGGCACGAAGGTGCCCAGCGGCGCCTCGATCGACAGCCGGTCGCCCACCTTCAGCGACTCGTACACCCAGGATGTAAAACCACCGCCCGGCACGTGGCGCACGTGCAGTTCGACCAGGCCATGGTCGCGCGGGCCGCTGGCGATCGAGAACGGCCGGTGCTTGCCGTCGGGTAGCACCACGTCCAGGTATTGCCCCGGCAGCCAGCGCAGCGTGTCGCCATCGAGCGGCCGCAGCCACAGGCCGACTACGTCGGGCGCCAGCATGCGTCGTTCGGCTACCTCGGTTTCGACCCGGCGGTGCGGGATATCCTCGACCGACGCGATCTCGCGGGCCTGGATGGCGATGTCGCCGCAGGGCACGGCCTGGCACATCAGGATGCCGTGGTGCTCGCGCGCCGAGGCCGACAGGCCCACGGGCGGGTTGTAGGGGTATTCGCAGGTGCCCGCCACCAGGGTGGCCTTGCAGCTGCCACACACGCCGCCCCGGCACGAGTACGGCAGGGCGATGCCCGCGCGCTGGGCGGCTTCAAGGACGGTTTCGCCGTCAGCGGCATCGAACTGCTTGCCGGAGGCGCTCAAGGTTACGGTAGGCACGAGCCCATTGTAGGACAATGACGGCTTTCCCATGGGACGAAACCGACGATGGCCATCTGGAAGCACCCTATCGACCTCGACCGCATCAACGGCTGGAGCCGGAACACGATGATGGAGACGCTCGATATCCGCTTCACGGAGGCCGGCGACGACTGGCTGCGCGGCACCATGCCGGTCGACCACCGCACCCAGCAGCCGTTCGGCCTGCTCCACGGCGGCGCCTCGGTGGTGCTGGCGGAAACCCTCGGCAGCTCGGCCGCCTTGCTCACGCTCGACGTGGAGAAGGAGATCGCGGTCGGCCTGGACATCAACGCCAACCATATCCGCGGCGTGCGCGGTGGCCTGGTCACCGGAACGGCCCGGGCGATCCACCTGGGTCGCACCACCCAGGTGTGGGAAATCCGCATCGAAGACGAGGGCGGCAAGCTGGCCTGCCTGTCGCGCCTGACCATGGCGGTGATCCCCTCGCCGGGCGGTGCACCGGGGAACCTGCGCACGTGAGCCACGCGGCGCCGTACGAAGCCCTCTCTCCCGATGTCGTGCTCGGCGCCGTGGACGCCACGGGCGCATGGAGCGACGGCCGCCTGCTGACCCTGAACAGCTACGAGAACCGCGTGTTCCAGGTCGGCCTCGAGGATGGCGGCTTCGTCGTGGCGAAGTTCTACCGTCCGGGTCGCTGGTCGGATGCCGCCATCGAAGAAGAGCACGCGTTCGCGCTGGAACTGGCCGCGGCGGAAATCCCGATGGTGGCGCCGCTCGCGTTCGACGGCCAAACCCTGCTGCGCCACGCCGGCTTTCGCTACGCGGTGTACCCGCGCCGTGGCGGCCGCGCACCGTCGCTGGAATCGGCCGACCAGCTGGCCTGGCTGGGCCGCCTGCTCGGGCGCATGCATGCGCTGGGTGCCCGCGAGCCGTTCCACCACCGGGCCACGCTGGACCGCGCGACCATGATCGACGGCCCAGCGCGCGCCGCGCTCGGCTCGGACCTGCTGCCGGCCCATCTCTTCGATGCCTATCGCGGCGCGGTGATGCGCGTCGACGATGCGGTGTCGAATCGTTTCGAAGCCGTCGGGCCGGTACGGCGGCTGCGCCTGCACGGTGACTGCCATCCGGGCAACGTGCTGTGGACCGACGATGGCCCCCACTTCGTCGACCTCGACGACGCACGCATGGGCCCGGCGGTGCAGGACCTTTGGATGCTTGCCTCGGACGACGTCCTGCTCGATGCGCTGCTGGAAGGCTACGGCCAGTTCCGCGATTTCGACCCGGCCGAGCTGGCGCTCATCCCCGCGCTGCGGGCGATGCGCCAGGTGCACT
Organism: Bacillus sp. NP157; assembly: GCA_018889975.1. Lineage (NCBI taxonomy): Bacteria > Bacillati > Bacillota > Bacilli > Caryophanales > Bacillaceae > Bacillus > Bacillus sp. NP157. Next base: position 3,298,489 of record CP076546.1, read on the forward strand.
ACGCCGGCTGGATCGCCGAGCGCTGGCACGACCCGGCTTTCCCTGCCGCGTTCCCGTTCGCCGCCGAAGGGCGCTGGTGGGAGCAACACATCGCCGACCTGCACGAAGCCGCCGAAGCACTCTGAACCACCGTTCCGGCAAGCGCCGCCGCGCATCGCCATAATTGCCCGTCCGCCTTACCTGGGTTCCCGCATGCATTCGTTTTTCACCCGCGTCATCGCCGTGTTCGAAATCGCCGGTGGCCTCTATGGCCTGGTCCGCCAGCTGGAACACCTGTTCGGCTCGCGCATGGCCGGCCTCGACGCGGTGGTGACCGTGCTCGGTGCGTTGCTGTTCGGCTTCATCCTCGTCGCCGGCGTGCTGCTCGCCGCCAACGATGCCCGCGGCACCCAGATGTCGGTGTGGGCCCAGTTCCTGCAGGCCCCGCTGGTGGCCACTTCGTTCTTCAGCTACGCGCTTTCCTCGGGCGCCTACGCCAACGTCTCCATGACGATCCAGCGCTCGCCGCGCCTCGGCTTCGACTGGGCCATCGCCGAACACGGCTGGCTGCTCGCCCTTGGCGGTCCGTCCTCGCCACACATCGGCATCAACGTGCTGGCGCTGGTGGCGTGGGCGATCCTGCGCTTCGGGCGGTGACGATCGCCCCACCCCCTTCCAGTATCATGCCGGGATGAACACCGCCTCCCTCCCCCAGATCCACCTCAAATCCGACCGCGTCCCGGGCCATCCGTGGGTCTGGTCGGCCCAGATCGTCAAGCCGGCGGAGCGCATCCCGCCCGGTAGCGTGGTGGACGTGCTGGATGCGAAGGGGCGCTTCGTGGGCCGTGGTTTCTGGAATGGGCATGCGCGCGTCGCCTTGCGCCTGCTGACCACCTCGCCGGACGAGGCCATCGACGAGGGCTGGATCGCCGAGCGGCTGGATCGCGCCGTGGCGCTGCGTCGCGAGCTGCTCCGCCTGGACGAGGTGAGCGACGCGTGGCGCGTGGTCCATAGCGAAGGCGATGGCCTCTCCGGCCTGGTCGTGGATCGCTATGCGAACCACCTCGTCGTCGAGTATTTCGCCGCTGGCATGTGGCGCTTCCGCGATGCCATCCACGCGCAGCTGGAAAAGCACTTCCCGGGCGCCTCGCTGTACTGGTTCGCCGAACAGCACGTGCAGCGCCAGGAATCCTTCGACGTGCGCTCGAACGACGCGCCGGCCGCGGTCGACGTGCACGAGCACGGGCTGGCCTTCCATGCCGCGCCCGGCCTCGGCCACAAGACCGGCTTCTTCGCCGACCAGCGCGACAATCGCCGCCGCTTCGCCGGGCTGGCCCGTGGCCGCCGGGTGCTCGACCTGTGCTGCAACGCCGGCGGTTTCGCCGTGCATGCGATGAAGGCCGGTGCGCTGTCGGCGACCGGCGTCGATGCCGATGCGGCCATCCTCGAAGTCGCCCGCGAGAACGCACGGCTGAACGACGTGGAAGCAACCTTCGAGCAGGGCGATGTGTTCGAGTGGCTGCGCGCCGCGATCGCCCGTGGCGAGACCTGGGACGCCGTGGTGCTCGATCCGCCCAAGCTCACCCGCGACCGCAACCAGGTGGTCAACGCGCTGAAGAAGTACTTCGCGATGAACCGCACGGCGATGGACGTGATCGCACCGGGCGGCATCCTGCTCACCTGTTCCTGCACCGGCCTGGTCGGCGAGGACGATTTCCTCGAGATGATCCGTCGCGTGGCGCTCAACGCCGGCCGCGACATCCAGATCCTCCACGTCGATGGCGCGGGCGCGGATCACCCGGTGGCGAGCAACGTCCCCGAGAACCGTTACCTGAAAGCGGCGTTCTGCCGGGTAGGCTGACGGCACGTTCACCGTGCCTTGATCGCGGGGCAGCCCACACTTCCGGGCATGTCCCGCAAACCGCCCACCGAAGCCCTCGAGCTTGCCAGCGAAGAACGCGCCCACGCGAAGGCGGCCGGGCTGGTCTACGTGTGCGACACCGATAGCGGGATCACCCGCTGCAAGCGCGGGCGCCACTTCAGCTACCTCGGCAGCGACGGAAAAACCGTTGCCGACGAAGACGTGCTGGCGCGGATCCGCGCCCTGGCGATTCCGCCCGCCTATACCCAGGTATGGATCTGCGCCAACCCGCGCGGCCACCTGCAGGCGACCGGCCGCGATGCGCGGGCGCGCAAGCAGTACCGCTACCACGCGCGCTGGCGCAGCGAACGCGACCGCGGCAAGTTCACCCGCATCCTGGAGTTCGGCGCTGCCTTGCCCGCGTTGCGCCGGCGTCTGCGCAAGGACCTCGCCCTGCCCGGCCTGCCGCGCGACAAGGTGCTGGCGCTGGTGGTGAGCCTGCTGGAAGAAACCATGATCCGCGTCGGCAACGACACCTATGCGCGGCAGAACAACTCGTTTGGCCTGACCACGCTGCGATCTCGCCACGTCGCCGTCCGCCGCGGCCGGATCGAATTCCATTTCCGCGGCAAGAGCGGCCAGTGGCGCGACGTCGACCTCGACGATCGCCGCCTGGTGAAAGCCGTGCGCCGCGTCCAGGAATTGCCCGGCCAGCGCCTGTTCCAGTACCTGGACGACGACGGCCATCGCCAGCCGGTGGACTCGGGCATGGTCAACGACTACCTGCGCGAGGTCACCGGTGGCGAATTCACCGCGAAGGATTTCCGCACCTGGGGCGGCACCGTGCATGCGGTCGCCGTGCTCGCCGGGACGGCCATGCCCGAGGAAGGCGGCGAGCGGGCGGTCAAGGCCGCGCTGGCCCAGGCGGTGAAAGACGTGGCCGCCGTGCTCGGGAATACGCCGGCGGTCTGCCGCGCGTCGTACATCCACCCGGAGGTGTTCGCGGGCTGGAGCGACGGCGAACTGCACAGGCGCGTGCCCGACGCGAGCCTGCGCCATCCGCGAAAATTGGAAACGTTGACCCTGGCTTTCCTGCGCAAACGTTTGCGTGCGACGAAGCGCTCCCCTTGACTCATATGGACGGCTATAGTGCGCGTACGGGGTTCGCGTTCGGGCTTGCAGGGGTGTGCGTAACGATGTGGCGGTGGAGTGTGATTCCCGTAGGCGTGGCCGTGTTCGTGGCCTGGCTTGCCGTGGCCGATCGTGCGGTGGCTGGCGACGCCGTGCCGCCGCTGGTTGGGGTCGATGCGCAGACGCATCGCGGCGTGGTCGACGACACCTGGATCATCGCGCCGAAGAAGCTGAGCGACGCCACCCTGGCGGCGGTGAAGAACTATGCCGACGAAGGCGACATCGCGGCGGGCGTATCGCTGCGCTACGCAATCGACGACGCCCAGTGGATCGTCGCGGACGTGTTCATCTACCCCGCCGGCCAGGGCGAAGAGCCGAAGATGCTCGCGCAGGCGGTGCAGGATTTCCGCGAGTCGGTGGCCTTCGCCGAGCGCCAGGAAATCTACCGGAACGTCTGGTGGGGCGATGAAACCCCCTACGTAGCGAAGCTTCCCGGTGGGCGCCGCCAGTCGGGCCGCTTCCTGCCGATCGTTTTCGACGCCCAGCACGACATGCTCACCTCCCGCACGTACCTGTTCTACCGGAAGATGTATTTCGTGAAGGTGCGGCTGACCACGACGGTGGACGCGGTCGATTCGCTGTCCGAGGATGCCGACACGTTCATCGCCAGCCTGCTCGACGGGATCGACATCGTCAGCGTCGGCGGCTGCGGCCGCACGTTCGACGTCGCGACACTGGAGCCGGGTCAGTCGCCGCCACCCGAGCTGGCCGACGGCGTCAGCGCCGACGGTTTCCGGGTGGCGCTGAAAGCGAGCAAGGCCGGCACGCCCGCGTACGGCGCACAGACGACGAAGACGATGGCGCTCGCGCTGAAACGACAGGTCGCCGGTGGCTGCACCACCCTGCAGTACAACCCACCGCTGGAAGACGACAACCGCACGGTGCTGCACCTGCAGTTCGGTGCGGACGACTGGGGCTCCGGCGCACGGCCGTGACATCCATAGCGGCCGGGGCGCGTCCCACGCCCCGGCCGCTGCCGGACAAACACCGGCGGCACGCCCTTGTCCCTGGGTGCGCCGCGCGGGCTGCGACGACACGCGAATGATGAAGTCCCGGGCCGCCGGTGGCTATGGAAGATTTCTGAAAATTCGCAGGAATTACGGCCGCGTCAGGAAGTCGGCCATGACCAGCCTCACCTTGTGGCCGTCCGCCATGCCGAGCACCACGCTGTCGCCCGTCCGCGCACGCTGGAACCGGTTGCGCAGGCCCCAGTTGCCCAGCTTCGCGGCAGGCACGCCGTCCACGCTGAGGATGGCATCGCCGACGCGCACGCCCGCCCTGGACGCGGGACCGTCCTGGAGCACCGCCACCACGGCGAATCGATCCGGCTGGCCCGGCTTGCGCGCCGCGCGCATCCCGGGGTCGTTCGCCTGCACGGGCGACGGCAGCGCGCGTGGCGCGAGATACATCGCCCCGCGCTGGTAGTCGAAGCCCACGAGGAAGTGTGAGAGCACATCCTGGCCGATGTTGCCTGCTTCGGAGACGTTCGCCGTGGCACCCGCGTTGGGCGGGGTGAGCTGCGCGACGGGGCCGGCCACGGACACCATGCCGATGTCGAGCTGGCGGCTGCGCGAGAGGCGCGATGCGAAGGCGCCGCCGACACCGCCACCATCGAGCACCGCCACGCCGTTGCGATAACGGTCGACCAGCCCCTGCCTCGTTGCCCATTGCGGGAACAGCAACAGATAGCCGCTGTTTCCCGTATCGATGCCGAACGCACCTTGCCTGCCGTCCAGGGCGCCATCGACCACCGGCATGTCGAAGGTGAATTGCAGGGGCACCGACGATCCCTTGCCTGCCGGTGGCGTCGCCCCCGGGCCGAACGGCGCGAGAGTCAGTTCCCCGCGGTCGTAGTCGAACGTGGCCGCGAAGCGTTCGAACACTTCCAGCCCGAGGATGCCTGCCACGGGCGCGCGCTCGCCACGGTCGGAGAAGCCGGCGCCGAAGGGCATGACCAGGAAGGTCTGGTCGCGAATGTCCGCCTCGCCAAGCGACAGCGACTTCACCTTCGCATAGGTGATGCTCATGGAGCCCGGGCCCGAGCCGGTGCTGACGCCCTTGCCCTGCCCCACGATACCGAGCGCCTTCGCCGTGGCCTCGGTGAGGATGGCGTGGCCGCCGGTGTCCAGGATGAAGGGCATCGGTTTCGAGCCGTTGATCGATGCCTGCACCAGCAGTGCGCCGCCCTCCAGGAACATCGGTACGTGGGCGGCGGTCGCGCCGTCGCGCATCGCCACGTCGCCGGGCAACGGCGCCGGACGCGCGGTCGTCGGCGACGTCGCGGTGTCGTAGCCGCTGACGCGGACCGTCTCGCGGCTGTCTTCCGTGCCGCTGTCGGTCTTCGCCACCGCATCCATCCGGAACGGCAACGCCACGCCGCCGACGTCGCGGTAGTCCGCGTAATCGCGAGTCACCGTGAGGAACGACCAGCGCCAGCTCGCACGGACGAGGTTGCCGCTGGTCTGGTCGAACCACAGGGTGACCTCGCGGCCACCGGGCGGCGTGGCCACGGTGCGGCGCAGGTCCATGCCACGCTCGCGCGTCACCACCGTGGGTCCCAGGGCCGCGCCGTCGGCGTCCATCCAGCCGAAGCGCTGCAGCCACGCCTCGGTGACGGCGACGGCTTTCGCCTCTGCCGAGTCGTACGGATGCACGCCACCGGAGATGTCCTGGTGCCAGCGGCCGCCGCCGTCGGCGCCATCGGAATACGACCGCGCGGGATGGCTGACGTCGATGCGCCATGTGCCTGCCGGGCCATCGACGCTTTCACGCCACTGGCTGTCGAGGCCTTCGCTGGAAAGGGTGCCGGTCGCGTGGAAGCGCGCTGGCGGCACGTGCTCGTCGGCCAGCGCGACCAGGGTGCCGCTACACAGGACGAAACCCAAGAACAGTCGGTGCATCGGCGTGCGCTCCCACGTGGGTCCCCTGGCCCGATTGTAGGGCGGGCTTCGCCCTAAGGCGCGTGGCCTGCCTCGGGGGCCAGCGGATTCACCTGCTGCCATGCCCGCCAGCCGATCACCGCCAGCACGACGAAGCCGGCGTACAACACGGCCGTGATCGGCAGCGCCTTGTAGACGTATTCGCCCACGTAGATCACGTCCACCGCGATCCACAGCGGCCACGCCGCGGCATGCCTGCGCGCCTGCCACCATTGCGCGACCAGGCTGAAGGCGGTCAGCGCGGCATCGAGCCATGGCAGCGAGGCATCGGTCCAGCGATGCATGGCGTAACCGAGCGCCAGGGCGGCGGCCGTGCCGATGGCGAGGTGCCAGGTGGCGCTGCGCGCATCCAGCGACGCGACGCGCACATGGCCGGTGGCATCCAGGTTGCGCGACCAGCGCTGCCATCCGTAGAGGATGAGCAGGGCGAAGACGACCTGCAGCAGCGTGTCCGAGTACAGCTTCGCGTCGACGAAGACCCACGCGTAGGCGACCACGGAGACCAGGCCCACGGGCCAGCACCACGGACTGCGCCGCGCCGTCAGCCAGACGGCCGCGGCACTGACCACGGCGGCGGCGAGTTCGAACAGGGAGAAGTCAAAGGTCATAGGTCATCGACAGGCGGGCCAGCCGCGGCATGCCGGGGAACAGGTAGCTGTCGCCGCCCGAGGTGCCCGTGTCGCGCCAGTAGAAGTGGTTGAACACATTATCCACGCTCAGCCGCCATGTCATCGCATGGCCGCCCAGCGTGGTGGCCAGGCGCAGCCCCGCGTCGAACACGTGATAGGCCGGTACGCGGGTCGCACCGTCCGGCGTGGCGACGTTGCTGCTCGCGTAACGCCAGCCACCCAACACGGCGAGGCGCGGCGCGAACGGGAGCGTGTAATCGGCATACACGGCCGTGCGATAGCGCGGCACGTTGACCACCTGGTGGTCTTCGTAGCTGGGCGTGCCGGTGTTTTCGGCGCGCGCGCGGATCACGTTGGCGCTGGCGGTGAGGCGCAGGTTATCGCTGACCTGGCCGGCGAGGTTGAGCTCGACGCCGGTGTGCACTTCCTGGCCACGCTGGACGAAGGTGAAGCCTTCGGCGCTGTCGTCGGGCTGGGCGTACTGGTACGGCTGGCGAATGCGGTAGACCGCGGCCTGCAGGTCGAGCGCGTCGTTCACGGCGTACTTCACGCCGGCCTCGGCCTGGCGGGAGTGCAGCGGCGGCAGGTTGGTGCCGCCGTTGGCGGTCCAGTACGGCGCTTCACGCCCCAGCGAAATGCCTTCGCCGTAGCTCACGTACGTCGTCAGCGCCGTGGCCGGCTGCCACAGCACGGCGGCCTGCGGCAGGGTCTTGGTCATCCGCGTGTCGCGCTCCAGCGCGCCGCTGTCGTCATACGCACGCTCGTCGAGCTTCACCAGGCGGGCACCCGCCAGCACCTGCCAGGTGTCCGAGAGATGCACGCGATCGATCGCGAACAGCGTGCGCTGCCAGCTGGTCAGGCGGCGCACTTCGGGGCCCGGTTCGTTGGGCGAGGGCGCGAACACCGGCACCACCGGGTCGCCGATGTTGGCCGTGCCGACGTAATCGTAGACATCCGCACGCTGGTCGACCGTGCGGCGGAAGGCGGAGGCGCCGACGTTGAGTTCGTGGTCGATCGTGCCCGTGCTGAAGGCACCGGTGAGCGACGCGCGCACTTCGTCGTTCTGCCGCGTGTCGTCGGGGCTGCGATAGTCGTAGACGTCGTAGTCGCCGTTCGGTGCGAAGAAATAGCCGGGCGTCGCGCCGCTCGCGCACGAGGCGGCGTAGAAGCATCCGTAGGCAAAGGCGACGTTGTCGTCGATCACCGTATGGCTGTGCCCCGCCGACACCTGCGCGTTCCACTGGTCGCTGAAGCGATAGTTGAAGCGCAGCGACGTGTTGCTGGAATCGATGCCGACGGGGCGCTGCCACGGCTGGTAGCCGAGCAGGCGCGTCCGGCTGGCATGCTCGGGGATCACCGTGCCGCCCAGCAGCTGGTAGCCGGACACCGAGCGGCCACCGCTGGTCTGGTAGTCCGTATCCAGCAGCAGCGTGGCGTTCTCCGTGACCTTCCAGTCCGCCGCGATGGAGAGGAAGGTACGGCGGCTGTCGGTATGTTCGACGGCGCCATGCGTTTCTTCATGGGCCGCGTTGACGCGCATGCCGAAGGTCGGCGTGAACCACGTGCCGAGGTCGACCGCTTCGTAGGCCGAGCCATGCGAGTCCGTGCCCAGGGTCACGGTGTGGACCTCGGCGGCGCGCTTGCTCACATAGTTGACCAGCCCACCGGGCTCGACGACGCCGGCCTCCAGCCCGCCGAGGCCCTTGAGCACTTCCACGCGCTGCTTGCCTTCCAGCGCCAGCAACTGTTCGGCCGACATGATCATGCCGTTGAAGCGGAAGCCGGTGGCGAGGTCCAGCGGGAAGCCGCGGATCGAGACGTCCTGGTAGTAACCCGCCGGCGCGTAGTTGTCGTTGATCGCCGCGTCGCCGCGGACCAGTTCGCTGAGCGAGCGTGGCTGGCGGTCGTCGATCTGCGCGCGGGTGATCACCGTGATCGCCGCGGGCGTATCGTGCAGCGGTGCGCTGCCGAAGCTGCCGAAGGTGTCCAGCTGCGTATCGGCGGCGCGATAGCCGTCCGTCGTGCTGGCGTGCACGTCGATGGAAGGCAGCGTGCGTGCCTGCTGGGGCGCGTCGTCGGTGGCGTGCGCCACGCCGGCGAACGACAGGATCAGGGCAAGGGCGATCGGGGTACGGGTCGGGGTCATCGTCGTCTTCATTGGCATGCGGACGAAGCGACGGCGCGGCCACGCGCCGCCTTTCCCAGGCGGACTCCATGGCTCTGCAAGCTCCCTACGCCGGTCCTAACCGGGTCAGGTTCCAAGGGACTCTCTCAGCCTGGCAAACGCCAGGCACCCCCGCTTCAAGCGTCTATTGAAGCACGAAATCGCGCCCTGCGTCGCGGATCGCGTCGAGCAGGCGCTGGCCGGGGGCGCTGGCGAACCAGGCGGCATGGCCGTGGAGGAAGGTGTGCCAGGCCACCCCGGCATGGTCGCGACGGCCGGTGACGCCTTCGAAATACTCCACCTCGGACAGGGCGAAATCCACGTGGACCAGCGGCAGCACGGCAGCGAGCGCGGCGAGGTCGGCGGAGGTGAACGGACTCACCGAGTGATAACCCGCCAGCATGGCGACGGCGAGGTCGTCGCGACCGATGTCGCCGCGTTCGATCTCCAGCCACGCGATCGCGTTGCGTTCGATGGCGGTCGCCACGTCGAACAGGGCGAAGGTCGACGCACTGAGGCCCATGTCGAGCACGTCGGTGATCGTTGCATCGTCACCCTCGCCACTCCAGCACAGGTTCGAGACGTGCCAGTCGCCGTGCGTCCACAGGCGCGGCTGCGCGGCCACGGCGTCGCATGCCGCGGCATGCCAGGGCGCCATCGTCGCGCGCAACTCGTCGCGCCAGTCGCGCGTGGCGAGGAAGCGTGCGAGCGCGGGACGTTCGCCGAGCTGGGCTTCGAGCGCGCACACCGGGTCGTTCGCCTCCAGCAGGTCGGCGCGTGCGACCAGGATATGCGTGCTGCGTTGCGGCGCCTCGTAGCCACGCGACGCAAGGTGCACGCGTGCGAGCATCGCGCCAGCCGTGCGGGCCTGGGCGACACTGCCTACGGGCGACCAGGAATAGGCGTCGCGATAGATGTCGCGGCCACGCGCGGGCGTGTGCACCTCGAAGGTCCAGTCGCCCATCGCGATGGCCGTCGCGCCATTGATGTCCGCGTGGAGCGCAGGAACGGGAAGGCCCTGCGTGCGCAGGTGCGTCGCGAAGCGATGCTCTTCCGCTAGCGTTTTTGCCGTGCGGACGCTGGCGTGGTGGCGCTTGATGAAAAACCTGCCGCCTTCGACATCGACGAGCGCGGCGGCCGAGAGCGGACGCGGCGAGCGCCATGCGATCGCTTTCAGCATGCCGGCGGCTGGGATGCGTTCCAGCAACGAGGCGACTTCCGCCTCGGCCAGCGGCGGCCAGTCCGGTGGAAGTTCGTCCCCCGCAAGGCCGTGGGTCAGGTGGGCGGTGTGGGTCATGCCCCTAGTGTAGCGGGCGCGGTCAACCGCCCTGGAGGGAGAGCACGATCCCGTCGTCGACCCAGCTGCGCAGGAGCGCACCGGCCTGGCGGGCGGCGGTATCGGGCTCGTGCAGGCGGGTCAGGGCTTCGCACAGCTCACCGAAGCTGGCGCCGGCCAGGGCGAGGTCGAGGCACGCGCATTCGGGCGCCAGCATGCTGGTGAAGCGCGGCGAGTAGTCGCGACGCCAGACGCGTACGCCGGCGTCCACGTCGAAAACCTCCGAGGCCGGCGGCATCGATTCACTGGCCAGCGCGTGCCAGATCGCCGTCGCATTGCTGCGCGTCCAGCGGAACTTGAGCGTGGGCACGAAGCGGAACTCGGTCGCGTCCCAATCCACCGAGACGAGATCGTTCACGCTGATCGGCTCGGCATCGGCGCCGGAGAACGCCCGCCGCAGGTGCCAGTCCAGCCATGCCAGCTCGGCGATCTCGATGTCTTCGGGGTAGTGCTTGTCCAGCCAATCGATGAAGGATTCGCCGTAGGCATCGAGCGTCCACGACGCGGGCGGTGTCGATGCGACGTACGACTCGGCCATCTCGTCGAACTGGCCGTCGCCGATCCACAGCCGGGTCTTCGCGTAGGTGTCGCGCAGCGAGGCGACCAGCTGCGAGCGATAGTTGTTGGTGTAGATGGCCATGCCGCGGCCGTCCAGGCCATCCACGGCCGGGGCTCCGCGTAGCACGGAAGCGAACTGGGATTGCATGTCGCGCAGGTTCATGCAGCCTCCTGGTGTGTCGCGGCCACGATGGCACGGGCCTGCCCCAGTTCGGCGAGCAGTTCGGCCAGTGGCGGGATATGGTCATCGCGTTCGATCATCACCGCGACATCGCCGAGCCGTTCGGCGAAGCGCGCAAACAGTGCCCAGACCGGGTCCGGCACGGGCGCGTCATGCGTATCGATGAGCATGTCGCGGCCCTGGCTGTGCCCGGCGAGATGCACCTGGCGCACGCGGTCGAGGGGAAGCCGCTCCAGCCATGTGGCAGGATCGAGCCCGTGGTTCGTGGCGCTGACGAAGATATTGTTCACGTCGAGCAGAAGGTAACACCCGGTTCGTCTACAAAGCGCGTCCATGAACGCCGCCTCGCCATACGGGCTGTCGGCAAAGGCGATGTAGGTCGACGGGTTCTCCAGCACGAGCGGCCGGCCGAGGACGTCCTGCGCGGCGAGCACGTTGGCGGCCACGACATCCAGGGCTTCTTCGGTGTACGGCAACGGCAACAGGTCGTGTGACTGGAAGCCGCCCGTGGCGGTCCAGCAGAGATGGTCGGAGACCCACAGGGGATCCACGCGGTCGGCGAGGCGACGCAGCCGGCGCAGGTAGTCGAGGTCCACGCCGTCGGTCGTGCCGATGTTCATCGACACGCCGTGCAGCGCCACCGGATAGCGCTCACGCACGCGCGCCAGGATGTCCAGCGGGCGGCCGCCGTCCACCATGAAGTTTTCCGAGATCACTTCGACGAAGTCGACCGGCTGCGCGGCCGAGGTGAAATCCGCGTAGTGGGGCACGCGCAGGCCCAGCCCAAAACCCCGGAATGTCGGCAACGTGGCCAGGTTCATCGTGACGCTCCGCCAAGTCGTGCCCGGCCGCCTCTGCGCGGCCGGGCGATGCCATCAGTGTCGCTTAGTTTGCCGGCGGCGTGGTGCTGCCGCCCTGGGCCTTGCACTCGGCGACGGACACGGCCTTGAAGCCCTGGCCCTTGCAGTCGTTCTGGCCCTTGCAGGCGTGGTTGCCCGACTTACAGTCCGACGTGCCCTTGCAGCTGTTGATGCCGAAGCAATGCACGGTCTTGCCGGCAGCCTGCTCGGCGGCCTGGGCAGGGGCCGTGATGGCGGCGGCGGAAACGGCGAACAGGGCGGCAGCGGCGGCGATGCTGTGGGTTGCGGTGTTCATGGTGATTCTCCGTGGCGATGGGGGTATGCCGGATCGGCATCAGGTCATTCGTGCTGCGGGTCGTACCGGTTACAGATACGTAGGCCAGGCATCAACGGATGCGCAGGGCGTGGTCGAGCGACAGCCTGCCACCACCGCGGGCGACGAGATAGAGCAGGATCGCTGCCCAGGACAGGTGCGTGGGCCATGCGTCCGGGTAGACGAAGATCTCGATGATCGTGGTCATGCCCAGCAGCACGGTCGCCGACAGGCGCGTGGCCAGGCCAAGCACCAGCAACATGGGCACGAAGGTCTCGGTGTAGGCCGCCATGTGCGCGGCGATGTCCGGCGGCACCAGCGGCAACCGGTACTCATCCTGGAAGAGCTGGTAGGTGCTGTCGGTGAGGGTCAGGAAACCCGTGACCTTGGTCCGGCCGGACTGGAAGAAGATCGCAGCGATGGAGAAGCGCGCAAGCAGGGCGAGGAGGTCGTGGCCGATCCATCCGTCGAGGCGGTCGGCGAATGCGTTCCAGCGTGTGCGAAGACGCGGGCCATCGGTGCGGGCAACGGTGGTAGACATGGGTAGGTGTCCTTTCGGCAGTGCGAGTCAGGCAAGGGCAAGGGCACCGGCGCGCAGGACGCCGGCGAGCATACGGTCGAGTTCGGCTTCGGGGCAGGCATCGCCGGCCTGCTGCGTCGCATCCGCCAGCGATGCGCCGGCCGTGCACGCCGCAAGGAAGATCGTCGTAGCACGATCGACGACGAGGACGTCGACATGGAGGCGTGGGCGAACCACCAGGACGCTTTGCGCTTTCCATGCGATCACGCCCGGTGCGATGCCATCGCGGCTCGGCCGCCAGATGTCGCCGGCCGGGTGCGCCGAATCAAGCCAGCGTGCAGAGGGATGCACGCGCCAGGCGAGACGCCCTTCCCATGCATCGAGGAACCGCGCGGCATCGAGCGGCTCGGCATCCGCCGCATCGTGGCTTTCGCTCCACGCGCGGTCGATCCGCGCGACGTCGGCGAGGTAAGGCAACGCATCGGCCGTTTCGATGCCTGCAAGGAATTCGGGAAAGACATCGCCGTACCGGGCCATGCGCGCATCGCGAGGCGGATGCGCCGTGGCATACGCCGCCGCGGCCGCGCGGAACCAAGCCTCGCCGACCAGGCAGGCAACGGCGGGGAAGTTCGCCGCGAGCGTGTCGATGCAACCACGCAGCACAGTGTTTCGATAGACGAGGAACGCCGGGCCGGGAGCGGCGACATCGTCGAACAACGCATCGCCGAAGGCATCCTGGAAGCGACTCAGGCCGTGCATGCGGCCACCTCGTCGAGCATCGCCTGGGCCCGCGCGCGTTCGGCGTGCAGGACCTCGAACGCGGGCACCGCGCCGTCGCGTTCGATCAGTGTCGGCCGCGGCCCCGTCCGTGCCAGGACGTAGGCGTAGAGGTTCCAGGCGTCGGCACCCACCGGTTGGTCGTGCGAGTCGATGAGCAGGCCGCTGTCGTCGACCGAATGACCGGCGAGGTGGATCTCGTGTACCGCATGCAGCGGCAAGGCATCGATCCACTCGTGCGCATCCATGCCAAGGTTACGTGCGCTGACGTGGACATTGTTGACGTCGAGCAGGAGTCCGCAACCGCTGCGCTTGACGAGTTCACCGATGAAATCGCCTTCGCTGTACGTGCTCCCGTCGATCGGCATGTAGTGGCTGGGGTTCTCCACGGCGATGGCACGCCCGAGCGCGTCCTGCGTCCGGCCCACGTTGTCGGCCACGCGCTGCAGGGCTTCATGCGTGCGCGGGAAAGGCAGCAGGTCGGGCAGGTAGCGGCCGCCGCGGGTCGACCACGCGAGGTGCTCGGAAACGAGCACGGGTTCGACCCGGTCGACCATGTCGCGCAGGCGCTGGAGTTGGCGCGGATCCGGCGGGGCGTCCGCGGCCAGGGACAGCGACACCCCATGCAGCGACAGCGGATAGGCCGCGGCGAGCGCATCCAGCAGCGCCAGTCGCGGACCGCCGTCGACCATGTAGTTCTCCGGATGGATCTCCAGCCACAGGCCGGGCCAGCGCCGGTCCAGCACGGCATCGGCGTGCTGGGGCTTGAAGCCGAGGCCGGCGCTGGATGCGTGCATGGTGGCTCAGCCGACCTTGGTCAGCGTGCCGTGGCCGTTCGGCGTGGCGATGGTCGTGCAGGTACCGGTCGGCACGTTCTTCCACGCGTTTTTCTGGAAGTCGGCCTTGGCGGTGCCCGCACAGGTGGTGCCCGGGCCGGCCGCGCAATCGTTCTGGCCAGCCTTCGCTACGCCCCAGCATTTCTCGACGGCGGGCTTCTTCGCGTCCTTCGCGCCATCGGCGTGGGCGACGTTGCCGACCAGGGCAACCACGGCAAGGGCGATCGATGCGGCGTGACGGTTCATGGCGTTTCCTCGGGGTGCGGGCGGTTGCCCGGTTCAGGGGGGAGTTCGCGGTGGCGCCCGGCGTGGTTACAGTGGAAAAAGATTCCGATCGCCTGTAACCATTCGCCTCGCGCGAGCGAACTACCGTCCATGCCACCGTCCGACGTCGAACCCCAGCTCCGCTCTCGCTTCGTCGCGGGGCTCGGTGGGGATGCCCAGGCTTACCGCCAGTTCCTCGAAGAGCTGGCGGGGTACCTGCGTGGATGGCTGCGGCGGCGCCTTCCGCGCGCGCAGGCGGACGTGGAGGACATCCTCCAGGAGACCCTGCTCGCCGTGCACAACGCCCGGCACACGTATCGCGAAGACCAGCCGCTGACCGCCTGGGTGCATGCGATCGCCCGCTACAAGCTGATGGATTTCTTCCGCGCCCACGCCCGCCGGGAGGCCCTGCACGATCCGATCGACGAACGCGACGTCTTCGTTGCCTCCGACGTCGAGCCCGCCGATGCGCGCCGCGACGTCGGCCGCCTGCTCGAAGCCTTGCCCGACCGGCACCGATTGCCGATCGTGTTCGTGAAGCTGCAGGGGCTGTCCGTCGCCGAGGCCGCGCTGCGCTGTGGCATCTCCGAGTCCGCCGTGAAGGTCGGCGTCCATCGTGGCCTGAAGGCGCTCGCCGCCAGCATCCGGGGTGCCTCATGAAAACCGACGACCTGATTGCCCTGCTCGCTACCGAAACGCCGGCCGTCGATCGCAACGCGCCGCGGCGCCGGTTCGCCCTGGCGGCCCTGGTCGGGCTGGCCGGCGCGTTGTTGCTGATGGCGGTGACGCTGGGCCTGCGCCCGGATCTCGCCGTGGCAGCACGCACGGCGATGTTCTGGCTGCGCCTGGCCTATCCCCTGGCCATCGCCAGCGCCGCCCTCGCCGTCGTGCTGCGCCTGTCGCGGCCCGGCGCAGCGGTCGGCGTGCGCTGGGCCGCGCTGGGCGTGCCCCCGCTGGTCGCCTTCGCCGCGTTGGCGGTCGCCCTGGCTGGCGCCCCGGAAGGTGCCCGCATGGCGCTGTGGCTGGGCAGCACGTGGAAGGTGTGCCCGGTGCTGATCGCCATCCTCTCTACCCCGGCCGCCATCGCGATGTTCTGGGCCGTGCGTGGCATGGCGCCGGTGCGGCCCCGGCTCGCCGGCGCCGCGACCGGCCTGTTCGCGGGTGCGACGGCCACGGCGGCCTACTGCCTGCACTGCCCTGAAATGGCCCCGCCGTTCTGGGCGTTCTGGTACCTGCTGGGCATGCTGGTGCCGGCGGCGATCGGCGCCCTGGCGGGTCGCAAATTCCTGCGCTGGTAGTCGACGAACGACCCGAACGCTATTTCGGCAAATGTTCGTGAGCGCTATGTATTCCGACGTGCCCCTGCCGCTATATCATTCAGCACGAAAGCGTCAGCTGTAACGGGCCTCGCCAGGCCCCGGCCACGCTTCATCGGAACAGCCGCGACGGCGGCATTGAGGGGCGCAAGGTGCGTAGAGCCATTCGGGATCCGCTGGCGTGGGGCCGCTACATCGCGGTCGCGGGCGCGTATGCCGCCTGCTACGAGCTCACCCGCAATGTGTCGTTCTCGCACTGGATGCTGCCCGCGGGCCTGCGCCTGGCCTGCCTGCTGCTCGTCCCGCGCCGGTACTGGATCGCGCTGGCCGTGGGCGAAGCCCTGCCGATCGCCGAGATGGCCGCCCTGCACGCGCAGGCGTTCGGCGTCCTCTGGGCTTGCGTAGTCTCCATCCCGCCCATCGCGCTGTGCATGCCAGCGATGGCCTGGCTGCACAGGCGTTACCAGCTGCTCCGGGACGATGGCCAGCTCAACATGGGCTTCATCCTCACGGCCACCCTGGTCTGCGCAGCGATAAACACGACCGCGAACGCCGCTGCCCTGGCGACGGTACAGATGGGCGACGGTTCCGGCGCACCCGCCGTGACCTTGCCGATCCTGCTGGCCTGGGTGCTGGGTGCCTACCTGGGCGCGTTGACGCTTACCCCCCTGATCCTGGCCGTTCGCGAACGCATCGCCGCGCTTCCGGGCGGCGTGGCGACATGGCACGCCTTCCGGCAGAGCGACCTCGTGCGCGATGCGCTGATGTTCGCCGTGCCCTGCCTTGCCCTGCTCCTGCTGGTCGCCAACGGCGCGGGCGACGACGATGGCTTGCTGACCTGGGTCCGCCTCGGCATGGCGATCCCGGTGGTTGCGCTGACCCTCCGGCATGGCTGGCATGGCGCCGCCATGGGCGGGATGCTGGCCAGCGTGGCGCAGGCGAGCACGTCGCTGCATCTGCAGGATCCGGCCATGATCCGCGCGCAGGCCGTGCTGGCTTTCGCCGCGTCGACGGCGCTGATCTTCGGCGTTCGCATCGCACGGCGCATGGCCGCTGCACGGGCCACCGCGTTGCGGATCGGCGGGGCGGCTCCCGCCCCCGCACCTCGCCGCTGAGGCGGCGCATCGCCGGGCCACGCAGGCCCGGCGATATCAAGCACGCGGATTACGGGCCGCGCGACGAGCACTCCACCGGGTTCTTGCACTCGGCATTGACCGCCATCACGCGCATCGTGCCGTTGGGCTGCGGGGCGACGAACACCTGGGTGCTGGAATCCTTGTAGACCGTCTCACCGGTCGTGCTGGCCGGCGCGGCCATGGGCTCGTCCGGGGTGGCCACGTTGCTGGCGTCGACGCCCACCGGTGTACCGAGCAGGCTGGTCGGCGTCCTGGCGATGGCGGCGCGCACGGTGCCATTGGCATCGTTCACCTGGATGTAGCGCATGCTGCCGCGGGTGAAGACATACACGTGGTAGTTCGGGCTGCTGCTGACGTCGGTGGCATTCGGCCACGCCTGGCCGAGGCCACTGAGGGCGGTCTGCGCGTGGGCGGCGCCCATGCCCAGGGCGGCGACGGACAGCGAAACGACGAGCGTACGGAACGAGAAAGACATGGTGGAATCCCCATAGGTTATGTGCCGGCCTGCCGCCCCATGCGGCAGGTACCGGCTGATCGACGGTTGGGGGATTGCCACGGGCAACACCCCATGGTCGATTTCGTGACTTTCCCGCAACGGCATGAGCATAGCGGGCCACCGTGCCGATTCCGCGCAGCGATGGGGGTGCGGCGGTTCAGGGCGCCAGCGGCTCCGCCCGCTGGTGGTGCAGGCGGTAGGCCCAGCGCACCAGCAGGGCGGCGACGCCCACGTCCACCAGCACTTCGCTGGGCCAGACATCGCCGTAGAAAAAGCCGTCCACGTTCGCGAGCATGCCGTAGATGCCTATGCTGTTGACGCATGCACCGGCGCCGATCGCCGCACAGCACAGGCGCGCCGGACGGGAAAGGAGGCGGTCGGTCAGCAGCCAACCGGCCATCGCGGTAGCGACGCTGGTGGCGACCAGGTCGATGGAGAGCAGGCTGAAGATCACTTGCCACCTCCCGTCACCCGTTCGATCACCCGCTCCGCGACACCCTCGCCGTGCCGGTCGAGCAGGCGCTGGGCGATAACGGTGACTTTCAGTCCGAAACAGCCGACCAGGAACGCCACGCCGGCCTGGACTTCCGCGGCCGCTTCCGGAAGGAAGTAGCGCTGGAAGGCCGGCGCCAGGAACACGGCGACCAGTGTGCCGCAGATGACCTGGACGACGGCGCGGCTGCGTGAGCCGCTGCTGTTCAATGCGACGGGCATGAGCGCGCCGCCGACGGCAGCGAGCAGCAACCAGAATCGTGCAAGCAGGATGGAGTCCATGGCACGCCCTCCTCATGGCTCGGCAATGACGGTGAGGATCCCGGTCCAGGGATGAGCGGCGCGGGCGAACACCAGGCGCACGCCGTCGCCTTCATCGGAAAGCCGTAGCTCGCCGGGATAGAGCGAGTCGCAGTAGCGTCCACCATTCGACGAAGGGCCGAAGCGAAATCGTGCTGCCTCGTTCTCTTCGCCGAGAAGCTGTGCCGGGATCCGGCAGTTATGCGGCTCGCCGAAATGGATGTCGAGCCGGTCGCCCTTGCGCACGAGCGTCGCACGCACGAGGCCTGTGTCCGATCGGACGACGCCCCGCCATTCGCCGACACCGGCGACGCCCGCGGCGCGTGAAACAGGCAGGGCCATGGTGGCCACGACAAACAGCGCCGTGGCCGTTAGCGACGTCAACTTTCCATGTGACATGACTGACTCCTTTCAGGGGTGGGGATCGTTCCCCGGGGAACCGACGGCGACGCCGTCGATGAAAAGCCGCGATTGCCAGCCTTCCGCGGCAAGGCATGTCAACCGGACATGCTGCAACGGGCTACGCAGCAGCCGCGCAAACCAGTGCCGGCCCGGCATCACTTCCAGCACGCCCGCGCGGGTCCCGTGCAGTCGCCCGTCGAACTCCAGGCTGAGGCTGGCGTTTGCGGAACGCGCCATCGCCTCGACGCGCGCACGCAGCCTGTCGAGCGACACCGCCTGCGTGGCCACGTCAGTCCACCATCCAGGCTGGCTTGCGCGGAAAGCCGATGTGGTAGCAGATCCACTGCAGGACGACCTGGTGCTCGCCCACCTGGAGGATCTTGAAGCTCTTCTCCATCGCCAGCACGTGGCCCTTGGGCGATTCGTTGAGGCAACGGTTGATCAACTCACGCGCTTCCTCGATGTGTGCCTCGGAAGCCATCTGGGAAGGGTTATTGCTACCAAGCACGACCCGCTTGATGAAGCGGACATCGGTAAGGTCGAACATCTGGCGCTCCTTGGAAAGTCGTGGCGCCCACGGCGCCACGACCGGTCATGCACGGATCAGGGAACCGCGACGGCAGGCTTCGTCTTCGGAACGCAAGCGGTCTGCAGGATGTCCATCACGCTCGCCAGGCCTTCCGGCATGCCCTCGTCGCGCGCCTGCACCGACACGTGGTACTTCGCGGAATTGTCCGATGTGCGGGTGTTCTCCTTGTGCGTCGCCACGGAGCCGGAGACATTCACCTTGGCCGAAAAGAAGCCCCAGCCGAACGATGCGGTGGCATCGTAGTTCGTGGTGTTGTCGACCTTGCTCACTTCGGTCGCCGACGACTTCACCTCCATGTCGAACGTGATGTCCACGCTGTTCACCGAGAGCGTCGGGATCTTCACGATGGAAAGCAGGGGCACTTCCATCTCGACTTCTTCTTCGAACGGGCCATTCGGATCGGGGTTCGCGATCGGCCGCTTGAACTTGAACACCGAGGTGCGCGTTTCGCCCACGGCACCGCTGGCATCGGGCATGAAGCCCACGACCTTGATGAAGTCCGAGGTCGCCTGGGCCAGTCGCACCTGGGCTTCGCTGGCGGCCTGCAGTGGCGCGCCGATGAGATCGCCCATGGGCAAGCCGCGGAACTGATCGGACATCTGGATGATCGACATGTGTCATTCCTTGTGTATCGATGTGGCGCCCGTGCTTCGTGCACGGTGCGGTTCGGCCAGGCGGAGGGAGGGGTTAATCGTCCGGCCGGAACGTCTGGAAGACCCCCTGGGTCATCGCGAGATGGTTGACGAGGCGCGCCGTGCCCTCGCTCGGTTCGACGCCTTCCACGCGAAGCACCACCCGCACGGCACCGGCGCGATCCGCGCTGCGTCGCGAGGCCGTGTCCAGGCCGACGGAGCGCTTCGGCTTGCGTGGAAGGAAACGCCAGCGTGATTCGCCCAGGTCGCCGGCCGGCGCCTCGGCGTCCTGTCGGTCGACCAGGCTGCCCAGGTCGGCATCGAAGCTGATTTCGACGTCCTTGATGCGCAACGAAGCGGTCGGGACCAGCGGAAGCAACGGGGCGCGGTAAAGGTCTTCATCGCCGGCCTCCGCGCCAGCCTTCATCGAGGGCATGCGAATCACCACGCTTTTCGGCCGGTTGTCTTCGTCGAAGTAGTCGCCGAGGTGGGCTACCTGGGCTTGTTCGATGCGACCCTGGGCTTCCACCACGGCACTCGCCATGGCTTCGATCAGGCCCTCGAGGGGAGCGGCGCTGGTCATGGTGCGCGCTGTTCGGCGTGGCGTGGGTCGTGGTGTGTGTGCATGGTCGTGGTCCTTTGTAAAGCGCGTTCGTGGCGTGGGGATAGATTGCGGGTTGGCGCCCAGGGTGGGTATCGGGGGAAAGCTGAGATGGGCATGGTGTTGGGGCGGATTTGTGGTCGGCATTCCGATGGGGTGATATCGGTCGCGCGCGGGCGCGCTCCTACAGGAGGGCGAGGGAGATCAGGCCGGTGCGCAGGGCGTAGCGGGTGAGGTCGGCGATGCCTTCGAGGCCGAGCTTTGCCTGCAGGTGTTCGCGATGCGTGCCGACGGTCTTCATGCTGATGTGCAGGCGCCCGGCGATCTGCCGTGTCGACAGCCCTTCGGCATAGAGCTGGGCGACCTCTTTCTCGCGTGGCGTAAGCAGGGCATGGGGATCGTCGTTCCGGCAGAACGCGTCGACCAGCACATGCGCGAGCTCAGGGCTGACGTGGTACCGCGACGACAGCACGCTATCGATACCTTCGATGAGGTGGGCGAAAGTGCAACGCTTGAGCACGTAGCCGTGCGCGCCCGCATCGAATGCCGCACGCACGCAGGGACTATCGCCAGTCTCGGACAGGCACAGCATGCGCGTGGCGGGGCAGCGCGAGGCCACGCGCCGCGCAGCCTCGATGCCATTGAGCCCGGGCATGTATTCGTTGAAGACAAGCAGATCGGGCTTGCGGTCCACGCACAGCCGCAGGCAATCCCGGCCATCGCCCGTCGTGCCAACAACATCGAAACGGGCCTGCGCCTGCAGCAGCGCCGCGAGCCCCTCGCGCAACAGCTCTTGCTCTTCCGCCAGCACGATGCGGACGGATGCGTGGCGTCGCTGTGACAGAATGCGCTCCGCCTGGTGGCCAGCAACATGGTTCCCTTGCATGTACCCACTCCTGTTTGGTCAGGAGCGCAGACTTGGCGCGAGAACAATCTCACGTCCTTCCGGGAATCTTACGGACCGCCTTTCTTCTGCAACCTCAATTAGTTGCAAATCCCGGCACCGATCGCTGGCCGAATGCAGAGCCCCGCCGCACCTTCTCCGTTTCTCATTGGCGAGTGGACCATCCATCCGAAGCGCCGGGTGATCGAGCGCCATGGCGAAGTGCGCGTGCTCGAGCCGCGGCACGCTGACGTGCTGTGCTACCTGGCCGCGCGCCCGGGCGACGTCGTCAGCGCGACCGACCTGCTCGACGCGTGCTGGCAAGGTGGCTTCTTCGGCGACAACCCCGTGCACAAGGCGGTGGCGATGCTGCGTCGGGCGCTGGACGACGATGCGCGCGCGCCGCGCTACATCGCCACGGTACGCAAGCGTGGGTATCGCCTGGTCACGCCGGTCAGGCCGCAGCGCTCGCTCGAAGACCGGTTGGTACGCGCCGTGCGCCGCTGGGGCCGCCATCCCGCGTTCCAGCGGCGCATGCGGGCATTGGGTCCGCGCGACGACCGTGGCTGGCAGGTCCTCACCAGCGTCCTGCTGCGTGTCGCCGCCTCGCTGGTCCATGAAGGCACCCTGCCCCATGCCCTGGTCACCGTCGACGCGGCACGCGGTTGGCTGGCGACGCGCACGCACGATTCGCCACCACGCCCTTAACCCCGGCGCTGCTGCCACCCATCCCAGAACGGCGGCTCACCGACCTGCTCGCCGAGGAATTGCAGGAAGGCCTGGGTCTTGCGTGAGCGCTGCCGGTTCGCCGGATACACCGCATGGATACCGAGCGCCGCGGGTTCCAGCGCCCATCCATAGGCCTCCAGCAAGGGCACCAGTTCGCCGCGCTCGAGGTAGCGGCTGGCGAGCCACGTGGGGAAACAGACGATGCCCTTGCCGCCGCGCGCCATCTCCAGCAGGTATTCGATGTAATTGCTGCGGACATTGCCGTCGACATCCGCCACGGCATACGCGTCGTGCCCGCTGCGGTAGTGCCATTTCTGCGGGCCATACGGTGCCTGGTAGACCAGGCAGTTGTGCGTGGCCAGCTCATCCGGCGTACGCGGCGTGCCATGCCTTGCGAGGTACGACGGCGCCGCGCACAGGACGAAGTGCTGCACGGCAAGCAGGCGCGCCAGCATGCGTGAGTCATTCAGTTCGCCGATGCGAATCGACACGTCGATGCCGGCCTCGACAGGATCGGAGAAGGTATCGGTCAGCCACAGGTCAAGCTCGACACCGGGATGGCGTTCCTGGAAACGCATGAGGATGGGTGCGAGGTGCCGGCGTGCGAATGCAGGGGGCGCACTGACTTTCAGCCGGCCGCGCGGCTCGTCTTCTTCCGCGATGTGCTCGCCGGCCTGGTCGATCTGTTCGATCGCCTCGCGCACGGATTCGTAATAGCGCTGGCCGGCGTCGGTCAGGCGCACGGCGCGCGAGTGGCGGGTAAACAGCGCCTGGCCGAGCGCGTGCTCGAGCGCCGCGATGTGGCGTGACGCAGACGATGGCAGCAGGTTCAGCTCGGCCGCGGCCTGCGAAAAGCTGCCGTGCGTGGCGACGCGCACGAACAGGCGCAGGGCGAGGAGGTTGACGTGCTTGTACATGGCGTTGGCGGACCCGGGCAGCTTGCTCGCGTGGCAAGGTTACTTTGTCGAAATAACAATTGTATGCCTGACATGGCAAGCGTAGATTGTCGTTCCAGCAAAGCAGACGGGCCCATAGCCGTCAAAACGGCATAAGGTCGCACCCAGGCCTTCCCGGCCCGCCCTCCCCCACGCGGGACCCGGCACGACGCTGACACCCGCCTCCTTTGCCTGCCAACCGGCAAGCACCGCTCCCCCCGGCCACCCCGCGTGTGCCGGACGGTGGCGCGTGCGCCGCAGAACGCCAGGTGAGGTTTATGCAGATCCGTTCGACATCCAGCCACCGAACACGTCGCCGTCGGTCCGCGCTGTGGAGCGCGGGCGTGTTCATGGCCGTGGCCACGCTGGGCGGCAAGGCCGTCGCGGACGACGCCGATGTACAGCGGGACGACTGGACCAGCGTGCGCAGCCGCTGGGAACGGCATGGCGTGAGCGTGCGCGGCGACTACGTCTCGGAAACGTTTCGCGTCGCCAGCGGCGGCCTGCGCCAGGGCACGCGCTACGCGCAGCAGCTGCGTGCGGGCGTCGACATCGACATGCACAAGGCCGCGGGCTGGGAGCAGGGCACCTTCCACGTCACCCTGAACGACCGTGCCGGGCGCGGCGCGACGACGGACCTGGCCGGCAACCGCATGCCGATCCAGGAGGTCTACAGCAGCCAGTTCCTGAAACTGACCGAGCTCAGCTACGACCAGGACATCGCCAGCCACCATGCGAACGTGAAGCTCGGGCTGTGGGCCATGGGCAACGACTTCGGCGGCTTGCCGATCCTGTGCGAGCTGGTCAACGCGGCCTTCTGCGCGCACCCGTTGGCCATGTCCTCGGGCAGCGGCTGGGGCAACTATCCGAATGCGCGACTCGGCGTCCGCGTGAACTGGCACCTCGCACCCACGGCCGACCTGCGCATCGGCGCCTTCCAGGTCAACCCGGCTTACAGCAGCGAAGACCATGGGTTCTCGCTGCATCCGCGCGGCACCACCGGCGCCATGTTCCCCGTCGAGCTCGACCTGCATGCGCGCGATCCCAACGCGGCCCGCGCCAGCGAACTGAAGCTCGGCGCGTATTACGACAACAGCCATGTCGACCGCCAGGGCGATGCCGGCCACCAGGCCAGTGGCCGCTACGGCTACTACGCCCTGGGCACGCAACGCGTCTACCAGTCGCGATCGGATCCGCGCCGCGGCCTCGTGCTCGCCGGCGAAGTGATGAAGACCGATCCGCGCACGGCGCAGATGAGCGGCTGGTACTCCGTCGATGCGATCTGGCAAGGCACGTTCGCATCGCGCGCGCAGGACACCATCGCGGTCGGTTACGTACGCGCCGTCATCAATCCGTCGATCACGCGCGCGTGGCGCGACAGCCGCACCGACAGCGTGCACGACGCGTTCCTCGACACGCTACCCGATGCGGAAAGCGTGGTCGAGCTGAGCTACGGCTGGCGCGTGAACCACGCATTCCTTGTTCGCCCCGACGTGCAATACGTCATGGATCCCGGCGCGTTCTCGCAGCGGCGCACGAAAAACGTACTTGCCTTCGGCTTGCAGCTGAAGGCAACGCTTTAAACCAGAGGTAGAGACGATGAGCAAGAACAACGGCGCGGCCGCGCTTCCGGCATGGCTCGCACGGATCCTCGGCGTGGTGATCGTCGCGATGGGCGCAGGCCTGCTGTGGGGCGGCGTGATGCTGGTGCGCCTCGGCGGCAGCGCGTACTTCATCGCCATGGGCATCGCGCTCGTCGCCTCGGGCGCGCTGCTGTTCGCCCTGCGCCCGCTGGGCGTGAAGGTCTACGCCGCGGCGCTCGCGGCCACCGTGGCCTGGGCGCTGCATGACGTTGGCCTCGACTACTGGGGACTGATATCGCGACTGCTGACGTTCGCAGGCGTCGGCGTCCTGGTGGGCGCGCTTTACCCCGCGCTCAAGCGTGGCCGTGGCGGTTCGCCGAGCCGGCGCGCACCGCTGGCCACGATCCTTCTCGCGGTCGCCGTCGCCGGCGCGATGGGCTCGATGTTCGTGCGCCACGGCGTCACGCTGGACCCGTCGCAGGTACCCGCGACGGCGACCACGCCCGTCGCAGGCGTACCCGACTGGACGGCGTGGGCCGGCACGCCCGCGGGCACGCATTACAGCGCACACACGGCGATCACCCGCGACAACGTGAAGGACCTGCAGCTGGCCTGGACCTTCCGCACCGGCGACCTGCCCAGGAGCAATGGCTTCGGCGCCGAAGACCAGGACACGCCGCTGCAAGTGGGCGACAGTGTGTTCGTCTGCACGCCGCATAACGAGGTGTTCGCGCTCGACGCCGACACCGGCAGGAAGCGCTGGAGCTTCGATCCGAAAGCCGTCGCGCCGAACTGGCAGCGTTGCCGCGGCCTCGGTTACCACGCCGATGGCGACGTCGCCGCCGCGCCTGCCGACACCGGCGCCGCCGCCGACTGTCGCCGCCGCATCATCGAAACCACCATCGACGCACGGCTGATCGCGCTCGACGCTGCCACTGGCCAGCGCTGCGACGGCTTTGGCGACCACGGCGAAGTGAACCTGCGCGAAGGCCTCGGCCTGGTGAAGCCGGGCTTCTACACGATCACCTCGGCACCGCTGGTCGCCGGCGACCTCGTCATCGTCGGCGGTCGCGTCGCCGACAACATCGAGACCGATGAGCCCACCGGTGTCATCCGCGCCTTCGACGTTCACACGGGCAAGCTGGCGTGGGCATGGAACCCCGGCGACGAAGACGCGAAGGCAGCCCCGCATCCGGATGGCACCTACACGCGTGCCACGCCGAACGTCTGGACGGCCATGGCCTACGACCCGAAGCTCAACCTGGTGTACCTGCCCACCGGCAACACCACGCCGGACCAGTGGGGCGGTGAACGCACCCCGGCCGACGACAAGTACAGCTCATCCGTCGTGGCGCTCGACGCGTCGACCGGCAAGGTGCGCTGGCATTTCCAGACCACCCACCACGACCTGTGGGATTACGACCTCCCCGCGCAGCCTGCGCTGTACGACGTGCCCGACGGCAAGGGCGGCACGCTGCCCGCGCTGGTTCAGGTCACCAAGCAGGGCCAGATCTTCATGCTCAACCGCGAGACCGGCCAGCCGATCGCCGACGTCGTGGAAAAACCGGTAGCCCCGTGGCATGCGAAGGGCGAACGCTATTCGCCGACCCAGCCGTTCTCCGTCGGCATGCCGACCATCGGCACGCAGCACCTCACCGAGTCGGACATGTGGGGCGCGACGCCGTTCGACCAGCTGTTCTGCCGGATCCAGTTCAAGCGCATGCGTTACCAGGGACCGTTCACGGCGCCGGGTGAAGACGTGTCGCTGCAGTGGCCCGGCTCGCTCGGCGGCATGAACTGGGGCGGCGTATCGATCGACGAAGCGAACGGCCTGATGTTCGTCAACGACATGCGCATCGGCCTGTGGACCCGGTTGATCCCGCGCGATGCCGTGAAGGGCAGCGGCGGCGGCGTCGAGATGGGCCTGGCGTCCATGTTCGGCACGCCGTACTGGTCCGACCGCAACCGCTTCATGTCGCCCGCCGGCATTCCGTGCCAGGCGCCGCCGTTCGGCACGATGACCGCCATCAACCTCGCCACCCGCAAGATCGCCTGGCAGGTGCCGGTGGGCACGGTGCGCGACACCGGCCCGATGGGCGTGAAGCTGCACCTGCCGATGCCGATTGGCATGCCGACGCTCGGCGCATCGCTGGCCACGCGCTCCGGCCTCGTGTTCTTCGCCGGCACGCAGGATTACTACCTGCGCGCGTTCGACGAATCCACCGGCAAGGAAATCTGGAAGGCGCGCCTGCCCGTCGGCAGCCAGGGCGGCCCGATGAGCTACGTGTCGCCGAAGACCGGTCGCCAGTACGTGGTCCTCACCGTCGGCGGTGCCCGGCAGTCGCCGGACCGTGGCGATTACGTCATGGCCTGGAGGCTGCCGGACTGAGGCCGGGATTCACCATGTGTATTCGGCAACGGCCGGCTGGGTAGTAGAAATTCGCAGAGAAATTGCGACCCGGAACGTGGCATGCTCTGCGAACACGACGGACCTCATCCATCTAAGGAACGCAGGGGCGTGAACGGAGGCTCGACCAAGCACTGGGCGACCCACGCAACCTACTGGCAACGGTGGGGGCGGCACCTTGCGGTCGCGGCGGCCTACGGCGCGACCTACGAGCTGGCCCGGTACGTCTCGTTCCCGCAATGGATGCTCACCGCCGGCCTTCGCCTGGCCGCCCTGCTCCTGCTTCCCGTCCGTTACTGGCCTGCGCTGGCACTCGGCGAAGCCCTGCCGCTGCTCGAGTCGGCCGCGATCCACGAGCCTGACCTCGGCCTGCCCTGGGCGGTCTCGGCATCGGTGCCGATGGTCGTGCTGTGGATGGCGCTGCTCAAGCCTTTGACCAGGCGCTGGTCGCTCCACGACGAGCGCGGCCAGGTCCGGATGCCGCTGATCCTCGGCGCTGCGCTGGGCTCGGCCTTCATCACCTCGGCGGCGACTTTGCTGACGGCCTTCTCGGCCATCCTCAACACCCCGACCGGCGCGTGGCCGGATCCGAGTACCGGCCCCGCCGGTTACTTCCTTGCTTACACCCTGGGTGCCTTCCTTGGTGCCCTGACCCTGACACCCGTCGTGCTGGCGATGCACGAGCGCTTCCGCGCCCTGGGTGGCAAGCCGCTTTCCTGGCGCGTGATCTGGCGTAGCCCCCTGCTCCGCGACCTGCTCGGCTGGGCCCTTCCCGCCGCCGCTGCACTGACCCTTATCGCGGTCACGACGCACGACGACGGCGTGCGCCAGGCTGCACGCCTGTTCCTGATCGCGCCTACACTTGGCCTGGCCTGGCGGCACGGCTGGCACGGCACCGCCGTCGGCGGCATGGCCGCGAGCATCGCCCTGGCCCTCACCGCTTCCGGGCTGCTGGTCGATCCGGCCACGCTGCAGGCCCAGTCGATCCTGGCCCTGGCGGTTTCCGGCGCCCTGCTCACGCGCGCAAAGGCACGCACCATGGCCACGCCGGCCACCGCACGGGTTCCTCGTCACTGACCAGGACCCGGGCGAGGGCGATCGTCGCCCCCGCCCGATGTGTGCCCCTGGCTCCTAGCGAGCCTTCACCGAGCAGATCAGCGGGTTGCACGGCTCGACGACGACTTTCTGCACGCCAGCCTGCTGGTGTGCCGTCGGCACGGTGGCGGAAGCGGCGGCCGAAGCAACGACGAGGGCGAGGACGAGGGCGGCACGATTGACGATACGCATGGCGGAACTCCTGACGGTTGGTGGAGTCGCCAGCGTATCCGAGCCGCGCAAGGAAACGCCTGTGCTTTCGGCAGAAGCCGATAGGCACGTTTCCGGCATTTTCGGTAATCGCTTACTGCGGCATAGGGACTGCGTCGATCGTGACCGCTGCCGCCTTTATCGCCTGAAAATCGACGTGGCTGGAGGGAACGAACTCCAACCGAAGCGTTGTGTTGTCCAACCACACGACCTTCACTGGCCCATTGATGACCTCTGCCATCTGGCTGTGCGAGAGGTCGAGAATGTCGTCACCCTCGTCGTCATCTCGCTGACTCAGCTTCACCCGCGTAGACAGCGCCGCGTTGCCGGGGCCACTCTGTTGAATGGTCTGAGCGTTGACCCGGTAGTGTCCGTCTGGCGCCTTGACGTGAGCCTCCCACACCACCGCCCGGTCGTCGCCACAACCGACCATGGCCGAACATGTCGCCATGACGAGTAGAAAGATGAGGTGTCTCGACATTTGAATCATCCTCCGACGATTCGGCGATCAGGATGGGCGAGACACGCGGCGCTAAGGCGTCGCATGATCCGGCGTGTTGGCAGCTGCTTTCGCTGCTCGATAGGTGTCCCCAGCGTGACCTAAGGGTGCGGAGTTGCCGCACCGATCCACCACATCCTCCATAGGCTTGTGATGGACGAACAGGATGTGAGGCACGCCGACCGTCATCGGATACTCGGCCGTCGTGGGCGAGTAGAGCCAGAAGCTCTTGGAGGCAGTTCCATGTATGGCCTCGTCCACATGGACCACGTAGATCGTATAGGCATACCCGCTCGTCCAGCTCGGAACCTTGTGCGCCTCCGTAGCCGTGCCCACGACCACCATCGAGCTGGAGCGCAGTTCTTGCTCAACTGACGGTTTGACGCCCGGACATACCTCCGCGGATGCGGTGCCCCCAAGGAACAAGATCGCCCCTATAACGCCCGCAAGGAACGGCCAGTGTCGATGCGTCATGGCATGGTCCTCGACAAATTTGCCCCTGCGTGCCCGGCATCCTTCGCGTCACCGTTGGCAGGGTGAGACGAGCGTGCGGCAGGCTCGGGACTGTTCGACACCAACTTTTTTACCGTGCGGTAAACCTTGCCGCGCTCTTCCATGGGCCCTGAGTTGCCGCAACTGCTGACGTAGTTGTTATCGGGGAGTGTTTCAACAAAGAGCAGATTCGGTACCCCTAAATCCATCGGGTAGCGTGCCGTTGTGTTTTCCGAATAGAGCCAGAAGGTATCGACCTTGGGGCCCTTCAGGACCTCACTGACATGGATGACATAGATGGTGAAGATGTAGCCCTCGGGATCGTCCGGATCCGGCACCACATGCTCCTCCGTGGCCGTGCCGACCACGATCATCTGGCTATCCTTCAGCTCGGACCGGACGCTGGGGTGACCGTCCATACAGGCGGCTTTCGCTGATGACATGGAAGCGAGCATCAAGCCAGCCACGCCGAAAAATATGAACCGCTTCGACTTGATCACTGAAGGCCCTCCAGACACTTCCAGTTATCGGGAATGGATATCTTCACACGAACGACCCCGGGGTCACGCTGCCGTCCCGGCCCTAGCGGTCGTGCCCTCATCCATTCATTGCGCAGGAATATCCCCACATGACCCGCTGGATTGTCGGACCCGGACTCTTCCTCATGGCCTTCACGGCCGCGCGCGGCCAAGACGCGTCCGCCGCCGATACGCCGTTGCAGCCGAGCTACTACACCTGCGTCAAAGCCGCCCGCGGCGTGACGCTGGCGCTAAACAACTGCATCGGCAATGAGCACGATTACCAGGACAAGCGGTTGAACTCCGCGTATCAACGCCTGCGCAAGAGTGTGGGCCCTGCCCAGCGTATGGCACTGCGCGACGAAGAACGTGCGTGGATAGCGGCGCGCGACAAGACCTGCGTTCCCGACGTCGGTGGCGGGACAGTCAGTCTGCTGGATAGCAACCAATGCCGACTCGACCAGACGGCGGCCCGCGCTGCGGTCCTGGAGGGTCGTCTCAAGTAATCCCCCTCATTCCCCACGAGCACCACAGGAGTGGATCCCACTTCAGCTCCTGACGCACAAAGAAAAAGGGCCCTGATTTCTCAGGGCCCTTTCCGGTTTGGCTGGGAGACTAGGATTCGAACCTAGATAAACGGAGTCAGAGTCCGTTGTCCTACCGTTAGACGATCTCCCAATAACCTGGGAATCGACGCGCTCTGACCGTGAACCGTCGATTTTTGAAACGTAAACCCGAAAGGGTTTAGCGCTTCGAGAACTGCGTTGCGCGGCGAGCCTTGTGGAGACCGACCTTCTTACGCTCGACTTCGCGGGCGTCGCGGGTCATGAAACCAGCCTTGCGCAGCGGCGACTTCAGCGCTTCGTCGTATTCGACGAGGGCGCGGGCGATGCCGAGGCGGATGGCGCCGGCCTGGCCGGTGATACCACCGCCAGCAACCGTGACCATGATATCAAACTTCTCGCTGTTCTCGGTCAGCTCAAGCGGCTGACGGACGATCATGCGCGAGGTTTCGCGGCCGAAGAAGATGTCGAGCGGCTTGCCGTTGACGACGATGCCACCGGTGCCCTTACGAAGGAACACGCGGGCGGACGAGGTCTTGCGACGACCGGTACCGTAATTCTGCTGGGTAGCCATGGCGATTCCTTAGATATCCAGCTGCTGCGGCTGCTGGGCAGTGTGCGGGTGCTCGGCACCGCCGTACACCTTGAGCTTGCGGTACATGGCGCGACCCAGCGGGTTCTTCGGCAGCATGCCCTTGACGGCGATCTCGATCACGCGCTCCGGGTGCGACGCGAGCAGGTCCTTCAGACTGGTGGTCTTCAGGTTGCCGACGTAGCCGGTGAAGCGGTGGTACATCTTGTCGTCCAGCTTCGCACCGGTGACAGCCACCTTCTCAGCGTTGATCACGACGATGTAATCGCCGGTGTCGACGTGCGGGGTGAACTCGGGCTTATGCTTGCCGCGGAGACGGCGGGCGACTTCGGTCGACAGACGACCGAGCGTCTTGTTCGTGGCATCAATCACGAACCAATCGCGCTTGACGGTCTCCGGCTTGGCGCTGAACGTTTTCATTTCGAAAATACCTGGTTTGCCGCCCGGCAAAGGGACGGAACACGGAATCGGTGAAAGCAAAGACGCGAGAGAATATCGATTTATCCTGCATCGCGCAAGCCCACCTGACAGGTGAGCTTCGGGCCGACAATCATAGCAGAATGACGCCGTCTTTACACAAGCCCTGCCAGTGACAGGCGCGCGCTGCGCGACAAGCGGCCGCAGTGCATGCGCCCCGTCGAGGGGGTCCGGCATTGTAACGTGTATGGGTCCCCCTCTTCAAAGGAGCCGCCTGTGTCCATCCGCACCCTCACCCCCCTCGACCGCCTGCTGGCGGGCGTGGAACGCGCCATGGAGGCCGTTGCCGGGTCGCCCGAGGCCCTGCGCCGGTCACCCGGCGATGCCGTCGCCGATGCCCCGATGGACGAGGCCGAGCGCCGCCACGCGGCCGGCCTGATGCGGATCAACCACGTGGGCGAGGTCTGCGCGCAGGCGCTCTACGTGGGCCAGGCGGCCCTCGCCCGCACCGACGAGACCCGCCAGCACCTGCTCCACGCGGCCCAGGAAGAAACCGACCACCTGGCCTGGTGCGCCGAGCGCCTGAAGCAACTGGATAGCCGCCCCAGCCTGCTCAACCCCCTGTGGTACGCCGGCAGCTACGCCATCGGCGTGGTCGCGGCCGCCGTGGGCGATCCGATCAGCCTGGGTTTCGTGGTCGAGACCGAGCGCCAGGTGGAGGTCCACCTTGCCGAGCACCTGGAGCGACTCCCGGCCCAGGACGACCGCTCGCGCGCCATCCTTCGCCAGATGCAGGAAGACGAGATCCGCCACGCCGACGCCGCACAAGCGCGCGGCGGCATCGACCTGCCCTTCCCCATCCCGCGCCTGATGCATGCCGCGTCGGCGGTGATGAAGGCCGTCGCTTATCGGTTCTGACGCAAGCCCGATCGCCTGGCCAAAAAAAACCCCGCTTTCGCGGGGCTTTTCGTCACATCAGGTTGCGGCCGTGGAAGAGCTCTTCGATCTCGCGGCGGAGCAGCGATTCGATGCGCTGGCGCTCCTTGAACGACAGATCGTCGGCCTGGGCCTCGAACAGATACGTGTCGAGGTCGAAGTCCTTGATGTGCATCTTCGTGTGGAAGATGTTTTCCTGGTAGACGTTCACGTCGAACATTTCGTACTTCTGGCGGATGTGCTTGGCCAGGTAGTCCTGCACGGAATTGATCTTGTGGTCGATGAAGTGCTTCTTGCCCTTCACGTCGCGGGTGAAACCGCGCACGCGGTAATCGGCGATGACAATGTCGGACTCGAAGCTGTCGATCAGGTAGTTCAGGGCCTTCAGCGGCGAGATCACGCCGCAGGTCGCCACGTCGATATCGGCGCGGAAGGTCGCGATGCCGTTGTGCGGATGCGTTTCCGGATACGTGTGGACGGTGATGTGGCTCTTGTCCATGTGCGCGACGACGGCACCGGAAATGGTGTCGCGGCCGAGCTTCTCGACCACCGGCTCCTCGGAAATGAGGATGGTGACCGACGCGCCCTGCGGGTCATAGTCCTGGCGCGCGATGTTCAGGATGTTCGCGCCGATGATCTCGGCCACGTCCGTCAGGATCTGGGTCAGGCGGTCAGCGTCGTACTGTTCATCGATGTATTCGATGTAGTTCTGGCGCTGCTGCTCCGAGACGGCGTAGCAGATGTCATAGATGTTGAAGCTCAGCGCCTTGGTGAGGTTATTGAAACCCTGGAGGCGAAGGCGGGGAAGCGGTTTGACCACAGCGACTCTCCGAGGCCGGTTGACGGCCAGCAGCAGACACGGGTTAGCAGCAAGGGTCCCCGCAACAAAAGATTGAGTTGGATTACAGCCAGACGACCAGTCTGCCTCTCGTTTATGTACGGCCTGAGACAAGGGGCCCGCACCGAGGGGGTAAAATTATGGGGCAAAGTGGCGAGGATTTGAACAACTTGGGGCAGATCGTCATTTATGGTGGATTTTGCCCGCCGTTTGTCTGCAATAATCCGCCGGGGACATGGCAAGTCGGCGACGCCTGACGGAAAACCGTCGGAAGGCTGCTGAAGGGGACGCCATGCCATTGAGGCTCAACGGAATCTGCAGTGGCTCAACTCAAATATCTGTTGCAACAGGCGTTCGAACGGTCGCAGGCTCCGCTGAGCTTCGCGCCGGATCCCACCGCCATGGGCCGTTTCCTGGACGCATGCCACCGTCGCCGGTATCCCGGCAAGACGGCGATCATCCGCCCCGGCGATCCGGCGAACACCCTCTACTACGTGGTCGAAGGCTCGCTTGCCGTCTGCACGGAAGACGAAGAGGGCCGTGAGCTGATCCTTGCCTACATCAACCGTGGCCAGTTCATCGGGGAAATGGGGCTATTCGTCGAGCAGGCACAGCGCGAATCGCTGGTCCGCACGCGCACGGCCGTGGAAATGGCCGAAATCAGCTACGAGCGCCTGTTCCAGCTGCTGGAAGGCCCGCTCGCCGCGGAATGCCCCAAGTTGTTGTTTGCCATAGGGTCGCAACTGACCCATCGACTCCTGCGCACCTCGCGCCAGGTCAGCCGCATGGCCTTCATGGACGTCACCAACCGGGTTTCGCGCACCCTCCTGGACCTGTGCCAGGAGCCGGACGCCATGACCCACCCCGATGGCACGCAGATCCGCATCTCCCGGCAGGAAGTCAGCCGGATCGTGGGCTGCTCGCGAGAAATGGTCGGCCGCGTGCTCAAGCAGCTCGAGGAAGAGCGCATGATCGACGTCGCCGGCAAGACGATCGTCGTCCGCGGCACCCGCTGACGACGACGACGCGGCCCAACGGGGCCGCTCAGGGGCCTTCGAAGACCATGTAAACGTCCGCCCGCTCGTAATGCGAGCCCGGGCGGATCGCGGGTTGGCGCCGGAAGCCGGCCCGCTCATACATGCCCAGCGCCCGGCCGAGGCGGCTGTTCGATTCCAGGAACAGATGCTTGCCCCCGCGCTCGCGCCAGGCGCCGATCGCCGCGTCGAGCAGCTTCCGGCCCGCGCCAAGCCCGCGGAAATTCTCGTCCACGCCCATCTTCGACAGCTCGTAGGTACCGTCGCCCTCGTGCAGCAAGGCACAGGTGCCGATGATCTCGCCCGCGTACGACGCAAAGAAAATCGCCCCGCCGGGGGCAATCACATGGCCCTCGGGGTCGGCGAACAGGGCGCGATCCACGTCTTCCACGCGGAAATGCCGTTCGAGCCACTGCTGGTTCAAGCGACGGAAATGGTCGGCATGCGCCGCCTCCCAGGGCACGACCTCGACGCCGGCGCGGTCCAGCGCGGCGCGTTGCCCCAGCACGGCGTCGACCAGCGGACGCGAGGCCAGGGCCTGTTCGCAACCGTCGATGGCATCGAGCAGGTCGAGCATGCGCGGCCCCAGCGACTCGGCCATGCCACGACGCAAGGCCAGCCACACCGGGCCCAGCGCACCCAGGGCGCGCTCACCCGCATCGGTAAGCGCGAGCACGCTGCGGCGGCCGTCGGCCGGGTCGCGCTGGCGCACCACCATGCCGGCATCGACCAGCCGATCGGCCAGCTGGCTCACCGCCGAATGGGTCTGGCCGATCGCCGAGGCCACCTCGGTCACCGTGGTCGGGCCGACGTCGCGCAGGAAGCGCAGCACGGGGAACCAGCGTGATTCGATACCCGCCCCGCTCGCCCGGTAGACCTCGTCGACCGCCTGGTAGAAATAGTCGCTCAGGGCCTTGAGGCGGCTGCCAATGGCCAGCTCGCGCAGGGAAGACAGGTACATCGTGTATCCAGTCGGTGGGGGGCGGGGAAACCTCAGGTTACCTCAGTACCACCCCAGCACCTCAAGCTTCTCGCCCAGGGGCTTGCGCATCTTCTTCAGCGTGCGCGCACTGGGGTTGACCAGCTTCGCCGCATCGGCCGCCTTGAGCATGGCCAGGTCGGACGTGGAGTCGCCATAGGCCACGGCCCACGGCCGTGCGATGCCCGCACGCTCCACCGTCCGCACTTTCACGCCTTCGACGTTATGGCGGACGAAGTGCACGCCGAACAGCCCACCGCGGACTTCCGAGGCGAGCAGCTCGGCACCGGTGAGGCCCACCTCGTCGAGGATCGCCTGGACCAGGGTGCCATCGTTGCCGGTCACGATCAGGACACGGTCGCCCGCCTCGATGTGCCGGCGCAGGGTGGCCACGCCGTCGCGCACGAAGACACCCGGCCGGCGCGCATACGTGCGCCCGAAGGCCGTGACCAAGCGCCTGTAGTTGGCTTCCGTCCGGCCGAAGGTGACGACACGAAGGAAGACCCGCCCAAGGATCCGGGTGCCGGCCATGGAGCGCAGCATGAACGGAATGAACGGCAGGTACGGGAGCGCGAGCAGCAGGCGCCAGCGGCCGAAGCCGGCCAGGCGTTCGCGGTAATACAGCTCCAGTGTCTGGTGGCGCACGATCACGCCATCGAAATCGAACAACGCGACGCGCCGTGCGTCGACGGCGGTATCGGTCACCGCCGCCTCGTTCCCCTGTGCCATGCGCTACTCAGTGCCGTTGGTGCGGGGCATGCACCCCGAACAGTTTCTGCAGCTCGGCACCGGGGTCGGCCGCGCGCATGAACGCTTCGCCGACCAGGAAGGTGTGGATGCCCTTTTCGCGCAGGGTGCGCACGTCTTCCGGCGTGTGGATGCCGGATTCGGCCACGATGGCGGTGTCCGGGCCCACCCGGTCCTTCAGCTTCAGCGAGGTGCCGAGCGAGGTCTCGAAGGTGCGCAGGTTGCGGTTGTTCACGCCGATCAGCGGGGCGGGCATGCCCAGCGCGACTTCCAGCTCGTCTTCGTTGTGCACTTCCACCAGCACGTCGAGGTCGAGCTCGGCGGCCAGCATCGACAGCTCGGTAAGGCGGCCTTCGTCGTAGACCATGTCACCGTCGCTGCCCTTGGAGCCGAAGGCGGACACGATCAGCAGGATGCAGTCGGCACCGATCACGCGCGCTTCGTACACCTGGTATTCGTCGATGATGAAATCCTTGCGCAGGATCGGCAGGTTGCATGCCTCGCGCGCCTGGCGGAGGTAGTCCTCGTGGCCCTGGAAGAAATCGGCATCGGTGAGCACGGACAGGCAGGTGGCGCCGCCGGCCTCATAGCTGCGGGCGATCTGCGCCGGATCGAAATCGGCACGGATCAGCCCCTTGCTGGGACTGGCCTTCTTCACCTCGGCGATCACCGCGGGCTTGCCTTCGTAAAGGCGCGCGTCGATGGCAGCGACGAAGCCACGGGTTTCCTCGAGGTCGGCCACCTGTGCGGCGAGGTCGTCCATCGAGTGCTTGCGGCTGCGCTCGGCGATCTCTTCCAGCTTGCGGTCGAGGATGCGGTGGAGGATGTCGGGCATCGCTATCGTTCCTAGGGTAAGGCCGGGGTGGGGAATAACCCGACGATATCAGGCACCGAGCCGCTGCGTCGCGGCCACGAAGGCGTCCAATTT
This sequence comes from Bacillus sp. NP157, assembly GCA_018889975.1. Taxonomy (NCBI): domain Bacteria; kingdom Bacillati; phylum Bacillota; class Bacilli; order Caryophanales; family Bacillaceae; genus Bacillus; species Bacillus sp. NP157. Next base: position 3,335,246 of record CP076546.1, read on the forward strand.
TACACGAGCGGCGCCGCTTGCAATGGTCGACCGGGCCAGGTCGATGCCGGCCTGGATGCTCGGCGCCACGTCGGCAGTGTAAAGGGCCGCGCCGGCGTTGAGGCAGACGATGTCGTGCGGCACGCCGGGCACGCCGGAGATCGCATCGAGCAACATGGCCCGGGACTCGTCGGCATTTTCGACCCGCAGGTTGCGGCTGGAGGCCATCGCCAGGCCGAAATCCTCCGGTTCCACCGAGTATTCGCTGACCTTGCCGTCACGCAGCTCGCCGACCAGCGTGGCCGCGCCAAGGGAGATTTCGTCCATGCCGTCCCGGCCCCAGACCACCAGGGCATGCTTCGCCCCGAGGGCCTGCAGGGCACGCACCTGGATACCGACGAGGTCCGGATGGAACACGCCCATGAGGATGTTCTGCGCGCCCGCGGGATTGGTCAGCGGGCCGAGGATGTTGAAGATGGTGCGCACGCCCATCTCGCGACGCACCGGCGCCACGACCTTCATCGCGGGATGGTGGTTCGGCGCGAACATGAAACCGATATCCACCTCTTCCATGCACACGGCCACCTGGGCCGGCAGCAGTTCGATGCGCGCACCGAGCGCCTCGAGCACGTCCGCACTGCCGGACTTGGACGACACGCTGCGACCGCCGTGCTTCGCCACGCGCGCACCGGCGGCGGCGGCGACGAACATGGAGGCCGTGGAAATGTTGAACGACGACGCGCCGTCACCGCCGGTGCCGACGATGTCGATGAAATGCGGATGTGGCTGCACATCGACCTTCGCCGACAGGTCGCGCATCACGCGGGCCGCGCCGGTGATCTCGCCCACCGTTTCCTTCTTCACGCGCAGGCCGGTGAGGATCGCCGCCGTCATCAGCGGGCTGACATCGCCACGCATGATCTGGTGCATCAGCTCGATCATCTCGTCGTGGAAGATCTCGCGGTGTTCGATGGTGCGCTGTAGCGCCTCGGATGCGGTAATCGGCATGGAACGTCCCAAGGCGGTGGATCAGGCAGCGAGCGGCAGCGGCATGCCGAGGAAGTTACGCAGCAGGTCGTGGCCGTGCTGGGTAAGGATCGATTCGGGGTGGAACTGCACGCCTTCGATATCCAGCGTGCGGTGGCGCAGGCCCATGATCTCGTCGATCGAGCCGTCCTCGCGTTCGGTCCATGCGGTGACTTCGAGGCAATCCGGCACCGAACCCTTTTCCACCACCAGCGAGTGGTAGCGCGTGGCTTCGAACGGGTTGGGCAAGCCGGCGAAGACACCCTTGCCCAGGTGTTTCACCGGAGAGGTCTTGCCGTGCATGATTTCGCGGGCCCGGATCACCTTGCCGCCGAAGACCTGGCCGATGGCCTGGTGGCCGAGGCAGACGCCGAAGATCGGCAACTCGCCGGCCAGCTCCCTGAGGATGTCGATCGACACGCCCGAGTCGTCGGGCGTGCCCGGCCCCGGCGAAATCATGATCCGCGACGGCTTCAGCGCGCGGATATCGGCGACGGTCAGCGCATCGTTGCGCACCACCTTGACCTCCTGCCCCAGCTCGCCCAGGTACTGGACGAGGTTGAAGGTGAACGAGTCATAGTTGTCGATCATCAGGAGCATGGCGTGGCCTGCCGGGTCGAACGGGGGTCGGGGTCGACCATTCTAGCTCACATCGCCATGAGCCCCGATCCGTACGATGAGCCGACGATCCCAAGGACGAACCCATGCGCAACCTCGACTTCAGCTCCTGGCAGGGCCTCCTGTCGACCCTGGTCGGCCTGGCGATCATCACCCTCATCGGCGTGGGCATCCGCCTGCTGGCGATGCAGACGGTGCAGCAGCGGCGCGAGCGGGCCAACCGGCAGATCAACGAGCGGCTGCGCACGCTGATCGCCGCCTACAAGACGCTGGGCGGGTCGTTCACCGGCAACCTCGCGGTCGATCCGACCCACCTGCGGGAACTGCGCGACCGCGTCGCCAGCGATCCGGCCGCGGCACTCGCACTGCCCGCGGCGGCAGGCAACGACCGGGCACGCCGGATCCGCGATGCCGTGGAAGCCGCGTTGTCGGACATCGTGTTGCTGGGCACGGAGCGCCAGGTGGAACTCGCCGCGCGCGCGGCGAACGAGCTGGTCGCCGGCCGGCCGATCCACACCGACGAGCTGGTGATCTCCCTGCGCGACTTCATCCGCGAAGTGCTCGACCTGGATCCGATCCCGGCCAGCGTGCCGATTCCGAAGCAGGGACCGGCACGCACGGCAGGCCAGGGCGGCAAGGGCGGCGGTTCTGGCGAAGGCGGCGGCAAGGGCGGTGGTGGCGGTGGCGGCGGTGGGGGTGGGGGTGGGGGCGGCGGCGGCATGGGCGGCGGTATGGCCGCGGGCGCCGGTGCAGGGCTCGGCATCGGCCACGGCCTGTCGGCCGACGATGACGACGCCGCGCACCGGTGACGCCGGCTGGCGCCACCGGTGCGCCGGTGGCTTGGATCAGCCGATCTTTGCGAGCAGCTCGGCGGTCGTGGTGGTCTCGCCCAGGCGCGGGAAGATTCGGGTGACGCTGTTGTGGTGGGCGTCGGCGCTGAGGTCGGTCATCGCATCGGTGACGAGCACGACGTTGTAGCCAAGCTCACTCGCGTAGCGCGCGGTGGATTCCACGCCGATGCTGGTGGCGATGCCGAGGATCACCACCTGCTCGACGCCCTTGCCGCGGAGGTGCGCGTCGAGGTCGGTGGTCTGGAACGCGCCCCAGCGCTTCTTCGTGACGAGATGATCCGACGACGCCTGCTCGAGTTCCGGCACGATCGCCTTGAAGTCCGGGCCCTGCGGGATCTGCGGCACGCCCGTGTCGGTACGGCCCGGGGCGCCGGCATCGACATTGACGAGCACGACCGGACGGTTGCTCTTGCGGAACGCACGGGCGACCGACGCGGAACGTTCCACGATCGGGCCCGCGGCTTCGGCGACCGGGAGGCTGACGATGCCCTGCTGCAGGTCGATGACGATCAGCGCGGCATTCGCGTCGAGTTGGGTAAGTGCCATGGTGAGGCTCCTTCAGGGGTGGGGTTGGGAGAGGTTTTCCGCCCGCGGCAGCGTGCGGTCGAACAGGGTGGCGACGAACAGGAGCACGGCGAGGCCCGCCATCACATAGGCCAGCATGTGCAGTCCGTGGTCGGTGGGGCGATGGCCGTACGACACGCCGATGACCGCCGTGGCGGCGATGGCACCGATATAGGTCGCCGTGCGTTGCAGGCCGGAGGCGGCGCCCATCTGTTCGGCCGGTGCCTGGACGAACACGGCCGCCTGCGTCGTGACCGAGACCAGGCCCTGCGGCACGCCGAACAACGCGACGGCGGCGGCCATCACCCACAACGGCGACGATGCATCGATGAAGGCCACGGCGACGCAGCCCACGATCGCGCAGCCGAAGCCCAACAGGAAGGGTCCGCGCAGGCCGCGGGTGCGCGCACCCAGGATCGACGAGGCGCCGGCAAGCACGGACAGCGGCACCGTGGCGAGCCCCGCCTGCGCGGCGGAGTAGCCACCGGCGCTCTCCACCCACTGCGCGAAGCCGTAGAAGATGCAGTAGACGAAGGTGAACGCGAGCGCGGCGCGCAGGTAGGTCACGCTGAGTGGCACGTGGTTCGCCAGCATGCGCAGGTCGATGAACGGGTTGCTCCGGCGCAACGAGTGCCATGCAAGCACACCACCGAGCACGGCGGCGATCGGCAAGGCAAGCCAGCGCGGATGGTCCACGTCGAGCAGGAACACCATCAGCGCGAGCAGCGCACCCGAGAACAGGACGATGCCGGGTAGGTCCAGCTCACGCCACAGCGAGCGGCGCTCGCGCCGCGGTGGATCGGCGGGCACCCATGCCAGCACGAGCACCAGGGTCAGCAGCGCCAGCGGGATGTTTACCGTGAAGATCGCATGCCAACCGAAGGCACCGGTCAATACGCCGCCGAGCACCGGGCCGACGGCGGCGGTGGCCACGCCCATCAGCGAGAGCACGCCCATCGCGGTGCGCGGGGGTGGGCTGCCGGTCGCGTCGGCGCGTTCGCGAAACAGGCGCATGGCCGATGGATACGCACCGGACGTGCCGATGCCAAGCAGGACGCGCACGCCCACCAGCCAGCCCAGCGAAGGCGCGACGCGTCCCGCGAATCCCGCGATCATCACCAGCACCAGCGAGACGATGTACACACGCCGGGCACCCACGAGGTCGGCCACGCGGCCAAGCGTTGGTTGCGCGACCGCGCAGCACAGATAAAGCGCCGCAATCAGCCAGCCGGTCTGCGCGACCGACGCGTGGAACGCCGTCGCGAGCGGCACCAGCGCCGTCGCGATCATCGTGGAATTGATCGGGTTAAGGCACGACCCCAGCGCCAGCGGCACGATGAATCGGAAGCCGAACGGCTTCGCGCCGCCGGCCTGCGTACCCGCCTGGATGCTCACGCCGGATCCTGCGTACTCGTTTCCGCGAGGTTGCGGATCACCCGCGCCGCGACCGCGAGGTCATCCCGGTCGTGCGGAGAAAGCCGTGCGATGGCCTCGGTCAGCCATGCATGTTTCGCCTCGCGCGTGCGCCGCCGCGCGTCCTTGCCTTCCGTCGTCAGGGCGAACAGGAACTGGCGGCCATCGGTCGGATGCGGCTCGCGTGCCACCAGGCCATCCTGTTCCATCGTCGCCAGCGTGACGCCCATCGACTGCGGTTTCACCGCTTCGGCGCGGGCGAGGTCGGCCGTCGACGTCGGGCCACCCATTTCCAGTCGTGCAAGCACCGCAGCCTGCGACCAGGTCAGGCCAAGGTTGTTCGACTCGGCACGCACGCGGCGCACCAGCAGGCCACAGGCCGTGAGCAGGTCACTGGCGGCGATATCGACGGGGGACGGCGGTTTCTTGGGCATGCGGACACGCTACGCCGCCCTTGCCGTATTAGCAAGCTAAACTTCCAAGTTTGCCTTCGCAATTTCATGCGATGACCACGATGCGAGTCCTCGGACAGGTCCAACCCACGCGGCGGTGGGCGGGGTCCTGACATGCGTTACGCTCTCGCCACCACGGAAGGAGACGCCATGAAGCTCCATCATCTGCCGTTCGTCGCACTGGCGTTGTATGCCAGCCTCGTCCATGCCGACGGACGCGCGCTTCAGGCGATACCGCTCAGCGCGTACACCCGCGCGCACTGGCTCGTCGACATCGATCACGGCCGCCGTCTCAATGTGTTCTGCATGGGCAGCGGCTCGCCGACCGTTATCTTCGAAGCCGGTGGTGGCGATGACAGTGCCAGCTTCCGCTCGGTGCAGCCCGCCGTGGCGGCCACGACGCGGACTTGCACGTACGACCGCGCCGGCATCGGCTTCAGCGATCCGTCGAACCGGCCGGCCACCGCGATGAACGTCGTCGCCGACCTTCATCGGCTGGTCCAGGCCATCAGCCCGCACGGCGCCGTCGTCCTCGTCGGTCACTCCGACGGCGGCCTGTATGTGCCGCTGTATGCATCGACGTATCCCAGGGACGTTGCCGGCATCGTCCTGATCGACCCATTCACCGTGGGCGCGGACAAGATGGCCGCCGCACTGCTGTCACCGGTGCAGCGCAAGGCCTGGTACGCATCGGATGACCGTGACGTGGAAAACGCGAGGCATTGCCTCGAGGAAGCGCGGGCGGGCCGGCTGACGCAGCCTTCCGCGAAGGACGAAGCGTCCTGCCTGGACAGCCCACCGAGTCCCGATGCCGGAAGACACGCGGTACTGAACGCCCAGCTTGCCCGTCCCACGGAGCAGGAAGCCCTGCTGACAGCGATGCTCGACACATACCCGACGAAGGAGCACGGCATGTCGGGCGGCGAGCTTGCGCTCCAGCAAGCGAATCCGGGCTTTGGTGACATGCCCCTGATCGTGCTCTCCGCTGGCTTGAGCGAACAGACCGCCTTACCCGGCCCCGTCCAGGCAAAGATCTCGGCGGCGTGGAAACAGAGCAACGACGAACTCGCCGCGCGCACCACGCGCGGCAGCGACGTCCTTGTTCCCGATAGCCACCACTACATCCAGAACGAACATCCCACGGCCGTCATCGATGCGATACGCGATGTGGTCTCACAGGCGAGAGCGGTCAAGTCAACGCCACCCAGCTAGATCGTAGCCGGGCATGCTAGCTTTGCGCCCAGTTTCCCTCGCCAGACCAGGATGCCCCATGCGTGGATGCGCGGCTCATGACGCGGTAGTGCTCGCCGCCGATGGCAGCGGCTCGCTCCCGTTCCCGAAACAGCGGCTGACCATCGCCGGCGAGACGCTCCTGCAGCGCACCGTCCGGTTGGCCAAGGCCACGGGGCCGACGCGGCTGCTGGTCGTGCTGGGGGCACATGCCGACGAGCTCGCGCCACTGGTCACCGGGACCACGATCCTGTTCAACCCGACCTGGGAAGAGGGCCTGGCATCGTCGCTGCGTCGCGCCGCCGCTGCGCTCGCTGGACGCACGTATCCGGTGCTGCTCACCGTCGTCGACCAGCCGTGCCTCACCCAGGAACACCTCGAAAAGCTCTTCGTTGCCTACGACGGCAGTTGCGATGTCGTTTCCGCGTTCGGCGACGACGTGGGACCGCCCGCGCTACTGCGCCCGACGACGCTGGCCAGCGCGTCCGAGCTTGCCGCGAATGCTCCGCTACGCCGGCTGTGGCTCGGCGCGCACCCGGCGGCCGTGCGCCGCGACGCCCTCGGCCGGAAGCTCGATACGCCGCGCGACGTCGAAGACGCGGTGGCGGCAGGGCTGCTGGACGGCTGAGTTAGCCATATCGGCGCGGCGATCGCAGATGCTTGCGAAGTGCCGGCGAGGTGGGCCATAAACAGGCACCCACGCCTGCCAAGGACTTCAGGATGAAAACGCTCCCCGCGCTCGCCCTTGCTGCAACACTCGCCATCGCCGCGCCGATCCACGCCGCACCGAAATCGCCGGCCACCGCGCCGCTGGCGACCCCGTTCGGCGAATGGTCGCTCGACACCTCGCGCCTGCCCATCCCGCCGGAGGCCCGGCCGAAACACGTCACCATCATTTTCAAGGACGCCGGGGCCAACCGCGTCACGACCGACGTCGACATCGTCTACAGCGACGGCAAGGAAGTGCATTCGATCAACACGACGCCCGTCGACGGCACGCCGACCGCCATCACGGGTAGCCCTGAAGCGGACCTCGCGTCACTCGGCCGACCCGAGGCCAACGTGATCGTGATGGTGCTGGCGATGGGCGGCCAGCCCGGATCCACCCGCATCTTCACGGCGCTTGCCGACGGCAAGACGATGACCGAAACGGTCGCGGCGTACGACAAGGACAACCGCCCCGCCCTGCGCACGCGTTACTTCACCCGCGTGCACTGACCGGCGCGGTCAGACCCGGTCCCAGTACGGCGGACTGCCGATGCGTTCAAGCAGGTAGTCCGTCACTACCCGCACTTTCTTCGAGCGCGACCGGTTCTCCGGCGACACCAGGTGGATGGCGGGAGGCTCAGCCTCCACCGAGGCTTCCCACGCGGGCAACAACTTCACCAGCTTCCCCTTGCGGAAACTCGACGACTGGAACAGCCATGTAGGGAACAGCACGACGCCTAGCGACGCCTCGGCAGCGGCCACCAGGGCCTCGGCGTTGTTGCTCTGGAAGCTGCCGCTCACACTGAATCCCTCGTACGCCGCGTCGGGCGACGAGCGGAAATACCAACGTTGCGCACCTCGATGCCCGCGATACACGAGGCAGTTATGCCGGGCGAGGTCGGCCGGCGCGGCCGGCGCGCCGTGGCGATCGAGGTATCGCTGGCTCGCACAGACCAGGTAGTGCTGCGCCCCCACCGTTCTCGCGACGAGCCCGGAATCTTCCAGCCGCCCCACCCTCACCGTGATGTCCGAGCCCTCCTGCACGGGATCGGTGAACGCATCGGTCAGGGTGAGCTGCACGCCGAGGCCGGGGAACGCCTCCTGCAAGCCGACGAGGATCGGCGCGATATGCAGGCGGCCCAGGGCCACCGGGGCATTGACCCGGACGAGGCCCTTCGGCGGCGCATCCCTGTCCGCCGCCTGCTCGCCCGCCATGTCCAGCAGGTCGAGCGCCTCGCGCACCGTCAGGTAATAGCGCTGGCCGGCCTCGGTCAGGCGCACGGCCCGCGTATGCCGGTACAGCAACTGCTGCCCCACCTCTTTCTCCAGAGCGGCGATGTGCCGCGACACCGAGGACGCCGGGACGCGGAAGTGCCGCGCCGTCGCGATGAAGCTACCGCTGGCGGCGACCATGGCGAAGTAGCGTAAGGCATTGAGCTGCATTGAGTTGCTCCAGAAGCAACGATGTATTCCAGATTGGACCGATTGTTCGCCGGATCGCAGCACTCTACCTTCCCCGATCCCGCATCGGAACGTCTCCCATGAAACACGCCTGGCTCATCCCCCTGATCGTCGCCGCCGGCATGGGGTTATCGATCGAAGCAGGGCTGCTCGGTCCGCTCGGTGAAGAGATCGGCCACGGATGGGCCGTCCTCGGCATCTTCGGCCTGGGTTCGCTCCTGCTGACGTTCGGCCTGGTGTTCGGCCGCCCACGGCTCGCCCTGATGTTTTCGCAACCACGCTGGTTGCTCACCGGCGGCATCCTCGGCCCGGTTTACGTCGCGGCCCTGACCATCGCCACGCCCTTCGTCGGTGTCGGGCTGACGATGGTCGGCATCCTGTTCGGGCAGGTGGCGGCCAGCCTCGTCATCGACCACTTCGGCTGGCTCGGCAGTGCCCGGCGGGAGGTCGACGGCTACCGCGCGTCCGCCCTCGTCGCCATCCTCGCCGCCCTCTGGCTCATCCACTAAGGAGCACGCCATGCTCATCCTCATGATCGTCCTCGTCGTCGTCAGTGGTGCCGTGTTGTGCGCGCAGTCGGCGATCAACGGCCGCCTCGGCGCCCAGGTCGGCGTACTCGAAAGCGCATGGCTGACCTTCACCGTCGGCACGCTCGTCAGCTTCCTCTACGGTTTCCTGTTCGAGCAGCAACACGCGCTCACCTTGTTCAGCGCGCCCCGCTGGCAGGTCATCGGCGCTTTCTTCGGCGTGGTCTACATGCTGGTCATCGTGTTCGCGATGCCGCGCGTGGGAACGGCCGCCGCGACGGTGTCGGTGATCAGCGGCCAGCTCCTGATGAGCTTGCTGATCGACCACTTCGGCTGGCTGGAAAATCCGGTTCGCCCGCTGGACGCTGCGCGCTATGCCGCCATGGCCCTGCTCGCCGTGGCCCTCGCCCTGATCTACCGCAGCAATGCACGCCAGGCCGCCGCGGGCACGGCGGCATCGTCCCCACGCGCCAGCGAAGCGCATACTTAAGGGTATCCCCGTCCCCAAGGATCACCCGCATGCCCTCCCTCGGCGCCATCACGTTCCTCGTCCACGACTACGACGAAGCCATCGCCTTCTTCACCCAGGCGCTGCGCTTCGAACTGATCGAGGACAGCCCGCAGGGCGACGGCAAGCGCTGGGTGACGGTCGCGCCGCGTGGCTCGCAAGGTACGCGGCTGTTGCTGGCGCGCGCCGTCGACGATGCGCAGCGTGCGCATGTCGGCAAGCAGGGCGGCGGCCGTGTCTTCCTATTCCTCGAAACCGACGACTTCGCCGGCGACCATGCACACATGCTGGCCAACGGCGTGCACTTTCGCGAACAGCCGCGCCACGAGCCCTACGGTTCCGTCGTGGTCTTCGACGACCTGTACGGCAATGGCTGGGACCTGATCCAACCCAAACGCTGAGGACCTCGCCATGAACGAACGTATCCGTGTCGCCGTCCTCGACGACTACCAGCACGTCGCGCGCACCAGCGCGGACTGGGGTCCTCTGGATGCCATCGCCGATGTCAGCGTGTTCCACGACCACGTGGCGGACGAAGCCGCGCTCGCACGCAGGCTGTCGCCTTACGACGTCGTCTGCGTGATGCGCGAGCGCACGCCGATGACGGCAACGCTGCTTGCCGCGTTGCCACGCCTGAAGCTCATCGCGTCGACCGGCCGTGCGAACGCGTCGATCGACCTGGACGCCGCCGCCAGCCACGGCGTCGACGTCGTCCATACCAACTACGCGTCCACGCCGACCATCGAGTTCACCTGGGCGGCGATCCTGGGGCTGGTACGCAACCTCGCCAACGAAACCGCGTCGGTCCGTGCCGGGGGCTGGCAGGTGGGCATCGGCAGCGAGCTGTCGGGCAAGACCCTGGGCCTGCTCGGCCTGGGCCGGATCGGCACGGCGGTGGCGAAAATCGGCCAGGCCTTCGGCATGCAGGTCATCGCGTGGAGCCAGAACCTGACGACGGAGGCGGCGGCGGCCGTCGGCGTGGAACGCGTGGAGAAACTCGCGTTGTTCCAGCGTGCCGACGTGCTCAGCATCCACACGCGGCTGAGCGAGCGCACGCTGGGCATCGTCGGCGTGGACGAGCTGGCGGTGATGAAGCCGACGGCGCGCCTTGTCAACACGTCGCGCGGCCCCATCGTCGATGAAGCCGCGCTGGTCGACGCGCTCGTGCATGGGCGCCTCGCCGGTGCGGCGGTCGACGTGTTCGATCCCGAGCCGCTCGCCGCCGACCATCCGTTCCGCCGGCTGCCCAACGTGCTGTCGACGCCGCATATCGGCTATGTCAGCGAGGAAATGTATCGCGTGTTCTACGGCGACTCGGTGCGCAACATCGTCGAGTGGATCGGCAAGCTCAGAACATGACGACTTTCTTGCCGTCCTCGTCGTCGTCCTTGTCGTCCTTGCTGTCCTTGGGCTTGATCGTCATCAATTCCAGCGGCTTGCCCTCCGCCGTACGCACCTTCCAGGCCATCTGAAGATCGGCAAGCTCGTTCAGGCGCGGACAGATACCGTTGGCGCGCGCCTCGAGGTCTTTCGAGCGCTTGTTCATTTCGCGATTGATCGAGGTATCCAGCGCGTTCGCGCGGGCGGTCAGCGCGGCCACCTGGGTGGAGTCGCCGGACAGCGCCGCGGAGACGGCGCTGGACGTCACCGAACCGACCAGCTCGCCCACGGAATCGGACACCGAGCCCGCGACGGTCTCGGTCATGCGATCGGAAGACCAGTGGCCCGCGCCGACGCCTTCGTCGATCTCGCGCAGGGCCTGGGCCTGCTTGCGCTTCAGCTTGGCCAGCATGGCGTCGCGCTGGCCAGGCTCGGCGAAGGTCATCGTGACCGTGGTCATGGCGTCGAAGCCCATCTGCACGCCGGCCCGCGACACGGCGGCGACTTCGGGAAGCAGCTTGCGCACCCCTTCCTCGTAGCGGCGCAGGGAAGCGGCGTCGGCCGGCGAGACGGCGACGTCGCGGCCGTCCACCTTCAGGGCGCCATCGTGCAGGAAGACCTTCGACGGCGTGCCGTTGGTGCGGTGGAAGGCGAGGCCTGCCGCGGTGACGTCGACGTCGTAGGGCGTGGAGTAATCGTGGTTGCAGCTGTCCGTGCTGAAGCGGAAGTTTTCCGCGAGGGCAGATCCCGCGCTGAGCGCGAGGGCGGCGGCAAGGCCGGCGGCGGCATACGGATGGCGCATGGTGCATCTCCCCAGGTGGTCACCCGCTCTGATGCGGCTGGCATGCACATGGTTTAAGCCCCTGGGGGCGGGAAATCATGGGCGGTTGGTCACCCCATGACTTCCGGCAGGGTCAGTTGGCCATGCCGCGCTCGCGCGCGTATTCCGACAGGCGGCTGTCATGGTCGATGCCCAGCTTGCGCATCGCGTCGCGTTTTTGCCGGCTGACCGTCTTGACGCTGCGGCTGAGCCGTTCGGCGATCTGGGTGATCGACATCCCACCGACATACAGGCGAACCACCTCGATCTCCCGCGCCGAGAGCCTTACGTCTTCTACCGGCCCCTGCACCGCGCTCTGTTCGAACTGCTGGCGGATGGTGTCGCTGACGAAGCTCCTGCCGGCCGCGGCCAAACGCACCGCCACGGCCACTTCGCGCAGCGGTGCCCGCTTGTCGCAGAGGCATGCCGCGCCGCGCGTGCGCATCGCCTGCAACACGCCCGTGTTGTTCACCATGGTCAGCACCACGATGGGCAGGCGCGGATAGCGTCGGCGAATCGTGTCGAGCAACAGCAGGCCGTCGCCGTGCCGACCGCCGGGCATGGAGAAGTCGGTGACGATGACATCGCAGGGCCGCGACGCGAGCTGGTCGAGCAACTGGTCACCATTGGCTGCTTCGCCGACGACGATGATGTCGCTTGTTTCCAGCGCAGCGCGCATGCCCATCAGCACCACGGGATGATCGTCGGCAATGATCGTTCTAAGAAGCATGTATGCGGCCGCCCTCCGTGTGCCTGTGCCTCGACGAGCGCGGAGAGTAGCGCAATGTCTTCGTGCCGGGTGGAAACATGCCAGGAATGCGTTGCGCTGTGCTTTTGCGCTACGAAACGCCTCAAAAATCGCGCGGCATTTTCAGACTAGTCTGATGTACGCACGTATCCGCATCGGCCACGCTACATCGTGTAACAACGGAGCATGGCCATGGCCGAACAGCGTTTCATCGATTACCACATCGCGTGGACGGACGACGTCTGGGCTGTTTATCGCGACGACCTGCAGATGGCGACGCGACGCGATGCCGCCGATGCGATCGCGCTGGCGAATTTCTTCGCGGACCGCGAGGCGCTCTTGCGCCGGGCACGCGTGCGCGTGTCGGCTGACAAACATCTGCATAGGGCATTGCGGGAACTGCGCCTGGCAGCGTGACGGATCACGGTGACTACGGCGGTGGCGTGCGACGCACGGCGCGGTCAACGGCCGGTCGCACCGCCGAGGTTGGTCATGTCCAGGTGCAGCAGGCGCAGGCGGGCGATGTGCCGGCCGAGCACGGCACGGTCGGAAGACGACGCCTCCAGGCGAAGGAACGCGTCCAGCAGGCGGCGCTCCATCTGTTCGAGCGTGCGGATGTAGGTAACGTCCGGGTCGCTCGAAAGCTTCACCGACGCCTCCATCATCGTACGTCGGACGCCGGCCATGGGGCCACTGGCGGTGGCGGGCTTGCCGCCCGTCGCTTCGACGGCGCCTTGCAGGTCGCCGGCAATGGAGGCGAGCGAATCGGCGGATTCGTTGAGGATGGCCTTCAGGCCAGGCTCCCGGACCCCCTTGGCGGCCTGTTCATACAGGTCGCGATCCGCAATGACGCGGCGGATGAGGCCATTCACGACACGGATCGAGCTGCGTTCCATGGGGGAAACGTTAGCGCCGCCGGACTTAGCCGGCCCTAAACGGCGCGGGCGCCAGTTATCCGCGGGTCATCCACCGGCCTCGAGAAGTTGTAGGGGCCTGCCGGAAGCGTCTCGGAGCCCCGACTGCAATTCGCCCAGCTGGCGGACCTGCGGACACAGGGCCTGGACCCGGGGTTTGAGCGCGGCGGTGACCTTGGCGGCCACGCGGGCCTGGGCGCCCGTGGATACCGACGACACCCGGTCACGCAGGTCGGCCGCGCCTTGCAGGTCGCCGCTCATGGCCAGCTGCATGGCCTCACTGCCCACGTCCTGGGTCAACAGCGGCATGATGTCCTGGACGATTTCCTGGGCGTATTCGCGCATGGCGTCTTCCTGCCAGTCTTTCGTGCTCTGGCTGGCGGCGATGCGGCGCTTGATGTCGGCGACGCGGGCATTCAGCACCCGATCCAGTTCGCCGCTGGCCGCCGCGCCCGGGGCCGCCGTCGCCGCCTCCTCGCGCACGGCGCGGGCCGCGATATCCACGCCGTCGCTGGCGATGGCCTTGACCTTGGGCAGCAGGGTGCGGACGTTGCCTTCGAACAGCGCGACGCGGTCCTGCTCATCGGGGCGGAGCGAGACGGCACGCCCGTCGGTGCTGAGGCTGCCGTCGTGCATGCGGACATTGCGCGGCGCCACGTCGGCGCGGTCGAAGGTAAGCGCATCCGGCCGGACCGTAAGGTCGTAAGAGCTGGCTAACTGGCAGGTGGTGCCCAGGTCCTGGGCGGCCGCACCGCCTGCGAAACAGGCGGTGAGCACAAGGGCAAGCAGGCGAGCGCTCATGGAGTGTCCGTGTCGAAAGACCCTCGATAGCGCCGCGTGGGCGAATGCTTGCTGAACCGCTTACAAGGCGAGCGCGCCGAACTGCTCGCGGACACGCGGCCTGCCGAGGATCCAGGCCAGCCAGGCGAGCACCGGCACGGACACCGCCTTGAGCACGACGCCAACCAGCAGGATGTTGCGGTGCTTGATGCCGGCCATCAGCAGGTCCGGCGGCAGCCCGGCCTGGCCGAGCACCACGCCGAGTTGCTGCCACTGGCCGAATGCGATCCAGGCCGTCCATGCCGCCCAGAGGGCGAGCGGCACGGCGATGACACGCATGGCCTGGCGAGCGCGATCGCGCCAGCGCAGGGTGGCGAGGGCGATCGCCATGGTGGCGAAAGCCGCCACGGCGTAGCCGATCGACCACGCCAGCGCGACGCCCGGCCGGGCGTCCGCGGCGGCCGCGTCGGTCATCGCGAACAGGGCCTGGCCGATGATGACCGAGGCATAGCCGTTGATGACGAAGCCCATGGCGGCCAGCAACATCACCAGCCAGACGACGATGCGCCACGCCGCGAAAGGCCGGGCGTGGACAGGGTTCTTGCGCGCTTCGAACACGCTCAGGCGCCCTTATCCTTCAGCGTCGCCAGGTCGGACAGCACCTGGCCGGAGTTCTTTTCCGGATCGACGTCCTTGTAGATCTTGACGATCTTGCCGTTCGGATCGATCAGGAAGGTCTCGCGACGGGCGTACTTCATGCCCATCTTGTTGTTGAGCACGTCGTACTTCGTGGCGACGGCGCCGTCGGCATCGGACAGCAGCGGGAACGGCACGTGGTACTTCTCGGCGAATTCGCTATGCGACTTCACGTCGTCGAGGCTGACGCCCAGCACGAAGGCACCGGCCTTGTGCAGCTTGGCGATGTCGTCGCGGAAGGTGCAGACCTCGGTGGTGCAACCCGCGGTGAAGTCCTTCGGATAGAAGTAGACGACCAGCCACTGGCCCTTGTGGGTGTCCAGCGTGTGCCACTCGCCCTTCTGGTCCTGCAGGCGGAAATCGGGCGCCTTGTCGCCGACGGCGGGCGCGGCGGCCCAGGCCGAGGCCGTGACCAGGCAAAGGGCGATGAGAGAGAGGAGACGACGCATGGGGACAACCTCTTGGGTGGGATCGCGTGAGTGTACTCGCGGCCACGCAAAGGTTGCGCGCTTTGAGAGGACGCCTGCCCGTGTTGGCATGCGTTGGCCCTGGTCGCGCGCAGGCGCGCTCCTACAGAAGCCGTGCGCAAAAAAAGGGCGCCCCTTGGGGACGCCCTTTAAAGCCACACCCATGCAGGCCTTACTTGCCGAGGCGCTCGATCTCGAAGTTGCTCAGGTCGACGCCGAGGTTGAAGCCGCGGCCGGTGCCGGTGACGGCCAGGGACACTTCGCCCTTGGTCATCGCGGCGCTTTCGGCGCTCTTCACGACGCCAGCGTTGGCACCACCGCTCGCGTACGAGCCGTAGATCTCGCTGATGCCCTTGACGTTGGTGAACTCACCCTTGCCGCCTTCGATGCTGAACTTGCCGGCGGTGAGGCCGCCACCGCGGACGTGGATGATGACCTCGGCGCTCTGGCCGTTGTCGCAGCGCACGTGGCCGCGGCCGTCGGCCTTCTTGTAGATCGCCGCCCAGCCCGTGGTGCTGAAGGTCATGTGGCACTTGGTTGCCGCTTCTGCCGCCTGGGCCGGCTGGGCTGCGAAAGCCCCGGCCGCGGAAAGGGCGAGGACAGCCAGACCGGTAATGCGCTTGATCATGTGGGTTCTCCGTGTGTGAGGTGGCAGGGACTGCGGTGGGAGGATTCTCTACTCACGAATGTGAAGAAACCCGGAGGCCCCTCCGGCCTGTTCAGCCATGAAACGGTTTGGTGGAATCCGCGTGAATCCACTCGCCGCAGACGCGGCGCGGGCCTACCATCATCCCAGGCACTTCAACCGGGGAATCCACCATGCCCAAGCACATCCTGGTCGGTTACGACGGGTCCGAGACCGCCCGCCGGGCCTTCCTTTTCGCCGTCGAACTGGCTTCCTGCGCCAGGGCGAAGATTTCGGTCGTCTCGGTCTACCAGCTCGAAAACGGCGCCGATACGGCGGGCCTGGTCATGGCCGACAACGGCGGCGGCGACCGGCTGGCCGGCCTCCGGCAGGAACTGGCCGGGCTCGCCCCTGCGCCTGGCGTCGACGTCGACGTGCAACTGGTCCATGGCAGCCCGGGCGACGCCCTGCTGTCCCATGTCGCCCGGCAGGGGGCGGACCACATCGTGATCGGCCATACCGAACGCGGCGCCCTGGCTCGCTGGCTGGTCGGATCCACCTCCACGGACGTCCTGGCCAAGGCGCGGGTCCCGGTCACCGTGGTCCGCTGAACGGGCGGCGGCAAACCACCAATAGCCACGCTGCCGTGGCTTTGTCACAATTCGGTCAGACGCCCCCAAGAGGGCGACCCGGTTAAGCGATCGAGGAACACCAGCAGTGAGCTACGTTGCCACCTTGCCATGGACGCTCGAGTCATTGGACTTTTCGCAGATCGACGTCGCGAAAGTCCGGGAAAACGAAGATCTTTTCTTTCTTCTTTGCAGCTCTTCCTTCGTCGAAAGCGGTTCGGACCTGTACACGCACAACCTCGTCGACCATTTCGCGGGCGACGACGAACTGCAGGGCTGGTTGCGTGACCACTGGGAACACGAAGAGCTGCAGCACGGCCGTGCGCTGGCCGCCTACGTGCGCCATGTGTGGCCGGAGTTCGACTGGGACGCGGGCTTCAAGGCGTTCTTCGCGCACTACGGATCGGTCTGCACGTCCGAAGAACTCGAGCCCAACCGGGGCCTCGAACTCGCCGCGCGTTGCGTCGTCGAAACGGGCACCGCCAGCCTCTATCGCGCGTTGAACGACGTCACCGACGAGCCCGTGCTGCGAGACCTGACCAATCGCATCAAGGGCGACGAAGTGCGGCACTACAAGCACTTCTACCAGGCCTTCCGCCTGTATCGGGTGCGCGACCGGATCGGCCGGATCAGCACGCTGCGCACGATGCTCAAGCGCCTGAGCGAGATCAAGAGCGAAGACAGCGACATCGCGCTGCGCCATGTCTTCAACACGCGCTACCCGGAAAAGGCACGCGACGACGCGGAATTCCGCCGCGTCACGACCAAGGCCGAGGGCATGCTCAAGCGGCACATCCCCGTGGAAATGACGGTCAAGATGCTGCTCCGGCCGCTCGACCTGCCGCCGCGCGTCAACAACTTCCTGGAAAAGCCGCTCGCACGCATTACCGAGAAGCTATTCCTGCATTGACCAAAACGCATCGCCCCCGCACGTTCCTACGCCCCTCACCCCCCTTGTAGGAGCGCGCCCGCGCGCGATGCTTTTTTTCCCCGGGCCCGATACTTTCCCCCGAGCCCGGCGCTTTTGTTACTTTTTCTTCTTAGGCACATCCTGCCACTTGGAACCATCAAACCCACCCGTATCGAACGTCAGCGTCGTCTCCCCGCGCGACACGGTAACCACGTCGATCGTCAGGCGCTTGGTCCCGGCCAGGTCTTTCAGGAACTGCGCATCGTTGCGGAACAGCAGCGCCGGTTCGCCCGTCGGCGGACGGAACGCCTTGATCACCTTCGCCTTGCCGTCGAACGTTGCTTTCAGCGAGCAGTCGCCCTTGCAGACGAAGCCCTTGCCGGCCACCGCGTAGAGGAAAACGCTCTGGCCCCAGTCGCTGTGCCGGCGCAGGATCAGGCGCACCTGCTCCTCGCCCGTGGGATGCGAGGACTGGATGGTGGCGGTGCTCTGCGTGCCGCCCTGCATGGGCGAGACCTGGTAGAGCCATAGCGACGCGAGCCGATTCTTCTCCGTCGTCGCCTTGTAGTTCTGTTCCAGCGGGTCGAGGGTCTTCTTCACCTCGGCGGCGGCCGGCGAATCCGGGTACTTGTCGACGATCTCGTGGCCGATCTGCACGGCCGGGCCGTCGTTATGCAGCTTCAGCAGCTGCTGGTAGATCTCCAGCTTCTTGGCCGCATCGGCATTGGCATCGTTCGCGGCGGCCTGGGGCTGCTGGTCGGGTGCCTGGCCCTGCTGCTGCGAGCAGGCCGTGGCGAGGGCGGAGAGGGCAACGAGGGCGGCGATACGGCGCATGATTTTGCGAATCCCGGCGATGAAGGCCGTAGCTTGGCGCGCGGACGCGGCGGCTGGCAAGGCGCGCTGCGAAACGGGCGTAAAATCGGCGTACGCCCCAAGGACACCCCATGTCGCCGACGTCCCCCGAAGCATCGCTGTTTCGCTATCCCGCCTTCCTGCAGTTCTGGTTCGCGAAAAACGCGTCCAGCTTCGGCTTCCAGATGATGTCCGTGGCCGTTGGCTGGCAGATCTATTCGATCACCGGACGCGCCTTCGACCTGGGCCTCATCGGCCTGGTCCAGTTCATCCCGTCGGTCCTGCTCGCGCTGCCCGCGGGCCACGTCGCCGACCAGTTCGACCGCCGCCGCATCGTGCGCGTGTGCCAGGCCATCGAATGGGTGGCCATCGCCCTGCTCGCCGGCTTCACCTTCGCCGGCCACATCAACGAAGTCGGGATCCTGTCCCTGGTCTTCGTCATCGGCGTGGGCAAGGCGTTCGAGTTCCCGGCGATGCAGTCGATGCTTCCCGCGCTGGTGCCCCTGTCGATCCTGCCGCGGGCCACGGCAGCCAGCGCGGCGGCAGGCCAGGCGGCGATGATCGCCGGCCCCGCCCTCGGTGGCCTGCTCTACGTCGCGGGTCCGGCGACGGTGTACGGGGTGTCCGCCGTGCTCTATCTCGGCGCCTTCGTGTTCATGTCGCGCCTGCGCTACGACCATGCGCCGCCGCGGCGCGAGCCCGCCACGCTGAAATCGTTGTTCGCCGGCGTGCACTTCATCCGCGCGCGCCCGGCCGTGCTCGGCGTCATCTCGCTCGACCTGTTCGCGGTGCTGCTTGGCGGCGCCACCGCACTGCTGCCGATCTTCGCCAAGGACATCCTGCACACGGGTCCGTGGGGCCTGGGCCTGCTGCGCGCCGCGCCGGCCGTGGGCGCCCTGCTGATGTCGATCTGGCTGTCGTCGCACAGCCTGAAGCGACGGGTCGGCCCGATCATGTTCGCGTCGGTGGGCGGCTTTGGCGTCGCCACGCTGGTATTCGCGCTGTCCACGTCGTTGTGGCTGTCGATGGGGGCGCTATTCGCACTGGGTGCCTTCGACATGGTCAGCATGGTGATCCGCGGCGCGCTGGTCCAGCTGGAGACACCGGACGACATGCGTGGCCGGGTCAGCGCGGTCAACGCGATCTTCATCAACACGTCCAACCAGCTTGGTGAATTCGAGTCGGGCCTGCTCGCCGCGGCACTGGGCGCGGTGAACGCCACGCTGATCGGCGGCATTGGCACGCTGGTGGTGGTCGGGCTGTGGACGTGGTGGTTCCCCTCCCTGCGCCGGCGCCAGGCCCTGGTCGAGGAACCCGAGCCCGTGGAAGGCGCTACCGGTACGATCTGACGCCCCGGCGAAAATCGTGCTATTAGTTGGACGTCTATACCGCCAAGGGGATCTCCACCATGAAGCGCCTGCTCGCCGCCACGCTCCTCGTCGCCGCCCTGCCCGCCTGGGCCGCGCACGAAGGCCCCGCCAGCCTCGATGCCGCGCTCGCCCAGGGCAAGCGCGAGCACAAGCCGGTACTGGTCGATTTCCAGGCGGTCTGGTGTTACTCCTGCTACTTCATGGCCAGCCACGTGCTCAACGGCAAGGAGTGGGACGACCTCAGCAAGAAGGTCGTGTTCTACGAAGCCGATGCGGACAAGCCCGCCGACCAGGCGTACATGAAGAAGTGGACAGTGCACTTCCTGCCAACCTACGTGGCCATCGGCCCGGACGGCGAAGAGCTTGGCCGCATCCTCGCCGAACGTCCGCGCGAGACGTTCTATCCCGAGATCAACGGCATCCTTTCCGGCGATGCGAAGCTTTCCAAGCTGAAGGCGGATGCCGCGAAGGGGTCCATGGCGTCGGTGGCCGAGGTGCTGGACACGTATAACGCCCGCTATGCGGGCACGGAAGGCATGGCCTGGTTCGATACGCTGCCATCCATGGTCCGCAACGTATCGGACAAGGACAAGCGCGTTGCGTTCGCGAAGCAGCGACTGCTGCTTTTGCAGGCGAAGGACAAGAAGGACAACGCAGGGATCACCGATGCGGCCACGAAGTTGCTCGCCGGCGATCTCGGTTGCGATCGCCCGTACGTACTCGACGACCTGCTCGGCGCAACCGAAGCGCAGGCCGCGGACGCACGCGCGGCCACGCTGAAGCCGCAGAAGGCGGCGTACGACCAGTTCCTCGCAAGCCAGGTCTTCACCGCCACGCCGACGTGCGCCGACCAGCGCAGTGCCGTGCTGGCCGGCGCCGATCTCGATGCGGGGCTGCAGGACACCGCGGGCGAACAGGCCGTGCTGCGCCAGGGCATCGAGTCCAGCCGGTCGAAGCTGCATGGGGACCTGAAGAGCGACCGTAACGCGGCCGATAACCTGCGTGTGTACCTTGTGCGTGCGAAAGCGGGGGACGAGCTCGACACGCTGGAGAAGCAGCTGATCGCTGCGTATCCCGATGACTACGTTTACAACTATCGCTACGGCCGCCGCCTGGTGGAATCGGGCAAGGCCGCCGATGGCCTGCCGTACCTAGAAGCGGCTGCGAAGAAGGCGTATGGCGCGAATACGATCTCGGTCGCGACGTATCGGGTCAAGGCATTGCGTGCGCTGAAGCGCGACGACGAAGCGAAGAAGCTGGTGTCACAGGTGGTAGCCGCGCAGGGCAAGGCCTTCCCGGAACAGGCGAAGAAGCTGCAGGACACGCTGAATTCGTGAAGCGTAACGCTCATGTAGGAGCGCGCCTGCGCGCGATGAATGGTGATCGTATAAATTGATGGGATCGCACCATCCCAATCGCGCGCAGGCGCGCTCCTACAAGATCATGGGCTAGGTTTGCGAGGTGCCGTAGGCCACGCTGTCGAGGTGTTCCACTCGCGCGATGGTGTCGAGCGTCACGGTGGCGGACCACTCGGGCCGCTCGTTGTCGATCAGCTTCACCACGCCGTTGGCCCCCTCGACGCCATCCGCGTCGACGAAGGACTGCACGCCAGGCACCACGGCGACGATTCCAACGATAGTCGACCCATCGCGCAGGTGGATGCGTACCTTCGCGTTGTCGCGCAGCTCGCCGATCAAGGCCTGCAGGCGCTGGATGGAACCCTGGTCGGTATGTACGGTGTCGGCTTCGCGGGCCATGGGTGTTCTCCTGTGAAGGTCTGGCCCCGACGCTACTCCCGCCGCGTCGATGGAATGTCGACGTTGTGCACTGGTACCCTGCGCGCTCCCTCGCCGTCGAGCACGCCATGATCGTTGTCCATCACCTGAACAACTCCCGCTCGCAGCGCGTGCTCTGGCTGCTCGAGGAACTGGGCCTGCCCTACGAGATCGTCCGCTACGAGCGCGATCCGAAGACGATGCTGGCGCCGAAGGCCCTGCGTGAGGTCCACCCGCTGGGCAAATCGCCGGTGCTCGTGGACGACGGGATGACCGTGGCGGAATCCGGTGCGATCGTCGAGTACCTCGTTGGCCGCTACGGCCAGGGGCGGCTCAAGCCGCCGGCAGACAGCCCGGATAGCCTGCGCTACACCTACTTCCTGCATTACGCGGAAGGCTCGGCCATGCCGCCCCTCCTGCTCAAGCTGGTCTTCACCCGGATGGAGACCGCCCCGGTGCCGTTCTTCGCCAAGCCGGTCGCCCGCCTGCTGGCCAAGGGTGGGCAGAAGGCGTTCATCGACCCCCAGATCAAGACACACCTCGACTACCTCGAAGGCGAAATCGGCAAGACCGGCTGGTTCGCCGGCGACGACTTCACCGCCGCCGATATCCAGATGAGCTTCCCGATGGAGGCTGCCTCCGCCCGGGGCGGACTCGACGGCACCTATCCGAAGCTGCTGGCGTGGCTTGGGAAGATCCATGCGCGCCCGGCTTACCAGGCCGCACTGGCGCGAGGCGGCGAGTACGCCTTCGCATCCGCTCGATAACGCTGAATCGTTGCTCACCGGGGGCTGGCCTGTTTACACCGCGATCACAGGCCCGCCCGCACAGTCGTTTCCCACGAGCACACGTAGAGGAAGCCATCCGATGAGCAGGAACCGCGAATTCGCGCGTCAGGTCGAGAGCGCCGTCAACGGTGTATCGGGTCGCGTCCGTCACTATGGTGACGAGGCTGTTGACTCGGGCCGCGACCTACTGGAGCGCACCCGTCGCGTCACCAACAAGTTCGCCAGCAAGAGCAATGGCAAGAAGGTCCGTTACATGGCCGAAGACCTGGCCGATGAAGCGACCTACCAGTACCGCCGCCTGCGCAAGCAGGTGCGCCGCAATCCCACGCTTACGATCGGCATCGCCGCCGCGGCTATCGGCACTTTCTTGCTGATCCGCCACGCGCTGCGCGACGACGATTAAGCCTGTCGCTAGGGACAGGAAAGGCCGGGAGCGATCCCGGCCTTTTTTTATGCCTTTTTTTTGGTCGCGCGCAGGCGCGCTCCTACAGGGTTGTTACAGCGGTACGGACGATGGGGGGTTGTCGGCCGGATGCTGCTCGACGATCTTGTCGACGCGCCAGCGTACGCGCGAGGCATCCGCCGGCGGGTCCTTCACCTCGATTTCGGTGACCTTGACCAGGTATTCGTTGCCGGCCCTCCACTCGAAGTTATCGACCGGCGCATAGTTCAGCTGCCACGGCTGGTTCGGCTGCTCGCGGTACTGCAGGCATTCGCCCTTCATGGCGCCCATGCTGCAGGGCACCTTCTGGGCGGCGATATAGACCAGCTTCTCGCGGGAGCCGTGCTGGTCGCCGGTGCTCGCGCAGGAGGCGAGCGCAAAGGCGGCGAGGGGAATGAGGGCGAAGCGCATGGCGGTGTGTCCCTGGAACGATTGCCCACAGGAATACCAGCAAAGCGTTTGCGAGACCATGCACGGGATGTGACGCCGCAAAAAAAGGGGCGCCGAGGCGCCCCTTTTTTCGTCAAACCGTCATCGGTGTCAAACCGTCATCGGGTTCGGCTTGTCCACGTCCAGCTTGTATTCCTTGATGGCGCGGCTGACGTCCTTCGCGTTGACCTTGCCGTCCTTTGCGAGGGCGGCGAGCGCGGCGTGGGCGATCCAGTAGCGATCCACTTCGAAATGGCTGCGCAGGTGTGCGCGGGTATCGCTGCGGCCGTAGCCGTCGGTACCCAGCACCGTGTAACGCATGCCGTCCGGCATGAACGCGCGCACCTGGTCGGCGAACTCACGCACGTAGTCGGTCGCGGCAACCGCCGGGCCCTGGCGATCGCCGAGCAGGCCGGTGATGTACGGCACGCGCTGCGGCGATTCCGGATGCAGGCGGTTCCAGCGCTCGGCATCGAAGCCTTCGCGACGGACTTCCGAGAAGCTCGGCACCGACCAGATATCGGCGCTGACGCCGAAATCCTTCTCGAGCAGTTCGGCGGCGGCAATCACTTCGCGCAGGATCGTGCCCGAGCCAAGCAGCTGCACGCGCGGCTCGTTCTTCTTCGCCTTGCCCGCGTCCTTGAACAGGTACATGCCCTTGATGATGCCTTCCTCGCTGCCCTTCGGCATGTCGGGGTGGGCGTAGTTCTCGTTCATCACGGTGATGTAGTAGTAGACGTCTTCCTGCTCCTGCATCATGCGGCGCGTGCCATCCTGCATGATCACGGCCAGCTCGTAGGAGAAGGTCGGGTCGTAGGACACCACGTTCGGGATCGCGCCGGAAAGCAGGTGCGAGTGGCCGTCTTCGTGCTGCAGGCCTTCACCGTTGAGCGTCGTGCGGCCCGAGGTGCCGCCGATGAGGAAGCCGCGTGCGCGCATGTCGCCCGCCGCCCAGCACAGGTCACCGATGCGCTGGAAGCCGAACATCGAGTAGTAGATGAAGAACGGCAGCATCGGCACGTTGCTGATGCTGTAGCTCGTCGCGGCCGCCAGCCAGGCGCTCATGCCACCGGCTTCGCTGATGCCTTCCTGCAGGACCTGGCCCTTCTGGTCTTCGCGGTAGTACAGCAGCTGGTCGGCGTCCTGCGGGCGATACTTCTGGCCGAACGGCGCGTAGATGCCGATCTGGCGGAACATGCCCTCCATGCCGAAGGTGCGGGCTTCGTCGGCGACGATCGGCACCAGGCGCGGGCCAAGCTCCTTGTCGCGCAGCATGAGGTTCATGCCACGGACCAGGGCCATCGTGGTCGAGATCTCGCGATCGCCGGTGCCCTTGGTGATCTGCTCGAAGGCGTCCAGCGACGGCGCCTTGAACGACTGGTCCGACTTGCGACGACGCTGCGGCAGCGAACCGCCGAGCGCGCGGCGACGCTCGAGCATGTACTGCACTTCCTCCGAGTCCTTGCCCGGGTGGTAGTACGGCACTTCGTCGAGCTTGTCGTCGGGGATGGGGATGTTGAAACGATCGCGGAAGGCGCGGATCGCGTCGGTATCCATCTTCTTCTGGTTGTGCGCCGGGTTCTGCGATTCACCCGCGGTGCCCATGCCGTAGCCCTTCACCGTCTTGGCGAGGACGACGGTCGGCATGCCCTTGGTGTTCACGGCCGCGTGGTAGGCCGCGTAGACCTTGTGCGGATCGTGGCCACCACGGTTCAGGCGCCAGATGTCGTCGTCGGACATATTGGCGACCAGCGCTGCGGTTTCCGGGTACTTGCCGAAGAACTTCTCGCGCGTGTACGCGCCGCCGAAGGCCTTGCATGCCTGGTATTCGCCGTCGACGGTTTCCATCATCAGCTGGCGCAGCTTGCCCGAGGTGTCGCGGGCGAGGAGCGGATCCCAGTAGCTGCCCCATGCCACCTTGATGGCATTCCAGCCGGCGCCACGGAACACGCCTTCCAGTTCCTGGATGATCTTGCCGTTACCGCGCACCGGGCCGTCGAGGCGCTGCAGGTTGCAGTTGATGACGAAGATCAGGTTGTCCAGGCCTTCGCGGCCGGCCAGCGAGATCGCGCCGAGCGATTCCGGCTCGTCCGATTCACCGTCGCCCATGAAGCACCAGATCTTCCGATCGGACTTCGGGATCAGGCCACGGTGCTCGAGGTACTTCCAGAACTGTGCCTGGTAGATGGCCTGGATCGGGCCGAGGCCCATCGAGACCGTCGGCACCTGCCAGTAGTCCGGCATCAGCCACGGATGCGGGTACGACGACAGGCCGCGGCCCTTGCCTTCGACTTCCATGCGGAAGAGGTCGAGCTGCTCTTCGCTGATCCGGCCTTCGAGGAAGGAACGGGCGTAGACGCCTGGCGCGGAATGGCCCTGGTGGAACACCAGGTCGCCCGGGTGCTCCGCGCTGGGTGCGCGCCAGAAGTGGTTGAAGCCCACGTCGTACAGCGTGGCCGACGAGGCGAAGCTGGAGATGTGGCCGCCGAGGTCGCCCGGCTTGCGGTTGGCGCGGACCACGGTGGCCAGCGCGTTCCAGCGGATCAGCGAGCGGATGCGCCACTCGATGGCGGCATCGCCAGGGCTACGCGCTTCCATGTGCGGCGGGATGGTGTTGACGTATTCCGTGGTCGGGTCGAACGGCAGGTAGCCGCCCGCGCGACGGGTGGAGTCGACCATCTTCTCCAGGAGGTAATGGGCGCGCTCCGTGCCATCGTGGTTGATGACAGCGTTAAGCGACTCGACCCATTCCCGGGTTTCGGTGGGGTCGAGGTCCTGGTTCAGCACATCGTCGATCTGGTCCATGGAAGCTCCGGCTGCGCCCTTGGCGCGCACATGGGGACTTAAAGAGCCGCTAGGGTGCGGGAAAACCTGTTGATAATAACGCATCGATCCGGCATACGTGGCCGTATGGCCCACCTGAATCGATCAAAATCCGCATAACTGCCTTGTAGGAGCGCGCCTGCGCGCGATGGGGATGGCGATGATCCCGCCCCGCGCCCAAACGCCCCCAAACGCACTCCCACAACATTTACAAAGACTTACGCCTGCCGCCCCTTCACCCCCGCGCGGATCTGCGCCTCGACGCAGGCCACCGAGGTCATGTTCACCACCCGGCGGACCGTGGCCTGCGGGGTGAGGATGTGGGCCGGCTTGGCTACGCCCATCAGGATCGGGCCGATGACCACGCCATCGCACAGCACGCGGACCATGTTGTAGGCCGTGTTGGCGGCGTCCAGGTTCGGGAACACGAACACGTTGGCCTTACCTTCCAGGCGCGAGTTCGGGAAGATCCGCTCGCGCAGCTCGGGGGTGAGGGCCACGTCGGCCTGCATCTCGCCTTCGACTTCCAGCTTGGGCACCCGGTCGCGGATGAGCTTGAGTGCTTCGCGCATCTTCCGCGAGTTGCGCGTTTCGCGGC
This sequence comes from Bacillus sp. NP157, assembly GCA_018889975.1. NCBI lineage: Bacteria > Bacillati > Bacillota > Bacilli > Caryophanales > Bacillaceae > Bacillus > Bacillus sp. NP157. Next base: position 3,361,629 of record CP076546.1, read on the forward strand.
TGCCGAAATTGGAATTGGACAGCAGGGCGATCTTTGGCTGGATGCCGAACAGCTTCAGGCGCAGCGACGCCTGCAGGGTCGCCTCGGCGATCTGCTCCGCCGTCGGGTCTTCCTGCACGTAGGTGTCGAGGAAGAAGAAGGTGCCCTTCTCCGTCGCCACGGCGGCCATGGCCGAGGCCTCGCACACGCTGTCGTCCAGGCCGATGATGTCGCGGATGTAATCCAGCTTGCTCTGGTAGGTGCCGACCAGGCCGCAGATCATGGCGTCGGCTTCGCCCCGCTCCACCATCAGCGCAGCGATCACCGTCGGGCGGGAACGCACCACGGCCTTGGCCGATGCCGGCGTGACGCCGCGGCGCTCCATGATCGAGTGGTAGAGCTTCCAGTAGTCTTCGAAGCGCGGATCGGAGTGGATGTTGCACATCTCGAAATCCACGCCCGGCTTCAGGCGCAGGCCGGCTCGCGCGATGCGCTTCTCGATCACATCCGGGCGGCCGACCAGGATCGGACGGGCCAGGCCCTCATCGACCACGGTCTGCACGGCGCGCAGCACGGTTTCTTCTTCGCCCTCGGCGTAGACCACGCGCTTGGGGTCGGCCTTCGCGCGATCGAACACCGGCTTCATCAGCAGGCCGGTACGGAACACGAAGCTGGTGAGCTTCTCGACGTAGGCCGGGAAATCCTCGATCGGACGCTCGGCGACACCGGAATCCATCGCCGCCTGGGCAATCGCCGGCGGCAGCTGGATCAGCAGGCGCGGGTCGAACGGCTGCGGGATGAGGTATTCGGGACCGAAGCTCGGCGGCTTGCCACCGTAGGCACGCGCGCTCACGTCGGAGGCCTCGCGACGCGCCAGTTCGGCGATGGCCTTCACGCAGGCCACCTTCATCTGCTCGTTGATCACCGACGCGCCGACATCCAGCGCGCCACGGAACAGGTACGGGAAGCACAACGCGTTGTTGACCTGGTTCGGGTAATCCGAACGGCCGGTCGCCATGATGCAATCCGGGCGCACGGCCTTGGCGTCTTCCGGCAGGATTTCCGGGTTCGGGTTGGCCAGCGCGAAGATGATCGGGCGATCGGCCATCGTGGCGACCATCTCCGGCTTCAGGATGCCGCCGGCGGACAGGCCCAGGAAGATGTCCGCGCCTTCCACGATCTCGGCCAGCGTGCGCTTGTCGGTGTCGCGCGCATAGCGCTGCTTGTCCGGGTCGAGGTCGGTGCGGCCGCTGTGCAACACGCCGTCGCGGTCGAACGCGAGGATGTTCTCCCGCTTCAGGCCCAGGGTCACCAGCATGTCGACGCACGAGATGCCGGCCGCGCCCATGCCGGTGGTCGCGAGCTTCACGTCTTCGATCTTCTTGCCGGTGACCAGCAAGGCGTTGATGACCGCCGCACCGACGATGATCGCCGTGCCGTGCTGGTCGTCATGGAACACCGGGATCTTCATCCGCTCGCGCAGCTTGCGCTCCACGACGAAGCATTCCGGCGCCTTGATGTCTTCGAGGTTGATGCCGCCGAAGGTGGGTTCGAGGCTGGCGATAATGTCGACCAGCTTGTCGGGATCGGTCTCGTTGATCTCGATGTCGAACACGTCGATGCCGGCGAACTTCTGGAACAGCACGCCCTTGCCTTCCATCACCGGCTTGCTGGCCAGCGCGCCGATGTTGCCGAGGCCAAGCACCGCCGTGCCGTTGGTGATCACGGCCACCAGGTTCGAGCGCGCGGTCAGCTCGGCCGCTTCACGCGGGTCGGCGACGATCGCATCGCAGGCCGCCGCGACGCCCGGCGAATACGCCAGCGACAGGTCGCGCTGGGTCAGCAGCGAAGTGGTCGGCGTGACCTTGATCTTGCCCGGGCGGGGAAGGCGGTGGTATTCGAGGGCGGCTTGCCTCAGTTCCTCGGAGATGGCCATGGGATCCTGTGGGACGTAGCGGGTAATGAGGGAGGCGCGCCCGTCGCGGGCTGCGCGGCAAGCCCCGATGTTAACACCGCGCCGGGCCCGGCCTTGGCGGGCTGTGTGTCGCTTTGCGACAAGCTGTGATACCCGACGCTTACGCATCACCGCGGTGCATACCTGCATTGCACGACCGTGCGGCTGCGTACGCTGCCTCTTCCCTGGTCCATCGAGAGGCATGCATGCGTTTTCCTGCTACGTTGACGCTGGCCGTCACTGGTTTTATTACTGCTTCCCCCGTGCATTCGGCCGAGCTCGCCGACGCGCACGCAGCACTGGCGGCATCGACGGCGGACGGCCGTGGCGAGACCTCCGTGACCCTCCCTTTACGCGGCGGTGCAGCATCCACCTTCCGCATGGTCGATTCCGGCGTACTCCCCCGCGCCCTGGTGCGGCGCCATCCCTCGATGCGCAGTTATCGTGGCGAGGATGCGCAGGGTCGGACGGCGCGGCTGGACTACGCAGGCAACGTCGGCCGGCTCAGCGTGTCCGGCGATGACGACGACACGCGGCCGTGGGAGCACGTCGAGACACTGCCGTCGCTACCCATGGATTTGCTCCCCACGAACCCGCGGGCGTCGCAAGCGGCAGCCGGGCTGCATGGACCCGCGCCGGATGGACGTGGCGGCGGCTCTCCCACGTCGATCGCCCAAACGCCTTTCGGAGGCGACCTGGGCAAGGCGGGCGCCAGCCATGGCAACGTGCGCTACGACTTCCGCCTGGCCCTCGCGGCCGACAGCCGTTTCGTCGCCGCCAACGGCGGTACGGTGGCCTCAGCGCTGGGCGCCGCGGCACACATGGTCAATCGTGCCAACGAGCGGATGGAAAACGACCTGGGCGTCCATCTCGTGCTCGCGGCGCAGAGCGACCGACTCATGATGGCCAGCGCCGCAAGCGATCCGCTGCGCCACGGCGAGCCACGTACGGCCGCCGCCATGCTTATCCAGCGTCGCCTTGCCGCCAGCTCGTACGACATCGGCCATGCCTTGCTCGGCTTGAATGGCGGCGAAACCGCGACCGGCACGTCATGCAGCGATGCGCGCGACGCGGACTACCTCGCCACCCACAAGGCCGCTGCGTGGAGCGGCGGCGAGGATGACGACGCCGCGCTCGAAGCCTTCATCCTCGTGCTCGGCAACCAGCTCGGCGCACCGTTTCGCAAGCCGCGTTGTCCATCGTGCCATGCGTTCGATGGCGCGAGCATCGAGCGCGTGCGCGTGTCACTCGGCTCGCGTGGTGGCCGCTGTGCGCGCAAGCACGTCAGCGACGCGACGGCGGCATGGATCGACCCGGAATCGTTGGCGGAGCCGATCGTCATCCCGGCCCACACGCCGTTCTGGCTGGATGCGACGATCGAGCCGACCATGCCTGGCCGCCGGCTGAGCTTCGCGTGGGATGAGCTCGGGGAATCGCCACGGTCCGAGCGCGTTGCTCCGTCGAGGCGATCGCGCCGCGAGTTCGTCGACGACCTGCCCGACGCAGCTGGCAGCAGGTATTTTCGCCTTACCGTGCGTGACCAAGGCGGCCTGACCGCTACTGTGGCGAGCGAAGACACGCGTGTGCAGGTGGTGGACACCGGCGGCGCTTTCGCCCTGCACCCCACGGCGGATGCACGGCGCGGCGAGGCGCTGGATGTCCGCTGGGATGTCGCAGGCACGACCACCAGGCCGATCTCCTGCCATTTCCTCGACCTGGGCTTGTCGATCGATGATGGCGCAAGCTGGACGACGCTCGCCCGCGACGTACCGAACAGCGGCAGCGCGGCGATCAACCTGCCGCCGGACGCTGCCACCGACAAGGCACGCCTGCGCATCGCCTGTGACTGGCGGCCGTTCTTCGCGGTATCGCCGAAGCCCTTCCGGATCCTTTGATCCGGTTGCCGGCTACAGGCCGAGCGAGATCTCTTCGGCCTGCACGCCCGCCATGTGGATGTGGTTGACGAACAGCGAAAAAGCCAGTTTTCCGGCCAGTCCGTGCACGTGCTGCATCCACGGCGGGAGATAGCGCGGCGAGGCGATGTCACCGCTCGCGAAATGCGCCTCCAGCGTCATCACGTCGTGCAGCGCCAGCTTGCCGGCGAACAGGTTGCGCAGCAGGTCGAGGCGGCGCTGGCGCAGCGCCCAGCGGAAGAACGTATGCACGGCCAGCAGGCCGGTGAGGTACACGTTGTCTTTCGCGAACGCCGAGCCACCCGTCAGGGGCACGCCGCGGAACACCCGTTGGGCGGAATGGAAACTGTCGGGGACGGACTGGCCGCAGACCCGGAAATAGCGAAACACCTCGACGAAATCTGCCCCGTTCATGGCCATGTCGATGGCCAGGATGCGCAGGCTGATCCGCTTCAGGCGGGGAATATCGATCGCGCCGGACATCAGCTCGGCGAATACCGCGAGGCCTTCCTGGGTCGCCGTCACGCGAGGCGAAGTGCGCGCCAGCGACGCGAGCACGGGCTGCTCGCGTCCGTTCAACGCGGTCAGCGAGTGCACGAAGGCTTCGTGTGCGAGCAGCTGGTGGCGATCGTATTCGGTGAAACGCGCGCCGCCGCGCAGGCGGATCCGGGTCGCGCCGGCCGCGGCCTTGGCCGTCAGTTCCGGATCGACCTCGACGGCGATGGTCCCGGGCGCGAAGAAGGCATCCAGCTTCGCCGTCATGTCCTGGCGCAGCTGCTCGGCCGTGATGTTGCCGGCGGCATCTTCGGTCTCGAGGTCCGCGCCGAGCTCGTCGGCGAGGTTGACGAAATAGGCCGCCGCGTCGAGGTTGCTGCGATTGCTGCCGGGGATCGCGTCGCCGGGCCGGCCGTAGAGCAGCACGGACGCCTCCGTGACCCCATCGGTGCCCGCGGCGTCGAGCATCTGCGTGGCGATGCGCCAGGACTCGGCCGTCCGCCGCAGGTAATCGGCGATCGGGGTGTCCTCGCAGGCCTCGGCTTCGATCGCCTCCAGCTCGCGGCGCGTCTCACCGAGTTCTGGACGCTGGTAGCGGATCTCCGGGATCGACAGCCGGCCCGCACTGAATTCCTCGATCAGCCGCTCTTCGACGGAGGCCGGCCAGGACACCGTGGGCAGGATCCGGACGTTGCGCACCGCCAGCAGGAGACGCTGGTCCAGCTCAGCGTAGCGGCGCATCTCGGGGGAAAGCGGGGCGGTATCAGCCTTGGCGTGCATGGGCCGGAGTATAGGCATCAACGCGACGAGATGTACTTCTCGCGGCGAATGTGTTGCACGGCCAGGCCGTGTTCCTTGAGCGCCGAAAACGCCGCATCGACCATGTTCGGGTTACCGCACAGATAGGCGATGTCCTGGTCGGCGGTCGGCTCCAGCTCGGCGAGCATCTCCTGCACATAGCCCAGCCGGTCGTGCGGACGCGGGTTCGGACGGGCGCCGCGGCTAAAGCAGGCGTGGAAATCGAACCCCTCGTGCTTGCGGGCGAAGGCTTCGAATTCCTCGCCATAAAGGAGCTCGGTCTCGTTGCGGGCGCCGTAGAGCAGAACGAAACGGCAGCCGCGCGAGGCGATCAGGGCTTCGATCTGGGGCAGCATGGCCCGGTACGGGGTCACCCCGGTGCCGGTGGCGATCAGGATGTAGCGGGTGTTCTGGTCGCCATCCATCAGGCAGAAACGGCCGTACGGGCCGCTGGCATGGATCACGCCACCGGCCTCCAGGCCGCTCAGCAGCTGGGTCGCGGCCCCGCCTTCGACGTAGGAAACGGCGATCTCGACCTGCTGGACCGGGCCGGAGCCATCGCCCACGGTACCGACCGAGTAGCTGCGCTTGGTCGCCTTGCCGTCGTCGTAGTGGAAGTGGACCTGGAGGAACTGGCCCGGGACGAACGCCAGGGGCTGGCCGTCCACCCGCTCGAATGCCAGGTGCCGCACCGCGGGGGCGAGCATGAAGCTGTCGGCGAGGCGGAGCTGGAATTGTTCGGCCATGGAAAGTCTCTGTTGACGCCAGGGAACATGGTCGCCCGGCAAAGCCCGGTATAATAGGCGGCTTGTCATCCCGGCGCAGCCCATGACCACTCCTGCCTTACACGTCAAAGATTTACGCAAGACCTACGGCAACGGCGTCGAGGCCCTGAAAGGGGTTTCGCTGACCGTCCAGCCGGGGGACTTCTTCGCCCTGCTCGGCCCGAACGGTGCCGGCAAGTCCACCCTGATCGGCATCCTGTCCTCGCTGGTCAACGCCAGCTCGGGCGATGCCGAGGTGTTCGGCGTATCGATCCACAAGCGGCGCAGCGATGCGATGCGCCTGATCGGCCTGGTCCCCCAGGAGATCAACTTCAACCAGTTCGAGAAGCCGTTCGACATCTGCGTGAACCAGGCCGGCTTCTACGGCATCGGTCGCGCCGAAGCGGCGGTGCGCGCCGAGAAATACCTGCGCGAGCTGCGCCTGTGGGAGAAAGCCCACGAGCAGGCCCGCACCCTGTCGGGCGGCATGAAGCGGCGCCTGATGATCGCCCGCGCCATGATGAACGAGCCGAAGCTGCTGATCCTCGACGAGCCCACCGCGGGCGTCGACATCGAGATCCGCCGTTCGATGTGGCAGTTCGTCAGCGGCATCAACGCCGCGGGCACCACCGTGATCCTCACCACGCATTACCTCGAGGAAGCGGAGCAGCTCTGCCGCAACATCGCCATCATCGACCAGGGCCGCATCGTCAAGAACACCACGATGAAGAGCCTGCTGTCGACGCTGGACGTGGAAACCTTCGTGCTCGACGTGAACCGCAGCGGCGGCGACCTGCCTTCCCTGCCCGGCGTCACCCTGCGCGTGGTCGACGACCACACGCTGGAAGCCGAGATGTCGCGCGCGCACGACCTGAACTCGTTGTTCGCCGCGCTTTCCGCGCACGGCATCACCGTCACGTCGATGCGCAACAAAGCCAACCGCCTTGAGGAACTGTTCGTCCGCCTGGTCGAGCACGGCCGGGAGAACGCCGCATGAGCAACCATCTCATCGCCCTGGGCACGATCGTCCGTCGCGAGATCGTGCGCATCATGCGCATCTGGACGCAGACGCTGATCCCGCCGGCCATCACGATGACGCTCTACTTCGTCATCTTCGGCAAGCTGATCGGCAGCCGCATCGGCACCATGCATGGCTTCACCTACATGCAGTACATCGTGCCGGGCCTGGTCATGATGTCGATCATCACCAACAGCTACGGCAACATCTCCTCGTCCTTCTTCGGTGCCAAGTTCGGCCGTTTCGTCGAAGAGATGCTGGTGTCGCCGATGCCGAACTGGGTGATCCTGCTCGGCTACGTCACCGGCGCGGTGACCCGCGGCCTGGTCGTCGGCATCCTGGTGCTGATCATCGCGCTGTTCTTCACCGACCTGCACGTGGCGCATCCGCTGACGACGTTCTTCTCGGTCCTGCTCGGCGCGACCGTGTTCTCGCTGGCCGGCTTCGTCAACGCGGTGTACGCCAAGAAGTTCGACGACATCGCCCTGGTGCCGACCTTCGTGCTCACCCCGCTGACCTACCTCGGCGGCGTGTTCTATTCGGTCGACCTGCTCAGCGAGCCGTGGCACAGCATTTCGCTGGTCAACCCGATCCTGTACATGGTCAACGCGTTCCGCTTCGGCGTGCTCGGCGTCAGCGACGTGCCGATCGTCACCGCGTTTGCCGTGATGCTGGTCTTCGTCGTCGGCCTTGCGGCCGTGGCCCTTCGCCTGCTCTCGCGCGGCGTCGGCCTTCGCTCCTAAGCCGATGCGCGTCAACAAGTACATTGCCGAGTCCGGCCTGTGCTCGCGCCGCGAAGCGGACGAGTTGCTGCAGGCCGGCCGGGTCATGATCAACGATGAAGTCGTCGGCATGGGCGCCAAGGCGCTCGACGGCGACGTGGTGAAGGTCGATGGCGATGTCGTCGTCGCCCGCACCGTCGCGCCCGAGTCGACCAAGAACCGCGGCGTGTATATCGCGCTGAACAAGCCGGTCGGGATCACCTGCACGACGGACACCACGGTCGAAGGCAACATCGTCGACTTCGTCGACCACCAGCAACGGATCTTCCCGATCGGGCGGCTGGACAAGGATTCGGAAGGCCTGATCCTGCTGACCAGCAACGGCGACATCGTCAACGAGATCCTCCGTTCGGAGAACAACCACGAGAAGGAATACCTCGTGGGCGTGAACAAGGCGGTCACCGATGAGTTTCTCGCCGGGATGGCCAGGGGCGTGCGCATCCATGGCCAGATGACCCGGCCGTGCAAGGTGCGCCGGATCGCGAAGTTCGGCTTCGCCATCATCCTCACCCAGGGGCTGAATCGCCAGATCCGCCTGATGGCTGCCGAGTTCGGCTATCGCGTCACCCAGCTGCGCCGCGTACGCATCATCAACGTGAAGCTGGGCCACCTCAAGGTGGGCCAGTGGCGCAACCTGACGGAAGCCGAGTTGAAGGGCTTGTTGCCCGGGCGGACACGCTGGTAACGCCGTGCCGGTGGCGCTGCGATCCCTGCAATCCTTGCGATCGCGGCATCTGACGACAACTACGTAGGCAGTCGCCTACGTCACGCATCGGCTGAACGCCGGTCGCTGTGGGGCATCGCCTGATCCTTCGCCGCGACGCGTTCGGGGAAACTCAGTGACACCTGGTTGCCAGGTTCACCTCCAAAGGAGTTTCCCCCGACATGATGTCACTGCGTACCTGCGCGATGCTCGCGTGCCTCGCTCCGCTACCCGTCACAGCGGCCATCGCGCCGTCCATCCAAACGGATGTCTATCGCGAACTGTTGAAGTATCGCGTCGACGGCCCGCACGACGACCGGGTTACCTTTTCCGACGCCGCCCTCGGCACGCCGGCATTGCTACGCATGCTCCTGGTCGATGCCCGTTCGCCCTACAGCGAGCTGGTGGCGATGCCCGACATGCTCAACGAGCTCTGGTGGGAAGATTTCAGTTCTCGCATAGCCCCCGGCCAGCCACCGGGTTCCGTGCTCGAGGCCCTTCAGTGGCAGCTTGGGCTTACCAAGGCTCGGCCGGGACGCGAGGTCGATGTCTCCCGCGTGGATGCCGCCGCCTTTCGGGGCGTTGAAGCAGCCGCCGGTGCGATCAAGGCAGGCATCCCCTACGACGTCTTCATGAAAGCGTGGGATATGAATCCGTCGGGCGTGACGCTCGCGGCCCATGATGCCGTCGCCCTTCAGTTGCTCCGCGAACAGATGGCCCGCACCCCGCGATCCATGTGGCCCGCGCTGGGAATCGAGTCGTCGGTACTGGACCGCTACATGGCGGCTCGTAGTGGCGACGACATATCGCATGACGATGCCGAGTATCTCGTCGGCATCGTCACGATGGCCCTGCGCAGCAGGGACCCTGGCACCGGCACGGACGGAAAGCCCCGGCTCCCGGCCGCCTACCGGATCGCGCGCACGGCAGCGGCATACAAGGATATCAGGGGATATTTTCGCGGCAGCCCGCTCTGCGTAAACCACGACCCCAATGACGACCTTCCAAGGGACGCCAGTGCCTACGACGACAACAGCCCGCTGTGTTTCGTCGGAGCGACCGATCGCGCGGTGCTCGCCTGGTACCGCTCGGAATGGCGGCTGGAGCGACAGAGGATACCAATCCATGAAAATGCCCATCCAACATGGCACCGCGCCATGCTGATCTTCGGCCTCGCCATGCCGCTCATGGACATCGCCGCACTCGTTGAATTCTCGGAGGCATCGGTCGCCGGCGACATGGCCGAGACGTCCGGGCTCGAAGACGCCGAAGCCGAGGCAGCCGACGCGCGGGCCAGCTCGCTCAGCTGCGGAGTGCGAAGCGCATGAACGCATTGAACCTGGCCACGACCACCGCGCTCGCCCTCGCCTGCCTGTCCCCGTCGACCCGTGCTGCTCCCGGCGACGACCAGGTTGTGCCCTACGAAATCAAGCTCATGAAAGGCGCTGGCAACGTCGCTGTCTTCCTCGCCCACGATGCGGAGGTCCATGTAGAAGCACTGAGGAAGGGCGTTGCCGTGACGCAGGCGACGACGTCGTACGCGAACACCCCCGTACCCGTCAGGGGTAACCATAACTTCCGGAAGCAGCTGGCTGCCAAGGCCAGGGGTGCAACCCTCGCGCGGCTCGACTACCGCTCGGCCGCGACCGGCGAAACGATCAGGGTCCATGCACGCAGTGGCGCGTCGATTGAGCGAACGATCCAGCAAGTGGCAGGAAGGAGAAGCCAGGGTGCGACCAGTGGCTCCGAATCCGAGGCCGGCGCCCAGATCAGTCCCGCCGAGGCGCTCGCCGACGCCAGGGATGTGCAGTTTTATCCGCCGTCGGACATTCGAGCGACCAACATGCGACAGCGTGACAACTGGGTCGTCGAGCCTTCGGCTGAAACCGAGGGTCCTCGAAAGGGTGAGATCATCCATGGCACCGATGCGGAACTCAAGGCACTCCGGCAGCTTGAGTTTGAGTTTGAGAAAAACCCCGGGCTCAGCGTGGCGGGAGGCGAGGTCACGGGCTATGTCAGCAAGACGGTCTGCCATTCCTGTGACGCCGCCTTCAAGGCATTCGCCAGGAAATACAAGGTCAGCGGGACAATCTACTATCTCGATGAGACGAGCGTGAAGGACTCCGCTACGTTGGCCGACACCGTTGGCGACGACATCACCGCGGCGAGCCGGGCGTCGTCCGCTGTGCTCAGCCGGATACGTAAAGACCTTGGCTGGCAGCGTCTGGTCGAAAGCGAGGTGGATCCCGACGCGGCTTCGTGGTCCGGCCCCTACGACGTGGAGCGCCTTGCCGCCGCGGAAGCGGGCGAGCTCACGGCCAGCGAGCGCTGCCTTTCCGATTGACGGCTTCGTACGATCACCCGACAGGAACCCCCGATGCGAAAGCCATCACCCCGAGCGATGCTATTGCTTTGCCTCACTGCCTCGCCCGGGGCAATGGCTTCGTCGATCCTTGGGCAAATGCAGGCTGAGCGGATCGCTCAGCTCGGCATCGAGCAAGCCACGGACCATGACGACGCGTGGTTCGCGCAACAGCTTCTCGTGCAACCCGCCTCTCCCTACAGCGATGTGGTGCGTACACCGTCGCTCATGAACGAACTCTGGTGGCGCGAAGTCGTCGACGCCAGCGCAGCCGACGACGACCAGGTGCTCGATGCACTTCGCCGCGAACTGGGCATGACACGCGCGAGGCCAGGCGTCGATGTCATGCCGGCGGGCGGATTTCGCGATCCGTTCGTCGCAGCCAATGCAACGAAGGCGGGGCTGGAGCCGGATGTTTTCTGGCATGTGCTGGACCTGTTCGGCTACGAGCACGCGCCTCGCTTCGCAAGCCACGCTGTCGGACTACAGATCCTGCGCGAACAGATCGGTTCGACGCCGCCAGCTCGCCGCGCCGCCGTAGGGGTGTTCGACGACGTCGCGTCCCGGGTCATGCGGGCGAGGCACCCGGACGAGTTGTCGACGCATGATCTGCGCTACCTCGACACGATCGTCCAGCACCGGCTGCTGCATCCGTCGGCCAACGCCGGTCTGCCGATCGCCTGGCGGATCGCACGCGCGGCTGCCGCCTTTCGCGATGCGCAGGGCTATGTCACGTCACCGCCATGTCGACCGGATGGCACGGCGCATCCCCAGAACGCCGGGGGCGGAGCACCCGGCGATGCACGCATACCCTGCTTCGTCGCAGCGCATGACCGTGCCGTGCACCGTTGGTACGTCGATGACATGCGTCGCACGCCGCTTCGGCCCGAGCCGCGGCACGATGGGCTCGCACGGTTGGGCCTGCTGGTCGGCGCGCTCATGCCCCTGCTCGACATGCTGGCCATGGCGGAAATCGTCGAGGCGGCCGTTGCCGACGACATGGTGTCTGCCGATGCGCTGTCCAGCTCCGACGCCGAGGCCTTGTCCGAACGCGCCAGCCGCCTGGCCTGCCCCGCAATGGAATAACCATGATCATGAGCGTACGTTCAATCCCACCCGTCGTAGCCATCGCCGTCGCGTACGCCTTGCCTGGCTACGCCGCCGCCGGCAGCGTCACCACAACCCGTGCGGATCTCGACGAAGGCAACCTCGTCGCGCTGCTCGAAGCCAGCAGCCAGCGCCATGTCGATGCCATGCGCAGTATCATCGTCGCGAGGTATCCCGGGGACTATCGGGCGCGGCGTTGGGAGCTCGTCGAGAGCCATATGCGCAGCACGCCCATCGCACGGCTGGAGTACACCTACACGTCGAATGGGATCTCCCACGTGCGCACGTACCACGCGATGGCCGGCGAGCCCCTGGGCCGTGTCGCCGTGCGCGCGTTCGCCGGACCGACGCCACCAGGAACGCCGAGCACGCCATCGTCGCCGGAGCTGGCAACGTCGGCGTCCGAGGCGGAAGAAGACGCCGCCGGTAGCCAGGCGGCGGTAAGCGACGAGGCACTCGCCGCGGCGGAAACCGCAGACGAACCCTTCTACGTCGCGTCGGACGCGACCGACGTCCGTGCGCCTTTTCGCATGGGCGGTCGCTCGATCATGAAGCCCTACTGGCACGATGGCCGTTATCATGCCCTGGATGCCGAACAGAAGGCGTTGCGCGCGTTGGAGGACGACATCCTCGGCGGCGTCGTGCCACGCAGCGGCACGGTACGCGGGATGCTCAGCGGCGTTGTCTGCCACACCTGCCGCTGGTCCATCGGGACCTTCGCCGACGCCTACGACCTCGACATCCAGCTTACCGAAATGTCTCCCACCATCCCGTCGGCGCTCAAGAAGGAGCTGATCGCCTCTGGCCGGGCACGCCTCAGGGGACTCAAGCTCATCGACGCGGGCACGGAACGGCCGATGGTGGCCTTCGATGCATTGGCCGGTGCACGCGCCGCACAAGTCCGTGACAATATCAGCCCCGCCGCCATGGAACGTACGGCAAGCGGCAAGCCATGGCCACAGCGTTCGTTTCGACTGGGTCAACCGCGGCCACGGCGGATCACCGAAGCATCGGCAAGCCCGTCGGAAGGCTCCGACCGTACGTCGTCACCCGAGCGCGAACCGCCGGATTGCTGAGCGTGGAATCGCTCAGGTGCCGCGCGGCTTTGCCCGGTGGGTCGCCGTCGCCGTCCACGGATCGTCCGGCCAGGGATGCCGTGGATAGCGACCCTTCAATTCCTTCTTCACTTCGGGATACGTGCGATCCCAGAACCCGGCGAGGTCCTGGGTCACCTGGATCGGTCGGCCCGCAGGCGACAGCAGGTGCAACATCACCGGGACGCGCCCATCGCCTACCCGCGGGGTGTCGGCCAGGCCAAACAGCTCCTGCAGCTTCACCGCCAACACCGGCGGCGCGCCGGGCTCGTCGTCGCGTGCGCCGTACTCCAGCCGCCGCGTCATGCCGCTCGGCACGACCAGCTCCTCGGGCGCGTGCGCATCGAGCGCACGCCGCTGCTCATAGTCGAACATCGAGGCCAGGGCTTCGGACAATTCGGCAGGCTGCAGCGCATCGAGCCGCCGCTTGCCGGAGAGGAACGGCGACAGCCACGTGTCGAGCGTGCGCGCGAGCGCGTCATCGCTGACATCGGGCAAGCCGAGCTCGGGACGCCACGCGCGCAAGGCACCCATGCGGGCGCGCAGTCGCCGGGCGTTGTCCGTCCAGGGAAGTGCAGGGATGCCGCGGGAACGAATCGCCGCCAGCAACGCCGGCAACGCATCGTCGCCGCTGACCGGTACGGACTTGCGCGAGACCACCAGGGCATCGAAGCGACGCTCCTCGAAGGCCTCTGCGATCTGCCGCGCATCGTCCCAACGCAGTACGCGCGTCGTGGTGAAGCGCTCGGCGTGCTCGCGCTCGAGGGTGTCCGGATCGAGTGGCGCGGCCGCGAACACGAGGCTATCGCGCGCATCCAGGCGAAGGTCGACGATCAATAACCACGGTTCGCCATGCAGTGCGCTCTGCTCGTGCAGGCGCGCGCCGCGGCCATTGGCCAGTTGGTAGCGCAGCGGCTGCGTATCGTCACGGCGCGCCACGCGATCGGGGAACGCATGCGCAAGCAGGTCGCCGACGGCATGCGAGTCGGGGACGCCGCTTGCCGCCGTCCTGGCGTCCATCCGTCGACGCCAGCCCGCGGCAGCCTTGTCGATCGCCGCAAGTGCACCCGCGTCCGCGGAACCGATCCGGGCGCCACGGCCGCGGCCGTCACGCCAGAGGTGCAAGGCATGCAACCGCTGGCGGAAGTCGTCGTTACGCGCCGCTTCGCCGCGCAGTGGGGAGCGTGCTTCAGCAAGTGCCAGCAGGTCGGCCACCAGCGCGCGTTGCTCGGGGCGTGCTCGCATCGCGGCCGCCGCCAGCCGCGCCGCGGCCCCCAGCGCAAGCATCTTCCGGCCGAGGCCGGTGATCGCCGACGCGCTATCCAGTGCACCGAGCCGGCGCAGAAGGTCGCGGGCCTGGCTCATCGCCCCGGCCGGCGGCGGATCCAGCCAGGGCAGGGATTCGCTGCCCCAGCCGGCGAGTTCCAGCGCAAGGCCGGACAGTTCGGCCTGCTCGATCTCCGCGCTGCGCGACGGCTCGAGGCGACGGCTCTGCGGCCACAGGCGATAGGCGCGCCCCTCGGCGACGCGCCCAGCGCGGCCCGCGCGCTGGTCGGCCGACGCCTGCGAGATGAGCACGGTCTCCAGCCGGGTGAAGCCCGAGGGCGGATCGAACCGCGGCTCGCGCGCCTGGCCGCTGTCGACCACCGCGCGAATGCCCGGCAGGGTCACGCTCGATTCGGCGACGTTGGTGGCAAGGACGACGCGCCGCGTGCCCGCGTCCGCCGGCGCGAGCGCCAGCTGCTGCTCCGCGAGCGACAGCTCGCCGTGCAGCGCAACGACTTCGACATCGCCCTCAAGGCGCTCCAGCATCGTCCGCACGCGTTCGATCTCGCGACGCCCGGGCAGGAACGCGAGCACGTCGCCGTCGTTCTCGCGCAGGGCCTGCTGCACGGTCCGCGCCATGTGCTGCTCGACCGTTTCCTGCGTCCGCGCCGGCGGGTGCACGATGTCGACCGGGAAGCTGCGTCCCGGACTGCTCAGGCGCGGGGCGTCCAGCCAGCGAGCGATGCGTTCGCCGTCCAGCGTCGCGGACATCACCACGAGGCGCAGGTCGGGTCGCAGGCTCGCCTGTACGTCGAGCGCAAGCGCCGCGCCGAGGTCGCCGGCCAGGTGCCGCTCATGGAATTCGTCGAACAGGATCGCGCCGACGCCATCCAGTGAGGGATCGTCCTGGATCAGCCGACTGAGGATGCCTTCGGTGACCACTTCGATCCGCGTCCGCGGCCCGATCCGCGACTCGAAGCGGATGCGATAGCCGACCGTGCCGCCGACCTCTTCGGCCAGCTGCGCCGCCATGAACGTTGCGGCGGCCCGTGCCGCGACGCGGCGCGGTTCCAGCATCAGGATGCGCTGGCCGGCGAGCCAGGGCGCATCGAGCAGGGCGAGGGGGACCTGGGTCGTCTTGCCCGCGCCGGGCGGCGCTTCCAGCACGAGGCGCGGCCGCTCCGCGAGCGAGGCGAGGATGTCGGGCAGCAGCGGGGTGATAGGGAAGACGGGAGTCATGCGCTGCGTATGGTACGCAGGATCGCGCTCGCCCGCCTCCCGACGCGCGGATCACTCGACGGCCGGCTTCGGCGTGAACGGCTCCAGCGAGCGGAAACGTCGACGGTAGTCGTCAGCGACGCGACGTGCGTCGCCCGCGCTGCCGATCACCCTCGGCGTGATCAGCACGAGGGTTTCGGTGCGCTGGTTGTTATCCCAGCGATTGCCGAACAGCTTGCCGAAGACGGGGATGCGCGACAGGCCAGGCACGCCACTGCGGCCGTGCGCGCCGATCTCACGAATCAGGCCGCCGAGCAGCACCGTCTGACCACTCTGCACGGCCACTTCGGTTTTCAGCTTGCGCTTCTCGATCGGTGCGTTACCCGACGCATTGGCCGCTTCGCCCACCTTGCTCACTTCCTGCTCCACGTCCAGGTAGACCAGGCCACCGGGGTTCACCCGAGGACGCACCTTCAGCATGACGCCCGTTTTCTTGTAGGCGACCTGGCCTACCTCGCTGCTCGCACCGACCTGCGTGTTCACGTAGGTCTGCGTGACCGGCACTTCATCGCCGACGACGATCTCCGCGCGACGGTTGTTCACCACGACCAGCGAAGGCGCCGACAACGTGCGTGCATGGGTGTCTTCCTCCAGCGCACGCACGATCGCCTGCAGGTCCTTGTTGACGAAGGAGTAGAAGAACGTGTCGGCACCGCCACGGGTGATCGGCAGCCGGCCCAGGCCCCATCCCTGGCGGTTGCCGGGCTGCGCCGGCTTGCCGCTTCCGCCGCTGCCTGCGAGTCCCTCGAGGTACCACTGCACGCCGAACCGGAAGTTATCCTGCAAGGCGACCTCGAGGATTCGCGTTTCGATCTGCACCTGCAGTGGCACGGCATCGAGCCGTTCGATGGCCGCGCGGATCGCCACCCACTGCGACGGACGCGCGTGGACCAGCACCTGGTTGTTCGCATCCACCGCGGTGACCCGCAGGGCATGCTCGCCGCCGCTGCTGACGCTGCCGCTGCCGGCTGGCGACGTGGCCGGCTGGTAGAACGCGGGATCGCGCTCGCCGTCGAACACCTCGGTCTCGTCGCCAGCGGACGGGCCGGCTCCCGACTCGTACGTTGCGCTGGCCAGGCCCGGGACGACCTCACCCGCGTGATCGGCGCCGCCCACGAAACCGCCGTATATCTGGCCGATGTGCCGGGCGACGTCCGCCGCGGGAAGATTGCGTACGTCGTACACGTACAGGCGCGGCTCGTTGCCGCCGCCACGATCGATCCGGTCGATCCATTCGCCAACGCGATCCACGATCTCGCCGCGCGTTGCAATTGCGACGATCGCGTTGCTTCGCTCGATCGGCAGGAAGCGAACCATCCCCGCGCCCGGTGACCGCGCTTTTTCGCCGAACACCGACTCGAGGCCTTGCAACAATTCCTTCGTGCTCGCGTGTTTGAGCGGGAAGACGCCGACCGACATGCCACCGACCCAGTCGACATCGAAGGTGTCGATGCTTGCCGCGTAGTTGTCCAGTTCCTCCGGCGTGCCAGCCAACACCAGCAGGTTGCGGACAGGGTCGACCAGTAGCAGGCCATCGGGAGTGACGAACGGCGTGAGCAGCTTCTCCATCTCGTTGGCGGCGACGAAGCGCAGCGGGAACAATCGCGCCGCGTGGCCCGAGCGGGGTGCCGATGCGGCGAGCCGCGGCACCAGCGCGCCGGCGACCGCCTGCCGTCGCGGCACGACGTCGTAGCGACCGTGTCGATGGACCAGCGCGTTACCCGTCCACGACAGCAATGTCTCGAGGATCGGCAATGCCTCGTCGCGGGATACGGGGCGCGCCGTCGAGAACGACACCGTGCCGCCGACGCCGGGCATGATCGCGTAATTCACATCCAGCACGTCGGCAAGGATGGCGCGCACCACGGCTTCCACCGGCTGGTCTTCGAAGTTGAACGTCAATGCACCCTCACCCGCCGCCCCAGGTCGTGGTGTTGCCAGCGCGCGCGGCGTGACGGCCGGGCGCGTCGTCGACGGTGGCCGCGACTTCAATGGATCGCCAGCGCCGTGCGTGATCGACGCTGCTACGCGATCCGCCGGGCCGGCGCTCGCATCCGCAGGCAGTGGCAGTGGCAGCGGTAGCGGCACGGGCCGGGCCAGGTCGGCCAGCGCTTCCCGCTCGAGATTACCCGCGAGGCGGGACGACTGCGTGGCGCAGCCCGTGGCAAGGCTGGCCATCAGGATGGCCATGCCTGTCTTGTATCGTTGCATCGATGTGTCCTCTGTCCTTGAGGGGCGCGTGCGCGCCGGTGACTCGTATCCTGCTGTCGTTACTGCACGTCCTGCTGTCGCTGCTGTTGCTGCTGTTCGAGGCGACGCTTCTGCACCGCGGCCTTCAAGGCTTCGATCCGCGCACGCTGCAGGTCGGCATCGTCCTGTCGCGGCGGCGCGTTACGCGCGCCATCCGCCTGCGGTCGTGGCAGGTTGGGGCCGGTCATGCCGCCACCCGGCTGCTGGATGACGCGGACGCCATCGTCGGCACTGGCCTGCGGCGGTCGTGGCGGCTGCCCACCCTGCGGCGGCTGGCCCGGGGTGCCAGGCTTCTGGTTCGCCAGCGGATCGGGCGCCGCCACTTTCAGCGTGAGCTCGCGCCGCTGTCCGCCGTTCTCGAACATGGCGCTGCGCGGCGTCAGCGAGGCGAGCGTCCAGTGGCCTTCCTGCATGGAAGCGCCCTCCTTCACCCGCACCGTCGTGTTCTTGCCGGTGTCGCGCAGCAAGGCCATGTGCAGGCCCGGCGTCATGATGATGCCGGTAAGCTCGAGGTCGCCGATGTTGCTCGACGAATCATCGCCGTCACTTGTCGCGACCGGCTTTCGGTCGGCCATGAACAGCGGGCGCTGCCAGACTTCCGTGAAATCTCCGAGCGGCTTCGATGCCGGCATCGCGGCCGCGCGTATCGGTGGCAACGGCTCCGGCGCGACCGGTTCATCCCAGTGCACGCCGCGGCCGACGCCAAGCGCGAAGGCGCCGGTCGCGAACGCCAGGGCGAGGGCGACGCCGGCAAGGATGGGGGTGAGGCGACGCTGGCCCGCGGCGTTCATGTCGCCGCCTTGGCCGCACGCGCGGCGTGGATGTATCCCGAAACGGTGAACTGGATCTCCAGCGGCGCATTGCCGCCGTTACGCGCGGCGACCGGATTGCGGTAGATGCTGAAGTCCTCGATGAAGAGATACGGCGCTTCTTCCTCGATGTCGTGCAACACGGCGGCCATGGGCTGCACCTGGCAACGCAGGCTGATGTTCACCGTCACCTTGCGGTACGGGTCGCCGGTCTTTTCCTGGCTTGGGACGGGCATCTTCTGCACCACGTCGCAGGAACCGTCTTCCTTGTGCGCGGCGGCCACGTCGACGATGCGCTGCATGAGGCCGGCGGCAGCGGCATTGGTGTCGTCGCCGGCGAGGAAGGCGTCGCTGCGGGTCTGGCCCTGCTCGAGTTGGGCGAGCCGCTTTTCCAGCTGCGGGCGCTCGGCGATGGCCGCGGCGTAGCGGCGCTGCGTATCGCGCAGGTCGTCCATTTCATCCGCCATCGCCAGCTGCGGCGCGACGAACCACCAGTGGATGAGTACGAAGTAGGCGATGACCACCGCGACGACAAGCAGCAGGATCGCGGCGATGCGCGACTCGGCGGGTTTCATCTTGCTGAAGGCGATCACGGCGCGTCTCCCGCACTGGATGCACCGCTGGCCGGCTTGACCGGCGTGGCCGGCTTCGCGGGCGCCGATGCCTTGGGTACAACGACCTTGGCCTGCATGTAGAAGCGCTCCTTGCCCGACGTCGGATCCGCCTGGATCGTGCCCTGGAAGCTGGGCTCGGTCAGTGTCTTCGCACCCTTGAGTGCGTCGATCAGCCGGGCGGCCTGTGGGCTCTGGCCCTGGAAGCCGATCTGCCCCGAGGCGTTCAGCGTGAAACGTTCCAGCCATGTGTCGTCGGCGAGCCGCGCACTGAGTTCCTGTAGCACGGGGAGGATGGCCGGTGATTCGATCTTGCGGCGAGCCAGGAAGCCGGACGCCCCGGCGCTTTCGGTCAGGCGCTGGCGCAACGCGCCGACGCGATGGGCATCGTCCTGCATGGCGTCCACTTCCGCGCGCATGGCCTCCAGCGCCGTCGAGCGGTTGTGCAGCCACGCGCCCATCGCGGCCAGGGCGAGCGCCACGATGGCCACGGTCAGCGCGAGGTTCAGCCGGCGCCTCCGGTCGACGCGACGCGGCACGCGCTGCGGCGGCAGGAGGTTGACCCCGGCCAGGGCGGCGCCTTCCGCGACGTCGACACGATCGGGCGTGAGGCCGAGGCTGGCGAGCTCATCGAGCAGCGGGTCGAGCATGGCGCGCGGCGTCGCGGCGAGTTCGGCGACGAACCGCCCTTCACCGGCGGGCTCGCCAAGGTCGCGCACGCCAAAGTGCACGTCGTCGGCGCGGAACGGGGTCTGCCGGTCGAGATCGAAACCGACCACCTGGCGCAGGTTGTCGCGCGCGGCCACGGGCATGACCAGGCGTCGGCGTAGCACCTGGGCAACGGGCAGGACCAGCGCGACGCGACGATCCGCCGGGTCCGCTTCGGCGAGCGCGCGGGTGAACGCACCGGTGCGATGGTCCAGTGCATCGACGTCGCTCGCGCTGGCCAGCGGAAGCGTTTCGCCCGACCGGCGAAGCACCCACGCATCGGGCCGGCGTTCGACGATGAACCAGCGCTGCCCACCGGCAAACGCGTAGCGCAGGCGCGGTGGCACGAGGGCGGCGAGTTCGCCGCCCCACCAGCGCAGGAAACCCGGCAGCGCGCTGCCGCGCCAGGCGCGGCGCAAGCGGTCGAGCTGAAGCTGGGAGGCGTCCTGCACGGCGGTCATTCAGTGTCTCCTTCGCGCCAACGCAAGATTGCGTAGGGCTGGCTGCCAGATCTTATCCCACGAAGTCGGATCGTCGATGTAAGGGAACTCCTCGTTCCATCGTCAAGGATCGCCTCGGCGTGGATCGTATGGGTGACCCCGTTGCCACCGCCCAACGCGGTGCCACCACCCTGGGCGCGCGCCGCCAGGATCGCTGCCGCGCCCGCGCTGTCCAGCCCGGGGATGGCGGCGAGCGCCAGCGGCTGCGCGTGTTCGGTATTCGGCCGTTCGCGGCCCGACCAGATGGTGATCGCGGGGGCAATCGTGGTCCACAGCCGGGTGTCCATGCCGAGCACCATGCGCGCTTCCTCGACCGTCGCGAACGGACCGTTGCGCGGGCCGTAGTCCAGGCCGGCCGCTTCGTATTGCGGCCGCTTGGCACCGTTCACCAGCGCGGCATCGCCGGGGCGACGCCAGTCCTGCACGGCGGCCGACAGCTTCGCCGCCAGATCGTCTTCCGCGCCGGCCGCCTTGAACAGGCCGGTCAGGACGTCGGCCGACGCGGCATTGAGGTCCACCTTGCCGTCCTCGTCGACGATGGTGATGTTGACCTTCGCCTTGTCGAATTCGAAGGTGTACAGACGCCCGTCGGCGACCCAGCGCGCCTGTGGATCGGCGGTCTGCAAGCCCTCGATGGCACGCATCACGCCGGCCTCGGCCGCATAGTGCGCCTGGGTCTGCGCGAACTGGTAACGCGCCTGCAGGCCCTCGGTCCGCGCCAGCGCGGCGAATCCACCCAGCATGATCGCCAGCAGGGTGCAGCCCCACAACACGATCAACAGCGCGATGCCGCGCTGGCTGCGCCGGCGGATCACTGCAACACCTGCCCGCGCATGCCACGCATCGGCGAGAACCCGTTGCGCGACGCCGACGGATCGATCCGCAGCGGCGCCACCAGGGTCGGGAACACCGTATTGCCGTCGACCTCCACGGCAAGCCGCACCAGCGAGGGCGTCCGCCGTGCGTCGGGCCACGCGTCCTGCCAGTCCGTCGCCTTGTTCTGGTCATCCATGCCGCGATAACTGAAGCTGGCCTTGCGGATGCCGCGCAGCAGCACCTGCGGTTCGCCGAGTGGCTTCGGCTCGCTGCCGTCGGGCGGCAGCATGAACAGGCTCGCTTCCAGCCGGTAACCTTCGCGCCCGTCACGTACGATGGCCACGGTCTGCAACTGGGGACCCATGTGCGACAGGTAGCCGGGCATCGGCGCCACGAAGCTGACTTTTTCCGCGCTGCCCTGGAACACGATCGGGTCGCCGTCGTCGGTTTCGCCGAAGGGGATGACCAGGGCCTGGGCCAGCTCGCTGCGCAGGTAGCCCTGTGCGGAACGTACCTCGTCCATCCGCTCGATGGCCCGGTCGCCACTGCGCACGATGCGACCCGCCGTGCTGATGCCGGAATACACGCCGAGCAATACGATGGTGAGCAGCGCGAGCGCCGCCAACACTTCCATCAGGCTGAAGCCGCGTGCGTGCCTCATGGCGGCGCGCCCTGGCCGCCGGCCAGCCGCAGCGTGGCGAAACGGGCGTGCCGTTCGTGGTCGGCGTCGCCCCACAGCACGTCGAGGTCGAGCCGGTACATCCGGCTACCACCATTCGGATCCGGCGCGGCACCATCCAGGTAGGGCGACACGTTCAGGCGCCATCGATAGGTGTCGTCGAATCGCCCTTCCGAACTGCCTTCCTGCACGGGGTCCACGATGAACGCGCTATCGAGCAGGCTGCGCGCACGCAGGGCTGCCTGGGTCCGCTCGTTCGCACGCGCGGTCAGGCTCATCGCGCTGCCCGCCACCTGCATCAACGCCGCGAACGCGATGGCAAGCACGGCGATGGCCGCGATGACTTCGAGCAGGCTGAAGCCGCCCGCATGGCCACGGCGTGGCAGGCGCGCATGCTTCATTTCGGCACCACGATGCTCACGCCGCCGGTCAGCCAGCCGACGTTGACGTGCCACTCGCGCTGGTCACGCTTCAACGTGATCCGACCACCGGTGGAGCTACCGTCGGGAAAGAAGCGGATGCGCCCCGTCGTGGCGTTGGCCTGGTCCTCGCGCGCACTGGTGATCGACACCCGCATGTCGCGCGGCAGGCGCACGTCGGGCTTGCCCGGCACGCGGTAGGTGGCGGTGGCGATGTTCACTTCCAGCGCTTCGCTTTCGCCTTTGACGATCGCTTGCGTACGCGTATAGCGCAGCGCCGCGGCGAGCTCGCCGCTCGCCGCATTGACCCGCGCGCTCGCAAGCCCCTGGGTGACGGGAATCGACACGGCCACTGCGGCCAGGCCGATCAGCACGATCACGGCAAGCATCTCGAATAGCGTGAAGCCGCGCGCGCGCATGGCGTCGATTCCGTCCTGCCTGGGTTACTGCCAGTTGCCGTAATCGGCCGAGTAGCCGTCGCCACCGGCCTTGCCGTCCTGGCCGTAGAACACCAAATCGTACTGGCCGTGCTCGCCCGGGAAGCGGTAGCCGAACGGGTGGCCCCAGGGATCCTTCAGGTCCGACGGCTTCGCGTACGGTCCCTGCCAGTTCTGCGCGTCGGCCGGCTTGGTCACCAGCGCATCCAGCGATGCCGGCGGCGAACCGTTGTCGAGCGAATAGTTGTCGATCTTCTGGGTCAGCGTGGTGACCTGGGCCTTGCCCGCGCCGTATTTGCCCTTGTCGACGTTCTTGCCGACCTGGGTGACGACGATGGCACCGATGATGCCGATCAGCACGATCACCGCGAGCATTTCCAGCAGCGTGAAGCCGCGGACGTGGCTGTGTCGGAGGGTACGGGTCGAGCGCATGGCAAAGCTCCTGTAAAGCGGGTCGGTCAGTTGATGTTGCTGGTGAGGCTGAGCAGTGGCAGGAGGATCGCGGCCATGATGAAGGCCACGAGCACGGTCATGACGATGGTGAGGGTCGGCACCAGCGCGGCCAGCAGGCGATCGATGGCGCGTTTTGCTTCGATATCGAACGTATCGGCGACCTTGAGCAACATGGTGTCGAGCGCGCCGGCCTCCTCGCCCACCTGGATCATCTGCAGCGCCAGGCGGGGAAAGCGTTCGGTCTGGGCCAGTGCGCTGCCCAGGCCGCTGCCGCCCTTCACCCGTTCGGCCGCCTGTTCCAGCGCGAGGTCCAGGGCGCGATTGCCGGTGACCTGGCGTGCGATCGACAGCGCCGCCAGCAGCGGTACGCCGTTTTTCAACAACGTGCCCAGGGTGCGCGCGATGCGTGCGGTTTCCACCTTGAGCAGCAAGGGGCCGGCCACGCGCATCACCAGCAGGCGCGCATGGAAACGTAGCCTGGCCTCGGGATCGCCAAGGCGGATGCGTAGCAGCACGACGCCGACCACCAGGGCCAGGCCGATCGCCCACCACCAGTCGCCGATCACCGTGCCGAGGGCGAGCACCACCTTGGTGATCAGCGGGATCGGCACCTGCATGTCGGCGAAGATCGGCACGAACTGCGGCACGACGTAGGCCAGCAGCAGGACCAGCGACCCCAGCACGCCGACCATCAGGAAGGCGGGATAGATCAGCGCATTGATGATGCTGCCGCGAAGTGCTTGCGCGCGTTCGAGGTAATCGGCCAGGCGGCGCAGCGTTTCATCGAGTGAACCACCGGCTTCGCCGGCACGGACCAGGCTCACGTAAAGGCGCGGGAACACGCCGTTTTCTTCGTCGAGCGCGGATGACAGGGTGGTGCCGCCGCGCACGCGATCGCGGATGCGTTCGACCATGCGCTTCGCGCGTTCGCCTTCGGGAAGGTCGAGCAGGATCCCCAGCGCGCGGTCGAGCGGCTGGCCCGCACCGAGCAGCGTCGCCAGCTGGTGGGTGAACTGCGCCAGCTGGTCGCCGGTGAGGGGTCCCTTGCGGAACAGCCCGGACAGGCCACTGCCGGGTGCATCACCCTCCGCAGCGGCCGCTTCCAGTGGCGTATGGCCCTGGTCCTGCAGGCGAGCGACGACGTCTTCGACGGAGCTGGCTTCCATGCGGCCGGCGAGGACTTCGCCTGCGGCGCTGATGGCTCGGTAACGAAACTGGCTCATGGGCGCGTAATCACGATTCCTGCGTCACGCGCAGGACTTCCTCGATGGTGGTGATGCCCGCCACGGCCTTGGCCAGGCCATCTTCGTACATGGTGCGCATGCCTTCGGCGCGAGCCTGGCGTTCGATTTCACCGGCATCGGCACGTTGCATCACCAGCCGACGGATGGGATCGCTCATCACCAGGAATTCCATGATGGCCCGGCGACCGCGATAGCCCGTGGGGTTGACGGCGCTGGTGCCTGGCTTCCACAGCCGGATCGGCCGTTCGTCGGTGTATTTGTGCAGCTGGAACTGTTCGATGACTTCGGGCATCGCCTCGTACGACGTCGCCGTGGCCGGATCGAGCCGGCGCACCAGGCGCTGCGCGAGGATGCCGTTGACGGTCGAGCCCAGCAGGTAGTCCTCCACGCCCATGTCGAGCATGCGGGTCACGCCGCCCGCCGCGCTGTTGGTATGCAGCGTGGACAACACCAGGTGGCCGGTAAGCGCGGACTGGATCGCGATGCGGCAGGTTTCCAGGTCGCGCATTTCGCCGATCATGATGACGTCCGGATCCTGGCGGACGATGGAACGCAGGGCGCCGGCGAAGTCGAGGCCGATCTGCGGTTTCACCTGGATCTGGTTGATGCCTTCGATCTGGTATTCGACCGGGTCTTCGACGGTGATGATCTTCACGTCCGGCGTGTTGACCTGCGACAGCGCCGTGTACAGCGTGGTGGTCTTGCCGGAACCGGTCGGGCCGGTCACCAGCAGGATGCCGTGCGGACGATCGAGCACCTCGACGAAACGGTCGCGGAAATGATCGGTGAAGCCCAGCGACGCGAAATCGAACACGACCGACTCGCGGTCGAGGATACGCATCACCACCGACTCGCCGAAGCTGGTCGGCACGGTGGACACACGCAGGTCCAGCTCCTTGCCCTGCACGCGCAACTGGATGCGGCCATCCTGCGGCAGGCGGCGCTCGGCGATGTTCAGGCGGGCCATGATCTTCACGCGCGAGATCACGGCGGCGGTGGAACTGGACGGCGGGGCTTCCACTTCGTGGAGCACGCCGTCGATGCGGTAGCGCACCTTCAGTCGGTTTTCGAACGGCTCGATATGCACGTCGGAGGCGCGCTGCTCGACCGCGCGCTGCAGGATCAGGTTGACCAGGCGGATGACCGGCGCCTCGGACGCCAGGTCGCGCAGGTGCTCGACGTCGTCTTCCGCGGCGGCGCTGCCATCGAGGCTCTCGACGATGCTACCCATCGCCGAACGGCCCTGGCCGTAATAACGTTCGATCAGGTCGTCGATTTCCGAGCGCAGGCCGACGCGCAGCTGCACCTCGCGGCCGGTGGCCAGGCGCACCGCCTGCAGGGGATAGGGATCGGCGGGATCGGCGACCAGCAGGGCGACGCCATCGTCGCCCTCGCGCACGGGTACCACGTGATATTGCTTGAGAAAGCGCGCAGACAACTCGACGTCGACCGGCGGCATCTCGGGCGCGTCCTTGGCGGCCAGCAGTGGCAGGCCCAGCAGGGCGGCCCATGCGTCGGCGAGGTCGCGTTCGGAAACCAGGCCGAGACGGGCCATCAGGGCCGTCAGGGTGCCCTCGGGCGTCTCATCGTGCAGGCGACGCGCCCGGACGAGGTCGGCATCCTTCAGGCGGCCGTGCGCGACAAGGTGCGCGCAGACCTGGGTCTCACCCGGTTCGCCGGTCAGCATGTCCTTATGCTCGGTCATCGCAGACATGCTTTCTCATGCTCCGTTCGTTGACGTTTCGATGCCCCCGTTCCTGGGGCCATGGGCCGCTATTGGTAGCACAGACCACGCGTCCGCGGCGACCACGCCACGCGCATCCTGCGACGCGCTGCAACAAAGCAAAGGCCGGCGTCGCCGCCGGCCTTGCCTCGATCGGACGACCCCGTGTAGGCGGTCGCCTAGCTGATTACCAGCCGATACCTACGCCAACACCGCCGGAAGTCTCACCTCCGCTGACGGCGGCACCGAAGGTCAGGGCAGCCCGCGGGGAAATCGACCGCGAGTAACCGACCGACAGTGCGCCCTGCCCCTTGTAGCCACCCGCACCGACGCCGAGCTTGTTGTCGCCGCTGACGGACTGGGCGCTGAACGCCATCTGCGACATCGCCGCACCCATGGCGCCGACCTTGTTCAGGCGGTCGTTGAGGTTTTCGAAGCGATGGTCGACCTGGCGCTTGTAGTCATCGAAGGCACCGCCGCTGACCACGTCGCCAAACTTCTGGTCCGTGTAAGCCTTGGCGCTGTTCAGGGTGGTTGCATCGCCCTGGTCGGCATAAGACTTCGCGGTGGTCAGGGCCTGGTCGACCTGGCTCACGTTCGCGGCATCGGTCGGCGAGGTGCCGGCCGCCACGTTGGTGATCCGGCGCTCGTTGCCGGCCGAGCCGATCGACACCGTGCCGGCCTGGTCGGCGACCGAGTTCGCACCCAGGGCGACACTGCCCTGCGCCGCGGCGGTCACCGTTGCACCGGTACCGACCGCTGTGCTGTCGGCGGCGTCGATGTGAGCGCCGGTGCCGATCGCCAGGTCGGTCGGGTCCTTCGCGTGGCTGCTGGCGCCGATCGCCGTGCCGTTGCCGGTGCCGCGCGGGACGCCCGTCGAGGTATCCACGGTGGTCTGCAACGAGTCGACCCGGGTGTTCAGCGCCGAGATCGCCCCGTCGAGGGCGCCGACGGCGCCACCGACGTTGTTATAGGACGAGCCCTGCACGCTGTACGACGGCCCGACGAAGCCGTTGACGCCCATCGTCGCGCCGCCGCCGAGCGCCATCGCCAGGCTGTTGCCCATGGCATTACTGCCGGCCGAGAGCGAATTGGTCACCATGCTGTTCAACTGGCTCAGGTTCACCGCGTCGTTGGCCTGGGTGCCGTCGGCCACGTTGGTGACCTGGCGCATGTTGCCCGCCGAGCCCACCGAGACCGTGTTGGCGCGGGTCGCGGTCGAGCCGCTGCCCAGTGCCACCGAGTTCACCGCGGTGGCACGCGCGCTGTCGCCGATGGCCGTGGCGCTGGCGGCGGCCGCATTCGCGGATGCACCCAGGGCCGTGCCGGATTCCTTGCTCGCGGTCGAGAAGGCACCGATCGCCGTGGACAGGTCGCCGCTGGCGGTGGCGTTCGAACCGACGGCCGTGCCGTTTGCCTTGTTGGCGAGCGAATGGGCACCGACGGCGATCGTGTTGTCGCCATGCGTCTCGGCGTAGTCACCCACCGCCACGCTGCTGGCGCCGGCGGCCCACGTATTGATGCCGAGGGCTGTCGCATTCTCGGCAGGGGCATACGCGAAGTAGCCCACGGCCGTGCTGCCGACACCGGCCGCGGCGGTCATGCCGCCGAGCGCGGTGGCGAAGTCCTCGGTTGCCTGGGCACCGGCACCGAGTGCGGCGGCGCTGTCGCCGGTCGCACCGGTGTAGACCAGGCCGAAGTCACCGAGGTTGGCCGGGCCACCGACGGCCACGGCGCCGCTGCGCGTGGCCGCGGCACCCATGCCGATGGCCGTCGCGTTCTCGCCCGAGGCGCTTGCCACCGCGCCGAGGGCGGTGGCCTGGGCGCCGGATGCACTGGCACCCACGCCATACGCCGACGAGGCGAAGCCTTCGGCGCTGGCGCTGGCGCCAACGGCCGTGGCCGCCGTGCCGGCGCTGGTGGCACCGAGGTCGACCGGGTTGCCCTGCGCATCGCCGATCAGCGGCGTACCGTCTTCGTCCACGGCCACGCCACCGACGGCGACGCTGGCCGCGCCGTTCGCACTGGCGCTGGCACCGAAGGCCGAGCTGTTCTGGCCGCTGGCGAACGCACCATTACCGACGGCCGTGGCATTGACGCCATAGGCCGATGCAACCGTACCCAGGGCCGTCGCCCCATCGGCCAGCGCGGCCGCGCCGGAACCCGCGGCGGTGGCGAAGTTGCCGGCCGCCGTGGCGTCGTCGCTGCCGTCACCTGCACCGTTGGCCTTGAAGTAATGGCCGGCATCGCTGGTGGAGGACGCGATGGCATCGAGCTGGGCCTTGTTCACCGCATCGGTGGCCTGCGTACCGGCCGCGACGTTGGTGACCTGGCGCTCCGCGCCCGTGGCCCCGACGGAGACAGTGTTGGCGCGCGAAGCGACGGAGCCCGAGCCGAGTGCGACTGCATTGGCTGCACTGGAGGTTGCGCCGGCACCCAGGGCCGTCGAGTTGGCAGCGCTCGCCACCGAGCTCACGCCCAGGGCGGTCGCGTTGTTGCCGGCGGCCGCCGCGTTGTAGCCCACGGCGGTCGACAGGGTGCCACCCGCGAGGCTGTACGAACCCAATGCCGTCGAACCCGGGCCAACCGCGTCGGAGAGGAAACCGGCCGCCAGCGACTGCTCGCCTTCGGCGAAGGCCGCCGTGCCGAGTGCGGTCGACAGGTCGCCCGTGGCCTGCGCGCTGGCGCCCACCGCGGTGGCAGCGAGGCCGGACGCCGTGGTCACGCCAACGCTATCGCCGCTGGCGTTGGTCACCAGCGGGTTGCCGTCTTCGTCGACAGCCTCCCCGCCGATCGCCGTGGCGCTGTTTGCCGTGGCCTGCGAACCGCTGCCGTAGGCCGCGCTGTTCACGCCCGAAGCGAACGACGACGAACCCGTCGCCGTGGCGTTGGCGCCGGTGGCGAACGATCCCGAACCGAACGCGCTGGCGCCCTCGGCACCGGCGAATGCACCCGAGCCGGATGCCGTGGCGAAGTTACCCACCGCCGTCGCGTCGTCGCTGCCGTCGCCGGCACCGTTAGCCTTGAAGTAATGGCCGGCGTCGCTGGTGGCGGACGCGATGGCATCGAGCTGGCCCTTGTTCACCGCATCGGTAGCCTGCGTGCCCGCCGCCACGTTGGTGACCTGGCGTTCCGCGCCGGCACTGCCCACCGAGACGGTGTTGGTGCGCGTGCTGACCGAGTTGGCTCCGAGCGCGACCGAATTCGCCGCGTTGGCCGTGGCACCGACACCGAGCGCCACCGAGTTGCTGGCGTTCGCGGTGGCCGAGTAACCGGCGGCGAGCGACAGCGTGCCCGGCGCGTAGCTGTAGGAACCAAGTGCCGTGGAACCGGCACCCGATGCTTCGGAAAGGAAGCCAACTGCAAGGGCCTGCTCGCCTTCGGCGAACGCCGCCGTGCCCACCGCCGTGGACAGGTCGCCCGTGGCCTGCGCGCTGGAACCGAGCGCCGTGGCCGCCAGGCCGGAAGCCGTGGCCGGACCGACGCCGTCACCGCTGGCAAGGGTCACCAGCGGCGCGCCATCTTCGTCCACCGCCTGGCCACCGATCGCCGTGGCGCTGGCGCCGGATGCCTGCGAACCGCTGCCGTAGGCGGCGCTGTTGATGCCCGAAGCGAACGACGACGAACCTGTCGCCGTCGAATTCACGCCTGTGGCAAACGAACCCGAACCGAAGGCGCTGGCGCCATCGGCACCGGCGAACGCACCCGAACCCGACGCCGTGGCGAAGTTACCCACCGCCGTCGCGTCGTCGCTGCCGTCGCTCGCGCCCGTGGCCTTGAAGTAATGCGCGGCATCGCTGGTGCTCGCCGACACGGCGTCGAGCTGGTTCTTGTTCACCGCATCGGTACCTTCGGTTCCGGCGGCGACGTTGGTGACCTGGCGTTCGGACCCGACATCGCCGACGGAGACGACGTTATCGCGTTCCGCGTTCGAGCCCTGGCCAAGCGCGACGGAGTTGCTGCCGAACACCGTGGTGTTCGCGCCGATCGCCGTGCTGTTGTCGCCGACGGCCCATGCGTTTGCACCGATCGCCACGGCATTGGGCACTTCCAGGCCGAACAAGGCGAAGCCCGTCTCGGCGTAATTACCGATCGCGATGCTGCCTTCGCCTGCGGCGCTCGCGCCGCCACCGAGTGCGACCGCGCCATTGCTGTAGGCCGTCGCACCGCCGCCCGCGGCGAGCGAGAGATCACCCGCGGCATACGACTGGGCACCGAGCGCCACCGCGTACTGGCCGTCGGCCTCGGAAAGGAAACCGCTCGACAGCGACTGCTCGCCCTGCGCGAACGCGGCCGTGCCGACCGCCGTGGCGAACTGCCCCGAGGCCTGTGCGCTCGAACCCAGCGCGGTGGCGGCGAGGCCCGAGGCCGTCGCCGGTCCGACCGCTTCGCCGGTTGCGTTGTAGGTGATCAGCGGGTCGCCGTTCTCGTCCACGGCCTGTCCACCGATCGCCGTCGCGCTGTTGGCCGTGGCCTGTGCGCCACCGCCGTACGCGGCGCTGTTCTTGCCCTGGGCCGTCGAGCCGTAGCCACTGGCCGTGGCGCTATCGCCCTGGGCGAAGGCACCCGCGCCCAGCGACGATGCACCGACACCGTTGGCGCTGGCGCCGTTGCCGATCGCCGTCGCGTAGTCGCTGTCGGCGACGCTGCTGGCACCGAAGCTCGATGCGCCCGCGCCGTCCGCGATGCTGCTGTAGCCATTGGCCGTGGCGTCGTCACCGAATGCCGCGCTGGCTGCACCGGTCGCCGTCGACCGCGCGCCGGAAGCCTCGCTGTTGGCGCCCACGGCCGTGCTGTCCGCCGTGGCGGCATTGGCCAGTGCGCCGACCGCCGTGGCGTTGCTGTCGCCGGCGTAGCTGTTGCCACCCACCGCCGTGGCGTTGTCGCCGTTGGTGGTGGAGACCGCACCTACGGCCGTGGAAAATTCGCCTACGGCAATCGCCTCGGCACCGAGTGCGCTCGCACCGAGCGACTGCGCGGCCGCGGCTTCACCGAGTGCCGTCGCCGAATCGGCCGCGGCATAGCTGTTCCAGCCCACCGCCGTCGCGTAATCGGCGACCGCCCAGGCGCCCGCACCCAGTGCCGTCGAGGCATAGCCGGTGGCCTGCGCCGTGAAGATGCCGAACGCACTGCCGCCAACGGCGACGCTTTCGTCACCCTCGGCCGTCGCGCTCTCGCCGACCGCGACGCTGCTCACGCCACTGGCCGTGCTCTGTGTACCCACGGCCGTGGAGTAATCGCCGAGCGCATTGGCGACCGCACCGAGCGCGGTCGACTGCGAGCCGCTGGCATAGGCGCCCACGCCGAACGACGACGCGGCGAAACCGCCCGCCTGCGCGCTCGCGCCCACCGCGGTGCCACCGACATCGGCGCTCGTCGCACCGACCTCGACGGAGACGCCGCCGTTGGTGATCAGCGGATTGCCATCCGCATCCACCGCCACGCCGCCGACGGCGACGCTACCCGGACCGTTGGCCTGGGCCTGTGCGCCATAGGCGGCACTGTTCTGACCGGTGGCGACCGCGCCGTAGCCCGTCGCGGTGGAGTTGCCGCCCGAGGCGAATGCGCCGCTACCGAAGGCGCTGTCGCCCGTGCTACCGGCAAACGCGCCGGAACCGGCGGCCGTGGCGTAGTTACCGATGGCCATGGCGTCGTCGCTGCCGTCTTTCAGGCCATTGGCCTTGAAGTAATGCTGTGCGTCGGCCGTCGCATCGGACAGCGCATCGAGCTGGCGCTTGTTCACGGCGTCCGTCGCCTGCGTGCCATCGGCGACGTTGACGACCTGGCGCTCGGCACCGTTGCGACCCACCGAGACGGTGTCCGCGCGGTTGGCGATCGAATTCGCACCGAGCGCGACGCTGTTGTTGGCCACGGCGCGTGCGCCCGTGCCGATCGCCGAGCTGGACACGTTCGCTGCGTTGGCGCCCTGGCCGAACGCGACGCTATCGTCGCCCGCGGCACGCGAGCCCTGGCCGAACGCCGAAGAGAAGTCACCCGCGGAGCGCGCGTCCTGGCCGACCGCCGTGCTGTAAAGCCCGCGCGAGCGGGCGCCATCGCCGAGGGCGACGCTGAAATCACCCATCGCGCGTGCATCCGGCCCGCAGGCAAACGCCTGGGTACCATTCGCCACCGGCGCGAGGCCGCTGGCCATGCTGCAAACCGAGCCTGCCTCGGCCGAAGGGCTGGCAAGCGCAAGCGCTGCGCCCGCCACCAGCGGCAGGGCGGCCATCGCGGCACGGAGGCGTCGGGAGGCGCCACCCTTGCCGTTCGCGCTTGCATGCTCCGAGGCAACCACCAGGATGCCGAGCGACTTGTTCCAGACCTTGCTGTAAATCGTGTTCACGTAAACGTCTCCCCGTAGGTACCGCGAATGCGGACATGGAACGGGCGCGCGATGCGCTGCCTCGATGCCTGCCCGATGAATCCCCCAAAGCGAACCCGGGCCGCGCGAGGCGGCCCGGGCTGTTTCCCCTTACTGCGTGTAAACCGCCTGCACCGTGACGCCCGAATAGGCCTTCACGCCGGTGACCTGGAGGTACCAGGTGCCGGTAGCCGGGGTGGCCTTGGTGTAGACCTCGGCGTTGCCCGTGCGGTTGGCGACGGCGGTGAACGCGGTCGCGCCCGGTGCCTGCACCGCGATCGACACGTCACCCGAACCACCCGCGGTGCGGAACGTGAGCGTCTTGGCGCCGGCCGGAACCGACAACGCATACACCCGCGTGCTGCCTGCGGCGCCGGCCTGGTTGGCGAGGCCAACGTTGTTGCCCAGGGCGATGGCGTCCGGGATGGCTGCGTGCCACGCCGTGTACTGCGCCTGCGTCTGCGCGTCGTTGAAGCACGCGTTGAGGCTGGTCAGCTGGGTCGGGGTGATCAGGCCGGAGTTACCGAGCGTGGTCGCGTAGGCACGGATCGCCGTGCGGTAGGCAGCCAGCGTGGCGGCGTCGCCCGCGATGATCTTCGCGTTGGAGACCACGTTGGCACCGACGATCACGCCACCCGGAACGACGGTGGCGATGCCGGTGTCGCAGGTGAGCAGCTTCTGCGTGCCCGAAGCGAGCAGCCAGCCTTCATCCTTGAACAGCGCCGGGGTCAGGTCCACGTCGATCTGGCCCATCAGGTCCTGGTTGATCGCGTATTCCATGATCGCGTTCGGGGTGAGGCGGGTGTCGTAATGCGAGAACGACGAGCCCTGCGCCAGCACGGTCGGTGCATAGAGCTGCACGTTGCCCTGTGCATCGGCACCGGCCAGGCCCGTGCCCTTGCCCACGGCACCGGTCAGGCCGGCGAGGTTGGCCTTGAGCTTGTTGCCATCGACCTGGCTCACGGCGATCGTCGGGATGTTGATCGTCGTGGTCGGCGTACCACCCGGGGTGATCGCGCCTGCCTGGTTGTTGGCAACGAGCACCGCCTTGGCGCCCGCGGTCTGTGCAGCGGCCACCTTGTCGGTGAAGTTGCAGGTACCACGGTCGATCAGGGCGATCTTGCCGGCGATGGCCGAGGCATTGGTGATCGCGGAGCAGGCATCGGCCGGAGCCGCCTGGACCACGGCACCGCTGAAGTTCGATGCCGTGGCGAGCGGACCGAAGGCACCCTGCGAGTAGGTGTAGTCGCCGACGGCGGCGGCCGGGGCCGACACGTGGAAGACATCCGGCTGGCCGAGGGCGAGCGGCGCTTCCGCCTTCACGGTGGGGCCGGTGAAGACGAGGTTGCCGTCATCCAGCGCGGCCGTGACGCGCTCGGCGTTGGTCAGGTCGTACCACTTCTTCTGCTTCGTGTCGTTGTAGACGAAGCTCGAATAGATGTCGGGACGCGCCACGCCATCGCTGCCCACGTACGGCGAGCCGGTGGTCAGGCTGTTGAAGCCCGAGAAGCCCAGGCCGTGGGCCATTTCGTGCAGCACCACGTTGAGGAAGTTGATCGAACCGGCCGGCGTATTGCCGTCCAGGCCGTAGTACCACTTCGACCCCTCGAGGCAGCCGGTGGAACCCAGCGCACCGTTGAACTGGCTCTGGATGTCGGCTTCGCCCGGTGCGCCGTCTTCACCGCTGAGGGCGTCGAACAGGGCCGAGTGATACCAGGTGTTGCGGACGGCGCGTGCCGGCAGCGTGCTGGTGTTGTCGAAGTAGAAGATGTACGTCGTGCCCGACGAGCCGAGCACGCCCGAGGTGGCGTCGCAGGACAGCTTTTCGAACGTGGCGTTATTGGTGATGGTGACGTCGCTCTGCAGCACGGCACCCCAGACATCGGCGGCGAACTGGAACACGTTCAACGCCTGCTTGCCGACCGTGGTGCCGGGGTTGCCGCCCACCGGCGTCGCCGGCGTGGGGTCGTCGAGGCCCTTGCCGGTGCCCACGTCCTGGTTGACGATCTTGATCTCGGCCGCGCTGGCGCCCATCGCGCAGAACAGGCCAGCCGCGGCGAGCGCGGTGAACAGCATGTTGCGGCGGATCATTTCACCACCTCCGGCGCCTTCGGCGCAGCCTGTACGCCGTGGTCGTCGTGATGCACGTTGAGGCTGCCATCCGGCATGCGTTCGGCGACGACGCTGCTCATCAGTTCCTGCGGCACGCGGACGGCCTGGGCACGCACGCCATTACCCAGCGAGACGGTGCGGAAGGTGCTGCGCGCGTCGGCTGCCGTGCGCGGCTGTGCGCCCATCAGCGAAGCCTTGCTGCCATCGACCGCAAACGCCCGGGCCAGCGCCGAACGCTCTTCGGCGGTCGGCTCGCGCAGGCGGCCGGTGGACGGGTCGATCGCAACCTGCACGCCCTGGACCATGACGGTCTGCGGCGGGGCGGCCGTCGGTGCATCGGCGGCGTGTACGGCCCCCGCGAGGGCGAAGACGCCCGTTAGCACCAGGCCCGCGGCCTGTGCCAGTGTTCGTGAATACATTGCCCTTACCTCCCTAAAACGGCGGCGGGGACCCCTCCCCGTACGCCACGCCAGCGAAGACCCCCTCGCTGGCGGCTAACGAAAAGCCATCGGTGCGCCCCCTGGCGCTGGCTTTCCAGAACCTGCCGGCACGTGGCCGGCAGGCAGTCATGCGTTATGGCGAAACGAAACGGGCGAGCACGCTGACGTTGGCGTAGCTCGCCGGGCTGGTCACCGTGAGGTACCAGGTGCCGGCGGCCGGACGTGCAACGGTGACCGTCTCGTTGTTGGTGCCTTTCTTCGCCGACACCGTCTCGGTGCCGGCCGTGCCGTTCTTCACCGCAATGGATACGTCGCCGGTGCCGCCGGACGTGGTGAAGACCAGCGTGCGTGCACCGGCCGGGACGTCGATCGCGTAGACCTTCGCCGAGCCGTCGCCGGACTGGCCGGTCGCCGCCACGCCGTTGGCGAGCGTCGTCGTGCCATCGCCCGGCGTGCCACCGTCGTCGTTGCCCAGTGCCTTGTTCACCGCGGCGTAGGCGTCGACGATGCCGGCACCGATCACCTTGTCCGGCGAGGACGGGAACGGATGCGCCGTCGAGGTAAGCAGTGTCTTGATGGCGGCAGGCGTCGGCGTCGGCAGGTTGGCTGCCTTCACCGCGGAAAGGATCAGCGCCACCGTGCCGGTGACGTGCGGCGTGGCCTGCGAGGTGCCGGCCATGCCGCCGTACGACGGCGTGGTCGGCTCGTGCGTGCCGGCATTGATCGCCGACCACGAGAAGCCTGCGTCGACGGTCGTCGTCGCGCTGCCTGCGTCGTTGGGATAGATGCCGCCGCCCGGCGCCGAAAGGGCCACCTTCGTGCCGTAGTTCGAGTAGTAGGCGCGCTTGCCGGTGATGCCGTTGGAGGCCACGGTGATGACCCCCGGGCAGCTCGACGGCGTGTAGTTCGCCGCATCGCCATTCGAGTTGCCGGCGGCAACCACGACGGTCGTGCCACGCGCGATCGCCGCGGTGATGGCGTCGGCGGTCACGGCGTCGTCGGCGCAGGAACCCGAGCCACCGAGGCTCATGTTGATGACCTGCGCCGGATGCGTGTTGTCGGGGACGCCGTCGACGTGGCCGCCGGATGCCCAGGTGATGCCATCGGCGATGTCGGACGTGTAGCCACCGCAATGGCCGAGCACGCGCACCGGGAGCAGCTTCGCGTTGTAGGCGATGCCTGCCATGCCGGTCGTGTTGTTGGTCAGCTCGGCGATGTTTCCCGACACGTGCGTGCCATGCCAGCTGGAATCTTCCTGGCGATCGCCCTGCGACGGATCGATGCAGCCGCCGTTGGCGACGAGGTACTTGGCCTCGGTGGTCCAGTCGCCGGTATCCCAGCCGCCGGCTGCGCGGTCATCGGTCGCGCGACCGGAGACGAAACCATCCGAGATGAAATCGTAACCAGCGTCAGCGAGCGAGAGGTCGATGTCCGGATGGCTGGTGATGCCCGTGTCGAGCACGGCCACGGTGATGCCGGTGCCGTCGGCCAGGTTCCACGCGTTGGCGACGTTGCTGCCGCCCTTGTTCGCGTAGCTGCTGGTGTCGCTGCCGATCTTCTCCGCGGTGCCATCCGGTGCGCGGAAGTGCCACTGGTAGCGCGCGTAGTACGCGTCGTTGACGACCACCGGCGAGACCGCGGCCGCGGGCGTCGCGGGAATGTCACGAACCGCCTGCATCATCACGTCCGCTTCGACGTGCGCGACCGCGGGGTTGGCTGCGATCTGGCGGATCAGTGCATCGGCTTCCGTGCGCGACAGCTTGCGCGTGGTGCGCACGAGGTCGGCGCCGGTGCCCAGCTTGCGGCCGTAGATCGCGACCGGCGCGGCGGCCTTGCCGGCGCGCAGGGAACTGGTGGTGTTGGCGGCGCCTGCCAGCGCGGCACTGACGGCCTGCGTGGCGGCGGCATGGTTGCTGCGTTCCGTGCTGCCGTCACGATATTTGACGATGAAGCGGTCGTAGGTGCCGGAAGCACGCAAGGTGCCTACAGTGAACGTCGCCTTGGGTGCCATGGCGCCCGCTGCGAAAATGCCCGGCGTAAAGCCGAGGACCAGCGAGGCGACGAACGCACTCGCAGTGATGCGATTTCCCATCTGCACTACCCCTTGCCCGTGGTACTGCTGAGGCGGCCGGTTGCCGGCTGCCATCCCTTTCTGACACCTGTGACAGGCGTCCCCTGCGCGAAAAGCGTGAGATCCTTCTGAACTGCCTCCGTGGCGGCGTGGAATCGACGATTCGTGATGCCCGTCACACGAACCTAGCAGCATGAAAATACGAACGTCAATAATTCGACGCATGAAACTGTGTCAGCCAAACGGACTAGCCCAATTTCTTGCGGCAAACTGCGTTCGGACGGCCATACATGTTTTAATTCATGGCTTTGCGTGGCGATAACGCATCACCCATCGCCGCTTCCAATTATTTCAATGCGAAAGAAATCATGGACTTGATCGACATCGGTGCGAACCTCACGCACGAATCTTTTCGAACTGACTTCGATGACGTGATGGCCCGTGCGCAGGCGCATGGCGTGGGTCGAATGATCGTCACCGGGGCCTCGCGCGAAGGCAGCGAGCACGCACTGGCGCTTGCCCAGGCAAGCAACGGGCGGCTTTTTGCCACGGCTGGCGTGCATCCCCACCATGCCGTCGACTACGACGATGCCACCGACGCGCTATTGCGTCGCCTCGCGGCCGAGCCCGAGGTGCGTGCCGTGGGCGAGACTGGGCTCGACTACAACAGAAATTACTCACCCCGCGACGTCCAGCGCGTCGTCTTCGAGCGCCAGCTGGCGATTGCCGCCGAGTTCGGCATGCCGCTGTTTTTGCACCAACGCGATGCACACCACGACTTCGTTGCGCTATTACGGCGCTATCGCGACCGCGTACCGGCCGCCGTCGTCCACTGCTTCACCGACACGAGCGAGGCCCTGCGCGACTACCTCGACCTGGATTGCCATATCGGCATCACCGGATGGATCTGCGACGAACGCCGCGGTGCGCACCTGCGTGAACTGGTGAAACTGATCCCGGCGAACCGCTTGATGCTCGAGACCGATGCCCCGTACCTGCTCCCGCGCACGCTGCGGCCGATGCCGAAAGATCGCCGCAACGAGCCGATGTACCTGGCGCACATCCGCGACGAAGTGGCGAAAGACCGTGGCGAAACGCGCGACGCGGTCACCGAGGCATCGACGCGCACCGCCGAAGCCTTCTTCGGCCTAACCCCCGTGTAGGAGCGCACCTGTGCGCGACAGCTTTTTTGCAGAGTCATAGCCTGGGAGCGATGGTTTTTCGCGAAACCATCGCGCGCAGGCGCGCTCCTACAAAAGCGGCATCGTGTCAGCCCGAGTGCAGCCCGGTCAACGCAGCCTCGGCCAGGTCGAGCTCGCGCACCAGCGTGCGCAGGGTCTCGTCGTTGATGCTGTGGTCGCGGCGCATGTCGTACAGCTGCCTGCGCTCGGCGCGTAACGCGGCAAGCCGCATCACCCTCTCCGTGCCCGCTTCCGCGCGCGCCTTCTCGGGGATGTCGCCTTCCTCGCCCGCGGCCTCCATGCGCTGCTGGTAATCGGACATCACCCGAGCGGCCACGCGCGAGGCGAGCGCGATGGCGTCGGCATCGCCGCCGTCCTCCACCTTCTGCTGCTCGGCGGCGATGCCACGCAATGCAGCTTCCGCCGCCAGCGCACGCGCCATGCGCTCTTCGCGCACGCGTGGATCCTCACCGGGCAGCTTCAGCCCCTTGACCGACAGCGGCAGGCCCACCGAGCCAAGCAACAACGTGCAGAGGATCACGCCGGTGGCCAGGAAAATCATCAGGTCACGGACCGGAAACGGTACGTCGGCGGATTTCATCAGCGGCAGCGAGAGCACACCCGCCATGGTGATGGCACCGCGCACGCCGGCCAGCGCCGTCGTCCACATCAGGCGCGTGCCGACCTTCGGTCGTTGCTTGCCATGGGCCAGCGCCCGCATCAGCACGAAGCGCAGCGACACCCACACCCAGATGAAGCGCAGGATGACCAGCGCCAGCGTGATGGCGACGATGTAGCCGGCGAGATACCACATCTCGCCGCCACCCGCCTGCGCAAGATCCAGCTTCGCGCCATCCACGATGCCGGGCAGCTGCATGCCGAGCAGCAGGAAGATCAGGCCGTTGAACACGAACTCGATCATCGACCACACCGCGCTGTTCTGCATGCGCGTGGCGACATAGCCACCCTTGAGCACGTCGGTGTAGTTCATCATCATGCCGGCGACGACGGCGGCAAGGATGCCCGACACCTCGAAGTGCTCGGCGAGCAGGTAGGCGGCGAACGGCAGCAACAGCAGCAACGCGACCTGGCTGGCCGGATCGACTTCGCCACTCCAGC
This sequence comes from Bacillus sp. NP157, assembly GCA_018889975.1. NCBI lineage: Bacteria > Bacillati > Bacillota > Bacilli > Caryophanales > Bacillaceae > Bacillus > Bacillus sp. NP157. The sequence continues at coordinate 3,401,075 of CP076546.1, forward strand.
GCACGAGGCGACGGCGGAACATCCCGAAGACATACGCCACCAGCGCGCCGGCCGCGACGCCACCCAGCGCCATGACGGCAAACTGCCCGGAGGCCCGCGCAAGCGAGAACGTCCCGGTCAATTCCGCCGCCACGGCGAACTGCAGCGCGACGAGGCCGGACGCATCGTTCAACAAGGCTTCGCCCGAAAGGATATGCATCAGGCGAGGCGGCATCCGCGTCCCACCCGTCACCGCGGAGGTCGCCACCGCATCGGTCGGCGACAACACGGCCGCGAGGGCGAAGGCGACCGCCAGCGGCACGGTCGGGATCATCCAGTGCACGAAGTAACCGACGCCGACGATGGTGAAGAACACCAGGCCCACGGCCAGCGCGAGGATCGGTCCGCGCATCAGGAACAGTTCGCGCTTGGGAATGCGCCAGCCGTCGGCAAACAGTAAGGGCGGAATGAACAACAGGAAGAACAGGTCGGGGTCGAATTCGACATGCACGCCGAACGGACGTGCGAGCAAGGCGCCCAGCACGATCTGTACGACAGGCAGTGGAAGGCGCACGGGAAGGAGGCGGACGACGGCGCCGGAAAGCGACACGACGAGCAGGAGGACGAGGATAGTGATGACGATGGACATAGGGTCGAACGCTACCGAGCGAGGGGGTCGAAGGGCAAGCCGAAAGCCCGGTGAAAGCGTGTTTTCTTGCGTCTTTTTCGTAAGTTCCTGCGTAGGATTTATTCCTATTGTTCCCTTACGGGACGGGGGTTTACGTTGTTTTTACGCGCCGGTTTCCGGTGCTGTCGACAGCGCGCCCCAGGGGATCCAAAAAAGGGCCGCCGCGGCTTTAACGGCAAAACCATCTGTCGTCTCTTTGGGGAATCCAACATGCCAGCCAAGCTCAGGTTTGTACTCCCTTCCAAAGGCGTGCGTGTCAGCCCGCCTTGACCGCGTGATGCCGTCAGCCCGCCAGAAGGCAGGCGGCACCGCGTAATCGTGTCCTTTCGATCAGCCCGCCGCACTCGCGGCGAACATCCACGTGCCGCGTGGATGCGGGCCCGTTCGTTCCGCCATTTGTCACAAGCGTCCTTTAGGAGGGTAGGTCAAATGCAGTCCGTCTCACGCAACGCGGCCCCGCCGCGCCGCAAGCTCACCCTGGCCGTGGCGTTCGCCGTCGCGGCTGCCGCCAGCGGTAGCGCGTTCGCCCAGAGCAACGCCACCGGCTCCATCTTCGGTTCCGCCAATCCCGGCGACGTCATCCACATCGAGAACACCGACACCGGCCTGCGCCGTGACATCACGGTGGACAGCAACGGCCGTTACCGCGCCAACTCGCTGCCCATTGGTACGTACAACGTGACGCTGATGCACGACGGCACGGCGGTCGATACGCACAAGGCCGTCCAGACCCAGATCAGCCAGGGTACCGACGTGTCGTTCGCCGCCACGGCGACCGCCGCGAACGCCACCGATCTCGGCAGCGTCCAGGTCACCGCCAACAGCCTGCCTAGCATCGACGTCAGCTCGGTCGACTCACGCACCGTGCTCAGCTCCGACCAGCTGTCCAAGCTGCCGATCGCCCGCACCTCGATCAGCTCCATCGCACTGCTGGCCCCGGGTACCACCTCGGCCGTCCGCGGCTACGGCAACGCGCTGTCCTTCGGCGGCTCCTCCGCGTCGGAAAACGCTTACTACATCAACGGCTTCCAGGTCACCAACCCGCTCACGGGCGTCAGCTCGCGCCAGCTCCCGTACGACGCGATCGACCAGGAACAGGTGCTGATCGGCGGCTACGGCGCGGAATATGGCCGCTCCACGGGTGGCGTCATCAACGTGGTGACCAAGCGCGGTTCGAACGAATGGAAGGGTGACGTCCAGGTCCTGTGGTCGCCGGATGCGCTCGCCCAGGCGCCGCGCAATATCTACCTGCGCAACGGAACCCTGTTCGAGCGCGGCAATCCTTATGCCCAGCGTGACCCCGAGAACCTGCAGTACTCGGCTTCGATCGGCGGTGCGCTGATCAAGGACAAGCTGTTCATCTTCGGCGCCGCCGACTGGATTCGTCAGACCGGTAATTACACCGGCCCGAACACGGTCAGCGATGACGAGCACGACACCGCCAAGACCAAGCGCTGGTTGACCAAGATCGACTGGAACATCACCGACAACAATATCCTCGAGCTGACCGGCATCGGCGATAGCGAAACCACCGATGCATCGATCTTCGGCTACAACTACCAGACCGGCCGTGGCGCGTATCTCGGCCACCAGTACACGAAGAACTACAACGGCACCCAGACCAACGCCACCCCCGGCGGCGATACCTATATCGCCCACTACACCGGTTACATCACCGACGACCTGACGGTCAATGCGATGTACGGTCGTGCCCATTCGGACCACGAGCAGGATGTGAACGGCGCCTCCGGCGTCTCCTGCCCGTCGATCACCGATAACCGCGTGGAGTTCTCCAACAACCGCCAGACCGGTTGTACCGTCGGCGCCACCACCACCCTGCTCCCGGGCGCGAAAGACAGCACGAAGGGCTGGAGCGCGAACATCGAATACCGCCTGGGTGACCACGACCTTCGCGCCGGTGTCGATAACTACGTGCTGCGCGCTACCTCGGGCGCCATCCCGGTGGGCGGCACCACGTATACGTACGAAGACGTGGGCAACGGCGATGTCATCCGCCAGCGCCTGATCAACCTCGGCCTCGACCCGGGCCTGTACAACCCGGCGAATTTCCCGAACGGTTACTACGTCAACTCGTCGGCCCTGACCACCGGTACGTCGGCACGCACGAACCAGCGTTCGCAGTTCGCGGAAGACAACTGGCAGATCAGCGATCGCTGGCATTCGTACATCGGCCTGCGTAACGAGCAGTTCTCGAACTACAACGGCGTCGGCGAAGCCTATGCCCGCTCGCGCCACCAGCTCGATCCGCGCCTGGGCGTGTCGTGGGACGTGTACGGCGACAGCTCGCTGAAGGTGTACGCCAACGCGGGCCGCTACCACCTCGGCCTGCCCACCTCGGTGGCTATCCGCGGTGCGGGCCCGTCGAGCTATCCGTCGCAGTTCCTCGGCTTCACCGGCATCGATCCCGCCACCGGTGTTCCCACCGGCCTGATCGAAGGTACGGCGTCCGGCACGTACTACCTCAACGGTGCGAACGGCGTGCCGCCGGATGCGAAGACCGTGTCGGCGAAGCAGCTGCACTCGTACTACCAGGACGAGTACATCCTCGGCTTCGACAAGCAGTTGCAGGACAACTGGGTGGTCGGCGCGAAGGCCATGTACCGCAAGCTGCGCAGCCTGATCGACGATACCTGCGATCCGGCGCCGATCCAGGCCTGGGGCGATGCGAACGGCCTGAGCGACGAAGTGAAGGCCGGCATCGGCCGAAGCACGGGCTGCTGGTTGTTCAACCCGGGCCGCGCTAACACCATCGTGCTGTCGCCGGCCGATGGCCAGTACCTCGACGTGCCGCTCAGCGCCAAGGACATGGGCTTCCCGAAGCCGAAGCGTGCGTACTATATGCTCGACCTGTACGCCGAACACCAGTTCAGCGACAAGTGGTACGGCAAGATCGACTACACGTATTCGCGTAGCTTCGGTAACTCGGAAGGCCAGCTCGATTCGAACATCGTCCAGGCCGACGTGTCGACCACTGAAAGCTGGGATTTCCCGGCGATCATGGAAAACACCAATGGCGACCTGCCGAACGACCACAAGCACCAGCTTCGCGTCTACGGTACGTATGCACCGACGGACGAGTGGCAGTTCTCCACCGTCACCCGCATCACCTCGGGCGCACCGGTCAGCTGCCTTGGCACGCGTCCGCTGTCGGCGGGTGGCGATCCGTACGGCTACGGCAACAACTACTTCTGGTGCAACGGCGAGCCTGCCCAGCGTGGCAGCTTCGGCCGCACGCCCTGGACGTACACGCTGGACATGAGCGCCGCCTGGAAGCCGCTGTTCGCCGACCACAAACTGTCGTTCACGGTCGACGTGTTCAACCTGCTGGGCAAGCAGGAAGTCACCCAGTACTACGAAACCGGCGAGCTCGCATCCGGCCTGGCCAACCCGCAGTACAAGCGTGCCCGCTCGTTCCAGGACCCGCGTTACGTTCGCCTTGGCGCGCGTTACGACTTCACCCTCTGATGTTGCTTAGCGCATAACAAAAACAGCTGCATTTCCCCGGATCTTGGCCGCTCTCTTGGAAGGGAGCGGCCATTTTTTTGCCCGTCTTTCGGCGCGCTTTCGTTCATAAAGCCTGTTTTTGTACGTAAAATTGCTGTGTAGCAGCCTGCGAATGATGAAACTTGTTTTATGTTCGCCCGCACCATTCACGCAAGTTTTTACTTCCGTTTTTGCACCTTTCTCCCAACGGCGCGCGCTCGCGCCGACAGGGCATCGCGTTGAACCTTGCGAATGCGCGATGCGCAAGCCATCCAAATCCCTACGTTCATGAATCAGGCATTGAGTGCGCCCTGCGCACGGCATAGGTTTCGCCTGCTTGTTGCAGTTTCGTTAATGCGACGGCGGCGAATCGATTTGGAGGAGTCGACGCCATAAGGGGCCCGGATAGCCACCCACCACTCCGGCCGCTCGCCTTGCCATGGCGTGCGGCGCGGTTTGCACCATTTGGCCATTGGCCGGGGAGATTTGATGGAAACGCGTCACACCTACAGGCAAGCCACTCGTCGCGCGCTCGCGCTCGCCGTGGCGATCGGACTCGGCGTCGCCAGCACGGCCACGCTCGCACAGAGCACCGCAGGCAGCATCTTCGGTACCGCCCAGCCGGGCAGCACGATCACCGCAACCAACAGCGGCAGCGGCGTCAGCCGTTCGGCAACGGTCGGCAACGACGGTCGCTTCAACATCGTCTCGCTGCCGCCGGGTAGCTATAAGGTCACCACCAGCGGTGGCGCGGCATCGACCACGCGCGACGTGCAGGTCGTGGCCGGCCAGGGCTTCAACGTGAACCTGACCGCGCCGGCCGGCAGTGCGACGGCGGCGAACGCCGAAGACCTCGGCGCCGTGTCGGTCAGCGCGAATGCGCTGCCGCCGATCGACGTCGCTTCGGCACAGACCAGCACCGTGATGACTGCGGAGCAGATCAAGCAGCTGCCGCTGGCACGCAACCAGACCGCCGTGGCCCTGCTCGCACCGGGTGCGACGAAGGGTGACAGCGCGTTCGGCAACCTTGCCTCGTTCGGTGGCGCGTCGGTGGCTGAAAACAGCTACTACGTGAACGGCTTCAACGTCACCAACTTCTTCCAGAGCCTGACCTACTCGCAGGTTCCGTTCGAAGCGATCGACTCGGAAGACATCCAGGACGGTGGCTACGGCGCCGAGTACGGCAACTCGACCGGCGGCGTGATCTCGGTCAATACCAAGCGCGGCACGAACACCTGGCAGGGTGGCATCGACTTCACCTGGAACCCGTACCAGCTGCAGGCCAACCAGCCGAACATTTACCTGAAGAACGGTTCGCTGCTGCAGAACAACCGTCACAACAGCAACTACGTGGTCGGTAACAACGGCTCCGGTAACGCGACCGACTTCGGCCAGCGCTGGAACGCCTGGCTGGGCGGCCCGCTGATCAAGGACAAGCTGTTCATGTTCGCCCTGGTCGGCGGCACGCGCACGGCTGACGAGCATTACGGCGACACCACGGGTGGCGGCAACTACAACAAGACCACCATCAAGGATCCGCGTTACCTGGTGAAGCTGGACTGGAACATCAACGAGAGCAACATCCTCGAGTACACCGGCTTCAGCGATACCACCACGCAGCAGCAGAGCGTCTACGGCTACGAGTACGACGATAACGGCCAGCCGCATCGCGACGACTACCTGGGCCAGGTCTACAACAAGGGTGGTGGCATGACCAACATCCTGAAGTACACCAACTACATCACCGACGACCTGACCCTGACCGGCCAGTTCGGCAAGAGCACCAACAAGCGCGTCAGCACGGCCACGGCCGCCAACGGCATCGTCGAGACGTACGACGGCAACATCTTCGACGCCGCCAACTCGCCGGGTTGCCCGTCGATCACCGACTCGCGCACCCCGGTCAACAACGGTGCCGCCGGTTACCCGCACTGCTCGTTCGCCGGTTCGCTGAACACGCCGAACGGTGAAGACAAGCGCGAAGCAGGCCGCATCGACCTCGAGTACCACATCGGCGACCACGAAATTAAGGGTGGCTGGGCACGCGACCACTTCCAGACCGATACCGGCACTGCCTATGAAGGCGGTGCGCTGTACACCTACAGCTCGATCCCGGCGTCGATCCTGGGCCATGATCCGGGCCTCGATCCGGCCGACAGCGTCGTCCGCCAGACGATCTTCGCCACCGGCGCCAAGGTCGGCATCACGCAGAAGTCCTACTACCTGCAGGACAACTGGCACATCACCGACAACTTCATGGCGCGCCTGGGCGTTCGCAACGATGCGTTCGAGAACACGAACAGCCTCGGCCAGACGTACGTGAAGCAGGTGCACAGCTGGCAGCCGCGCCTCGGCTTCTCGTGGGATGTCCACGGTGATTCCACGCTGAAGATCTACGGCAGCGCCGGCGACTACTCGCTGCCGCTGGATGGCAACGTGGCCCTGCGTGGTGCATCGGCTTCGCTGTACCAGCTCAAGTACTTCAGCTACACGGGCGTGGATCCGCTTACCGGCGCCCCGCTGGGCCTGGGGCCGCTCACCGACGCCTACGCCAACGCCTTCCCGGCACGCACGGGCACGACCTATGCGAACGGCGAAGCGGGCGTGGTGCCGAACCCGACCGCCGTGGCGACCCAGGACCTCAAGCCGTTCAAGCAGCGTGAGTTCATCCTCGGTGCGCAGCAGCAGGTCGAGGACTGGACCCTCGGCGTGAAGGCGGTCTACCGTCGCATCCTCACCGGCATCGATGACTCGTGCGACTTCCGTCCGATCGCCAAGGCCGCGAATGCGCAGTACGGCCTGAACCTCGATACCACCAGCCTGACCCCGGAAGCGTCGAACGTGCCGGGCTGCTACATCTTCAACCCGGGTAGCGCGGTGACCCTGCGTACGCCGGTGGATGCCACGAACACGCTGTACAACATCCACCTCACCGGTGACGACGTCGGCGAGCCGAAGTACAAGCGCGCGTATGAAGCCCTGCAGCTGACGGCCGAGCGTAACTTCGACAACACCTGGTACCTGAAGACGTCGTACGTGTGGTCGCACCTGCGCGGCAACTCGGAAGGCGGCGTGGATTCGAGCAACGGCCAGGCCGATACCGGCACGACCGAACTGTTCGACTATCCGGAAATCATGGCTGGTTCGAATGGCTACCTGCCGAACGATCGCAAGCACACGTTCAAGGTCTACGGTGCGTGGCAGATCACCGACCAGTGGCTGGTGGGCGCGAATGGCGTGTTCCAGACCGGTCGTCCGGAGAACTGCTATGGCCTGAACCCGATCGATGCCGTGGTTAACGGTGGTTACGGCTCGGGTGCGTACCTGTACTGCGATGGCATGATCGTGAAGCGTGGTTCGGTGGGTCGTACGCCGTCGTACTGGAACATCGACCTGAATGCGTCGTACAAGCCGGTCTGGGCGCGTGGCGTGACGCTTTCGGCTAGCGTGTTCAACGTGTTCAACAAGCAGCACACGACGACGATCAACGAAGTGGGCGAAGACCCGAACGGCGCGCCGCTGACCGATAGCACGTACAAGGTTCCGACGAGCTTCCAGTCTCCGCGTTACGTGCAGGTTTCTGCCGAGTATGACTTCTCGCTCTGATTGATCCATCACAAGAAGACAAGGCGCGCGGGACTCCCTCCCGCGCCGCTTTGCAAATCTCCCCCAGATCGCCGCTCGCTCCCACGGGCGGCTTTTTTTATGCGGTTGCCGCGTCGCGACCATGCCTGACGGCCTCCGGCCGAACCTCGGCCCTGTAGGAGCGCGCCTGCGCGCGATGGCCTCCCGCGCGGCGCTCATGCGTGGTCGCAGGACAGCCCTCGGTGCCTACCCTCGCTGCTCAGACAGGTCCTCCGCGCTCGACAGGGTTGGCCGCAGCCGCGGCCCATGTATTTGATTAGCCTTCGGCTGCTCGCTTGTGCGGAACTCGCCTCGAGGGTAGGCACCGAGGGCTCTCTTCAGCATTGCCGCGAGCTGGGTGGGACAGCCGGGTACGCGGCGGCGCTTTTGTAGATACTCTCTTCCCGGTCAACCCTGCCTAAGGTGCTCTGGGCTAAAAAGCTTGGTGACGTCGAAGTTTTCGTTGTCGCGCAGGCAAGCCCAGAGCCCGGTGAGGTATTTGCGCATGACTGCCGCGAGGGCCTGGCGCTTGGCCTTTCCGCGACGAAGCAGCTGTTCGTAGAAGGCTTTGACCAAGGGGTCGTAGCGCACGGCAACCAGCGCAGGCATGTACATGCCTGCGCGCAGGTAGGTGTTTCCGCCCTTGCTTAGCCGCGGCCGTCCGTGGACGCTCGTGCCCGATTGGGTGTGACAAACGTCCAGGCCCGCATGGCGGCTGACCTGCGGCGCTTTCATAGTGCTGGGAAGCATGGCCAGTTCAGCGAGTACCGCCATCGCCGAGACCTCGGCGATGCCCGGGGCTGCGGTCATGTGGCGAAGCTGGGCTTGGCGCACCGGATCGGTGTCGATCTGCTGGCGCATCGCACCGCGCAGGCGTTCGATGCGCCGATCGAGGGTGGCGACGGCCTCGGTTTCGTCCTCGAGCAGCAGCACATGCGTGCCCTTCTTGGCAGTCAGGGCGTGCAGGCGGTTCTTCGCGCGGACCCGCTCCCCCAACAGCCGGTTCACCTGCCGTCCCAGGTCCCGCAGGGCCAGGTCCGCCTGCTCCGGTGCGATCCAGCGTGCCGGCTTGAGCGCCTCGCCATACTCGGCAAGCAACCCCGCATCGATCGTGTCGGTCTTGGTGCCCTTGAGCTTGAGCTGGGCGAACCGCTTGGCACTGCGCGGGTTGATGACCGAGACCGGCAATCCAGCCCGATCCAGCGCGATGGCCAGGTCCAGGTGATAGATCCCGGTCGCTTCCATCACCACCCAGGAAGGCCGTAAATCCAGAAGCTTCCTGGCCAGCCGTGCATGTCCTGCCGGGGTTTGCTCGAACTTCCCCAGCGCAACACCCTTGCCGTTGTCATACGAGGCCACGGCGCAGTCGCGCGCGCTGACGTCCAATCCGATCGACATGACCATCCCTTACATCCTCCGCGAGTTAGCGTGAGAATGGATCCGGCTCCCCGACCCCGCATTTTTTGCCCCTGCAACCTTGTATGCGAAGTCCCTCGCGGGCTTCTGGATACTCTCCGCAGTTGGCAATGGGGCGGGGGGCCACTCTACAGGCGAAGTCAGGAACATCCTGCTTCAAGGAGCGCGCGGCCTCCCCGGAATCCTTCGCACACCCCCCGGATGGGAGGCACCGCCAAGATACAAGGAGCGCGCCTGCGCGCGAACCAGAAACATGGCGGCGCAGCCGCAACATGCGTGCACCCTCACCACGAGACCTCAAACGTTTCGCGCGCAAACGGCGCTTTGTTCCAACGCAGGACCGATAGACCTCACGCAGCCCTACGCCTCGCCGCGATCCCCGGCCCCACGACGAACACGCCGATTCCCATCAGGATCAGTGCCGCGCCGATCCACACGACCGATGGAAACGTTTCGCCAAAAACCAGCCGTGCGGTTGCCATGCCTGATACGGGGACCAGTAGCGACAGCGGTGCGACGGAGGCTGCGGGGTAGGTTTTCATCAGGTAGTTCCAGACCGCATAGCCGTAGACGGTCGTGATGTATGCCTGGAACAGGACGGATCCCATGGCGGGCCAGGTGATCGTCGTTGGCAGTGCTTCGAAGCCGGAGGGCCCTCGGGCGACGAGGGTGAGCACGACAAGTGCCGGCGTGGCGAAGGCGCTGGTCCACACGATGAAGGCGAGCATGTCGGCGGGGCGGTAGCGTTTGACGATGAGGTTGCACAGGCTCCAGTTGAGCGCGGCGAGCAGGACCAGTGCTGTGCCGGTGGTGGGTGCGTTGCCGGGTGCCGCGTGGATCACGATGACGAGGCCGGCGATGCCGAGCAGCATGCCGATCAGTTGGGGTGCCCGGATGGCTTCGCGGAAGACGAGCGCACTGAACACGACGGTGAGGAAGGCGGTGAACTGGAGCACCAGCGAGGACAGGCCGGGCGACATGCCGAGGGACATGGCGATGTTGACGGTGCCCCACAGTCCGGCGCCGAACAGCACGCCGTAGAGCGCCAGCGCGAGGATGGGTACTTCGCGGGGGCGGCGGAGGAAGCAGGCCAGGGGCAAGGCGGTGAAGGCGAAGCGCAGCGTCGTCAGCACGAAGGGATCGAGTGCGCGCAGGCCGAGTTCGATCACCGAGAAGTTACTGCCCCAGATGAGCGTCACGAGGACGCCCAGCATCAGGTGAACAGGCCGCATGCAAACTCCCTGCGCGTGGAAAGGCACCAGCGTAAGCGTTGCAGGGTGTGCGGCCAATCGGAACTTTCTGAAAAACCGGCTGGCCGGCTCAGGCGAACCGGCGCGATACCCCGACGTACAGGAGGTGGCCCAGGCCCGTGGTGGCGACCAGCACGGCCACCGCGGCGGCATTCATTTCCTGCCAGCCCGCGATCTGCACGATGGCGAAGCCGATCGCCACGAGCACCAGCACGCTGCCCCAGCGGAGCGAGGACTGCCGGCGCTGGTTGATCTCGGTGTCGAACCACTGGCGTTGCAGGTCACCGGTGAGGCCTGCCTGGATCATCTTGTGGCGGAAGCGGGCGTCGATGATCCATTTGATCGGCAGGACGATCGCGGCGAAGAAGGCGATGGCGGTAAAGTCGATATCCATGGGGCGGGCTCCGGGAGATGGGCTGGTCTTGGATTCATGGATACGGTGGGTGGCGATCCGGTTGCAGTGCAACCGTCCGGCGCCGGGCCGTATCCCTATTCCCATGGACGATGCCGTGACATGACCGAGGACCGCGCGCTGGTGGATGCCGTGCTGGCCAATGAGCCGGGGGCGTTCGCGCGCCTCGTGCGGGCGTACCAGGGCCTGTGCTGGCACATCGTCCAGCGCATGGTCCGCCAGCCCGAGGATGCGGCCGAGCTTTGCCAGGAAGTGTTCCTGCGCGTGCACCAGACCCTGCATCAGTTCCGCCATGAAAGTCCGCTGCGTGCATGGATCGGTCGCGTGGCCTATCACGTGGCCCTGCGCCACCTCGAACGCAAGCGGATCCCGATCGCCGACCTGGGCGAGGACGAAGACGGCGCGTCGCCGCTGGACAACCTGGGCGACGGCAGCGACCTGGAGGGCGATATCGGCCAGGCGCAGCTGGACACCCTGCTGCACGCGGCCATCGACAGGCTGCCACCGACACAACGTACCGTGCTGACGCTTTACCACCTGGATGAACTGTCCGTCGCCGAGATCGCCGTGGTCACCGGCATGGCGACGGGTACGATCAAGAGCCACCTGTTCCGCGCGCGGTTGCGCCTGCGCGGAGCACTGGCCCCGCCCATGGGAGTCACGCCATGAAAGACATCGATTTTCGCAACGACCCCGCCGCCGAGCGCGAGTGGCAGGCCCAGGAGCGCGGCGAAGGCCGCTACGCCGCCGTGCTGCGCGCCGCGGGCACCGACGTGGGGCCGACGCTGCCGGCGGGGTTCGCCGGGCGCGTCGCCGACGTCGCTGAGGCCCGCCGGCGTGCCGCCGGGCAGCCGGCGCGGCTCGAGGCCTGGCTGATCGGCGTGTTGCTGGCCATCCTGCTGGCCAGCGCCGTGCCGCTGGTGTTCACCAACGAGCACGCGCTGGAGACCCTGCGCCAGCCCTGGCTGCTGGGCCTGGCCGGCTGCCTGGCGCTGAGCCAGGCGCTGGCCCTGCTCAGGCCTCTTCGGACTCGAAGCGAAGATGCTTGACGCTGCGGCCGTGGCGGCGCACCAGCTTGAGCGCCTCGACGCCGACCTTGATGTGCTTCTCGACGAAGTTGGCGGTCACCGTGGCATCGCTGGCTTCGGTCTTCACACCCTCGGGGATCATCGGCTGGTCGGAGACCAGTAGCAGCGCGCCACAGGGGATGTGGTTGGCGAAGCCGGCCGCGAAGATCGTGGCGGTTTCCATGTCGATTGCCATGCTGCGGGTCTTTCTGAGGTATTCCTTAAAGGCCTCGTCGTGCTCCCAGACGCGGCGGTTGGTGGTGTACACCGTGCCCGTCCAGTAGTCGTGGCCCAGGTCGCGGACCATGGTCGACACCGCGCGCTGCAACTGGAAGGCAGGCAAGGCCGGCACTTCCGGCGGCATGTAGTCGTTGGACGTGCCTTCGCCGCGGATGGCGGCGATTGGCAGGATCAGGTCGCCGATCGCGTTCTTCCGCTTCAGGCCGCCGCACTTGCCGAGGAACAGCGCCGCCTTCGGCTGGATGACGCTGAGCAGGTCCATCACCGTCGCGGCATTGGGGCTGCCCATGCCGAAGTTGATGAGGGTGATGCCGTCGGCCGTGGCATTGGGCATGGGCCGGTCGCGGCCGTGCACTTCCACGCCGTTTTCCTCGGCGAAGCGCTCGACGTAATGGCCGAAGTTGGTGAGCAGGATGTGCTCGCCAAAGCCGTCCAGTGGCGTGCCCGTGTAGCGCGGCAGCCAGTTGGAGGTGATCTCGTTCTTGGTTTTCATGGGGAGCCCGGTGCGCGTGCGCCGACGGCAAAGGTGGCCCCGTGGGGGCCATGGCCGGCGCGGTTACCGGCGACGCCACGCCGGCAAGATGCCAAATTCATCGCCGCGAGTGTAGCATCCGGCGCAGCGGAGTGAGTGGAGCGCAGTGGGCGCGCCGGGCGCCGCAGGGTCCGTCCGGGCCCACAGGAATGGGGGTAGGACCGATGCGGATCGGTGTAGCGATTGATGCGGCCGTCGACGTGCCGCAGGACTTCGTGGAACGCAATGGCATCGCGGTGATGCCGATCGCGATCCGGGTCGATGGGCAGAAGTTCAAGGACGACCGCGACCCGTCCGAAATCCTGCGCTTCCGCGAGCAGAAGCTCGGCAGCCGCAGCCACTCGGCCGAAACCGAGCCGAGCAGCGTGGAAGACGTGCAGAACCTCTTCCTGGACCGGATGGTGAAGGAGTTCGACTGCGTCGTCTGCCTCACGATCATGGCCACGCGCAGCCCGATCCACGACAACGTGATCAAGGCCAGCTTCGCCATCCTGAAGAACTACCGGCCGATCCGTGAAGCCGCTGGCATCACCGGGCCGTTCCTGATGCGCGTGGTGGATACCCGCAACATCTTCGCTGGCGCGGCGCCCGCCGTGGCCGAAGCCGTGCGCATGATCCAGGCCGGCAAGTCGCCCGCCGAAGTGCGCGAACGCGCCGCGCACATCGCCGATTGCTCGTACGGCTACATGCTGCCGCGCGACCTGAACTACCTGCGCTCGCGCGCCCGCAGCAAGGGCGACCGCAGCGTCAGCTTCCTCAGTTCCATGCTGGGTACGGCGCTGGACATCAAGCCGATCCTGCGTGCACACCGCGGCGAGACCGGCCCGGTCGGCAAGGTGCGCGGCTTCGAACACGGTGCGCAGGTGCTGTTCGAATACGCCTCCAAGCGCGTGCAGGCCGGCCTGCTCGTGCCGTCGCTGTCGCTGAGCTACGGCGGCGAGCTCGACGAGATGCGCAACCTGCCCGGCTATACCGGCCTGGTCCGCATCTGCGGCGATGCCGGTGTCGAGATCCTCGAATGCCCGATGAGCATCACCGGCATGGTCAACGTCGGCGAAGGCGCCATGACCCTCGGCTTCGCCTCTGAAGAGCACGTCGTCGAGTTCTGACGTGCCCACCCCCCGCCCCCACCCTTCTCCTGTAGGAGCGCGCCCGCGCGCGAAAGCATCCCCCTCAGCGCCCGAGCGCCCGAAAAGCCTGCCAATCCTGCTAGCCATAACCCTCCCAGCCATCCTCGCACTCACCCCGCTCCACGCCACCACAGTCTACAAATGCGTGGTTAACGGCCAGCCGACTTACCAGCAGACCCCCTGCGCGAAGCAGCAAAAGCAGGAAGTGATCCAGCTGGTCGATTCCGCGCCGGCCGACGGCCGTGTCGCCCCGATGCCGTCGGCGCCACCCAGGGACGATGACAACGCTGCGGACGCCCCCGAGCCCACCCGCCCGGCGCCGCCCATACCCATGCTGTACCTGTGCACCCGCGCCACCGACGGGGCGACCTACACCAGCAGCAACGGCCACCCCGAGCCCTACACCGCACCGTTCGGCGTGCTCGGCGTCGCGAACAACCCGCTCGCCTCGACCTACGGCAGCCCGAACGCCGCCGTCTCGTCGTTCCCCGAACTGAATCGCGGCAAGGGCAACGCGGCGGCGGTCGCCACCAGCAACTACGTCTGGGTACAGGACCAGTGCCGGGCCATGTCGCCGGCGGAAACCTGCCAGGCCCTGCGCGGCGAGTCCGACGCCAACCAGAAAGCCATCCGCAATGCGTTCAAGAGCGAACGCGCGCCGCTCGATGCTAAGGATGCGGCGTTGCGGGGGCAGCTGCAGGGATGTGGCTAGCATCGAGCTGCGGTAGCGATGCCGAGAACGACGGCACGGCGTAGATGTAGTCGTAACCCTGCCACTGGTCCGGCCTGGAAGCGTCCACGGCCAGGAGTTTGCCGGGTTCGAGCGATGCGACGCCATGCAACGGGTGCACGCCGCACGGCCCGAGGCACGCCCATGTCGTGCCGTCGTGCGCCGGGGCGACCATGATGTGCCGCATGGTGTCGGCGACATAGGCGCCCGACGGCTTCACGTCCGCGCCCATGTGCTGCGACTTCTGGGCGTGAGCACTTCCCGTATAGGCGATCACCAGCCCCCTGGCGACCAGCGGCGCAAGATCTTCGCCCATGTACTGGTCCCGCTTGTCCTGCGAGGCAGGAAGGTCATTCGTCGCACGGTCGAGCAACCAGGCGATCGTCAGCTTCCCGGCTTTCTCCTGGCCATCGAGCCAGCCGATCAACCCAGCCATCGCTTTCGACGCACGGCCATCGGGCTGGGACCATCCCGGCCAGTGCAGGTCACGTGCAGGTGACAGCTGCTCAAGCGCGACCGTCGGATGCATGCCCTTTGCGATGTCATGTTCAACCACGCATCGCACGAACGCAGGCGTTTCGTTCGTGCCGTGCATTTCGCCGATGTACACGCTGCCCATCTTCGCGATGGCGTCGAGCGTCTTCGGATCGGGGCAGGCCGCGGCGTGTGCCGCATGGGCGCCGAGGCTGGCGAGCAGGAACAGAACCCATCGTGTTGCGCGCATGACGATCCTTATCATCGTTGGCCAGGGTGGATCAGAAACCGTAACGGAGGAACCCGCCGTCCACGCCGACGATTTCGCCGGTGACGTAGCTCGATGCTGGCAGGCAGAGGAAGGCCACGGCGCCAGCGACTTCCTCGGGTTCGCCGATGCGGCCCATCGGCGTGTGGTCGAGCACCTCGTCGAGGTATTCGGAATCGGCCAGGGCCGAGTCCGTGCGCTGGGTGCGGATGTACCACGGTGCGACGGCGTTGACGCGGATGCCGTCTTCGCCCCATTCGCAGGCGAGGTTGCGGGTGAGCTGGTGGATCGCGGCCTTGGTCATGCCGTAGGGCGAACCGGTACGTACATGGCGGATGCCGGACACCGAGCCGACGTTCACGATCGCCGCGTGCGTGTGCTCGACAAGGTGCGGGTACGCGAGGCGGCACATCTCGTAGGCCGAGAACACATTGAGTTCGAAGATGCCGTGGTATTCCGCCGCCGTGTATTCCAGCGTCGGCTTGACGATGTTGCCGCCGACGTTGTTGACCAGGATCGAAAGGTCGACGTCGAGGTCGGTGATCCAGTCGAACACGGCGAGCCGATCCTCGTGATCGGTGAGGTCGGCAGCCATCGCCAGGATCTCTACGTCCGGGCATTCCTCGGCAAGCTCTTCGCAGGCTTCGTCGAGGGCGTCCTCGTCGCGGGCGACCATCAGGATGTCGGCGCCGAGGGCGGCGAGCTCACGGGCGCAGGCGTAGCCGATGCCTTTGCTCGCGCCCGTGACGAGGGCGGTGCGGCCATCGAGGCGCCATGCAGCGAGGCGGGGGTGCAGGGATTCGTTCATGGGTGGATCGTAGCGCGGCCCGCATGTGGCTGGGTATGCTCGGTAGATGGATGCTTCGACGCCCCTACTTTCGATCGACCGTGCCACCGTGGTGCGCGAGGGGCGCACGCTGCTCGACCGGCTCACCCTCGACATCGCCGCGGGCCAGCACACCGCCATCCTCGGGCCGAACGGCTCGGGCAAGTCCACCTTGGTGAAGCTGGTCGAACGACGGTTGTATCCCCTGGTGCACGACGACGGCACGCCGGTGGTGCGCGTCTTCGGGCGTGACCGCTGGAGTGTCAGCGAGCTGCGATCATTGCTTGGCGTGGTGTCGTCGGACCTGCGCCGGGAATTCGAGGCTACGCACGAACGCGCCATCGATACGGTGCTCTCGGGCTTCTTCGCATCGATGACGCTCGGTCTGGACCACGTGGTCGACGCGGGGATGCGCGAGCGGGCCACGCAGGCCCTGGAGCGCGTGGGTGCGGCGCACCTGTCCGAACGCGACGTCTCGACCCTTTCCACCGGCGAAGCACGCCGCGTGCTGATCGCTCGCGCATTGGTCCATCGCCCGCGTGCGCTGTTGCTCGATGAGCCCTGTGCGGGCCTGGATCCGGGCACCCGGCGGCGTTTCCTCGACCTGCTCCGGCAGTTGGCCCGGGAGGGCACGACGCTGCTGCTGGTGACCCATCACGTGGAGGAGATCGTGCCGGAAATCGGCCACGTGGTGATGCTGCGCGACGGGCGCTTGCATGCCGAAGGGCCCAAGGAACGACTGCTCGCGGATGGTGAGCTTAGTGTGCTGTTTGGGTGGGATATCGAGGTGGCGCGGCACGAGGGTTTTTTTGGGGTGCGGACGCTGTAGGGTGGTCGCGGGCACGGGCGGGGTCGCGGGCATGGTCGCGCACGGGTGCGCTCCTACAGGGGGCGGGCTAGACTCGGGGTGTCCTGGGGAGAACGTCGCATGATCCGCCTTGCCTTGCCGCTTGCCTTGCTTGCCCTTTGCGTTGGCTGCTCGAAGCCGCCGCAGCCTGCCGAACCGCCGGCGCCGCAGGCCCGCGCCGCCACGCCGTGGGACGACATGGAGGCGCAGAAAAAGAAGGCGCAGGACGTGCAGAAGGTCGTGGACAAGCAGGCCGCCGACCAGCGCAAGGCGATCGAGGCCCAGGAGCAGTAGGCGCGAGTTACGTCAGCGAGGCGAGCAGAAGCAGTAGGCGTAGATGTGCGGCTTGCCGGCTTCGGCGCCGCGGAACAGCGCGAACTCGGGCGCGAGCTTCGGCAACGCGGCCACCCACGACGGCATCTGCATGCCCCAGGACATCGCCACGCGTGCCTCGGGGCTGTCGCCGACGCTGGTGAGGAAGCGCTCGAAGGCGCCCATCGGCTTCTCCGCGTAGCGCACGTGGTAGTCGCTGCCCAGCTTCGCTTCCTGCGCGGCGTCGCGGATGGCGTCGTCGAGGTTGCCGAGCTTGTCGACGAGGCCACGCTGCATAGCCTGTTCGCCCGTCCACACCCGACCCTGCGCGATGCTGTCGATGGCGGCGAAATCCTTGCCGCGCGCCTTGGCGACGTTGCCGACGAAGTCGCGGTAACCCTTGTCGATGATGCTCTGGATCAGCACCCCGACCTTCGGGTCGAGCGGACGAGTCATGTCGAAGGCGCCGGCCAGCGGGCCGGTGCCTACGCCGTCGCTTTTCACGCCGATCTTCGACAGCGTATCCGGCACGCTGAAGAACATGCCGAAGATGCCGATCGAACCGGTGATGGTGTTCGGCTCGGCATAGATCCGGTTGGCATTCATGGAGATCCAGTAGCCGCCGCTGGCGGCCACGTCACCCATCGAAACGACCACCGGAATACCTGCTTCGCGAGTCAGCTCCACTTCGCGCCGGATCTGCTCCGCCGCGAACACTTCGCCGCCCGGCGAGTTCACGCGCAGGACGAGGGCGCGCGTGCGCTGGTCCTGGCGGACCGACCGGATGAGTGCGGCGGTGGAATCCCCGCCAATGGTGCCCTGTGCCTGCTTGCCGCCAGTGATCTCGCCTTCGGCGACGACCACGGTCACGCCGGGCGAGGTCTGCAACATGTCGACCGTGTTGAGGCCGCGGTCGGCGAGGTAGCCACCCATTTCCACATGGCGGAAACCGACGTCCTTGCGCCCGGCCGGGACGCCCTGCTTGCGCAGCATCTCGACCAGCTGTTCGTCGGTGGCGATACCGTCGACAAGCTTTTCGTCCACGGCGAGCTGGGCGAGGCTGCCCTTCGCGTCACGCACGCGCTCGGCCAGGCCGTCGACATCCGCGCGCAGCGCATCCGGCTGCAGATGGCGCATCTTCGCCACTTCATCGATCCACGTCGTCCACAGGCCGCCCAGCCAGTAGGCATCGGCTTCCTTCGACTCGGGGGAGGCATGGTCGAGGATGAACGGCTCGGCCGCGCTCTTGAACTGGCCGACACGGAACAGGTGCACCTGCACGCCGAGCTTGTCGAGCAGGTCCTTGTAGAACAGACGGTAGTTGGCCAGGCCGGTGGCCATGACGCCGCCCTGCGGGTCGATGTAGATCTTGTCGGCATGGGCGGCCAGGTAGTACTGGCCCTGCTCCATGCTCACGCCCCAGGCGACCACCGGCTTGCCCGCCGCACGGAAGCGGTCCAGCGCGGAACCGACTTCGCGCAACGCGGCGAAGCCGCCAGCCTGCAGCTTGTCGGTGCGCAGGACGATGCGGCTGATCCGGCTGTCTTTCGCGGCACTGTCGATGGCGCGGACCAGGTCACGCACCTGGACCTGCTTCGTGCCGTCGCCCGACGTCCGCGAGATGGCGCGCGACAGCGGATCGGCGCTGTACTGCTCCACCAGCGCGCCGTCCGGCGCAAGGACCAGCACCGTGTGGTCGTCGACCTGGCTGGAGCGCTTGCCGACGAACACCAGCAGGAAGAACACCGCCAGCACGCCGAAGAACAGCACGTTGAGAATCACCAGCCGCGTGATGTTCAGGCCACGGCCAAGCCCGCGCAGGAACCGGCCGAAGCCGTTACGGCGGGGTGGCGGCACCGGCGGCACCGGCGACGGGCGTCCGGGCAGGGGCGGCGGCGTGCTGTTCAGGGGGTCCGACATCGCGGTTTTTCCTTCCTAGTTGGGCGCAGCGTAGCGCGTCGGCCCGTTGGCATCACGTGTGGAAAGGCACGGGCTCGTCGCCCGCGTCGACCGGCCAGGTGGGCCGGCCGCTGCTACGCCAGAAACGTCCGAAAAGGAGCACGGCGGCCATGCTCAGGCCAGCCACCAGGCCCATCCACATGCCGCGCGCGCCGAGCCCGTGCGGGAAGGCGAGATACCAGCCCACCGGCATGCCCACGCCCCAGTACGCCAACATGGTCAGGCCCATCGGCACGCGGGTGTCCTTCAGGCCGCGCAGGGCACCGTTGGAGGCGACCTGGATACCGTCGGCGAACTGGAAGACGCCGGCCAGCAACATCAGCTGCGCCGCCATGGTGATGACGCCCACGTCGTTGGTGTAGAGCCGGGCGATCGACGTCGGCAGCAGGATCATGATGCCGGACGAGATCAACTGGGTGACCAGCACCAGGCCCAGTCCCGACATCCCCGCGTAGCGCACGCCGATGGCGTCGCGACGGCCCGCCGCGTTGCCGACCCGCACCGTGATCGCCATCGACACGCCCAGCGGCACCATGAAGGCGACCTGTGCGACGTTGAGCGCCACGTGGTGTGCCGCGGACACCGTCTCGCCGAGGCGGCCGATCAGCAACGCCACGGCGACGAACAGGCCCGCTTCCATCAGCAGGGTGATCGCCATGGGCACGCCGACGTGGAGCAACTGGCGGATCTTTTCCCAGTCCGGCGGCGCCATCCGCGAACGCAGGTTGAGATCACGGTAATTGCGGTGGTGGAGCACGTAGGTGGCGAAGCCGATCAGCTCCAGCCACAGCACGGTGCCGGTGGCGATGCCGCTGCCACGCGCGCCCATCACCGGGAAGCCGAGCTTGCCGTACATAAGCACGTAGCCCAGCGGGGCGAGGATGACCGTACCGGCGAGGCTGAAGTACAGCGACGGGCGCGGCATTGATAGCCCCTCGGACAACCCGCGCACGGTGAAATACAGGGTCAACGCGGGCGCGGCGAAGGCGATGGCATGGAGGAAGGCCTCCACGTCCGGGCGCATCGAGGGCACCACGTCGAACAGCACCATCAGCGGCGAGGCGTTCCACACCGCCACGCCAAGCAGCACGCCGAGCACCAGGGCGATGTACAACGCCTGGTGGAACACCGCGCCGATCTCGCCGCGACGGTTCGCGCCGTCCAGCTGGGCGACGGTCGGCGGGACGGCCATCATCGTGCCGATGCCGGTGACGATGGCCAGCACCCAGATATTGACCCCGGTGACCACCGAGGCCTGCGTGTGCGCGCCCTGATGCCCAGCCAGCACCGCGTCGACCACGTTCGGGCCAACGGAAGAAAGTTGCGCTGCGACGATCGGCAGGGCCAGCCGGGTGGTGGCGCCGATCTCGCGACGCGCGCGGGCGCGGTCGATAGCCATCGGGAAAAGTGCGTTGGGGGGCCGCCCATTGTAACCGGGCCCATGCCATCATCCGCAGCCGGGAAGGGGAAAACACAGGGGAGCCCAGCGGATGAACGAAGTCACGCCGTCGCCCGGCTTGCTATGCGCCAATTGCACGGTGCCACTGCAGGGCGAGTTCTGCCATGGATGCGGCCAGTCGATCCACAGCGTCCTGCGGCCCATGTCGCACATGCTCGAGGATGCCGGCGACATCTTTTTCCATATGGACGAACGCATCGTCCATACCGTCCCGCCGCTTTACACCCGGCCCGGCTTCCTCACGCTGGAGTATTTCTCCGGCCGCCGGGTGCGCTATATCGCTCCGTTCCGGCTCATGTTCGTCTTCTGCCTGCTGTGCTTCTTCTTCATGCACCTGGCCCTGAGCGGGCTGAAGCTGGGCAAGCATGCGGGCGAGGGTGATTCCATTTCGGCGTTCGCCGAGGCGAAGACCGCGGACGACGTCCATGAGCTTTACGACGACCAGACCCGTGAGCTGGTCGCCCTGGAGAAAGATCCCAAGCTGAACTCGGTGGCGCGCACCGGGCTGCAGGCGACGCGCACCCTGGTCCGCGAATCGGCCAACCGGCGGCTGGCGGAGCTGCAGTCCGCCCCTATCCCGGCCGTGACCACCGATCCGGACAAGGACGACGACGGCTACGGGCATACCAGCGTGCTGTCGGGGTTCGACAAGATCGACATCCGATGGCTGCCGGACGCCGTGAATGCCCGGCTGACGGCCGGGTTGCAGCGGCTGAAACTCAACGTGATGCAGTCGCTGAATGGCGGCCCGCAACAGGAAGAGGCGACCCACCGGATCATCGAAGGCGTATTCGGCGTGCTCCCGCAGACCATGTTCATCATGATCCCGGTGTTCGCCCTGGTGCTGAAGGTGTTCTACCTTTTCCGCCGCCGGCTCTACATGGAGCACCTGATCGTGGCCCTGCAAAGCCACGCCTTCCTGTTCCTGTCGCTGATGCTGCTGACCCTGCTCGGCTTCGCCAAGGGCTTCGTCACGCCCTACCTGGGGTTCGCGGGCGGCCTGATCGGCCTGGTCTCGTTCGCGATGTGGATCTGGATACCGGTTTACCTGCTGCTAATGCAGAAGCGGGTCTACGCCCAGGGATGGGGGATGACTATCCTTAAGTATTGGTTGATAGGCAGCATCTATTTCTGGCTGCTGATGGCCGCCCTCTTCATCGCCGTCGTCATCGGCAGTTCCCACTAAGATTTTTTCCTACCCGGCAGGGGGTTGTACACAGGCGGCGGGATCCCTTCGCCTTTGTCAAGGATTTGCAGAGGTCAAGTGAACACTCCCGGCGATGCATTTATAACTTGTTGATTTAATGCTATATTTCAGCTTGGTTAAAATGTGTTCAAGATAAGACGCGCGGCCTAGCAGGGCGCCTGGAAGGCCTCCATCCGAAGCTCATCCACAGACTTATCCACAGCGCTTGTGGATAACATGGAAAGCTCCCGGCGGACGGGCACTTAGCCCGGATTCCTCTTTCGGGGGATGCCATTGCAGTCCAACCCCATGTGGCCGTGGTCAATCATTGACCAGCAAAATCGCTCGACCCCGTTAAACTAGGCCTCGCATGACCGCCGTCCTCCGCGTCGCCCTGCCAGTTCCCCTGCTCACCCTGTTCGACTACCTGCCGCCCACGGTGGGTGTCGCGGGTGCGGGATCGCGCGTGCGCGTGCCCTTCGGCCGGGGTGAGATGGTCGGCATCGTGATCGACCCGGCCGCCGAACCGGCGGTGGGGGCCAAACGCCTTAAGAGGGTCAGCGAGGTCCTCGACGAGACGCCGCTGCTCGACGCCGAGCTGCTGGCCACGCTGGCCTGGGCGGCCGATTACTGGGCGGGTGCGCCCGGCGAAGCGGTCGCCAACGCCCTGCCACTGGCGCTGCGCGAACCACGCCCCCTGCCGCCCACGGGTCGCGAGGTCTGGGGACTGACCGCGCAGGGCCAGAGCGCCAGGGACGCGCGTAGCCGCAAGGGTGGTTCGGCAGCCCTGCTCGAGGCGCTGCATGCCGGGCCACGGGCCGCGGATGAGCTGGCCGAGGCGCTGCCGGACTGGCGCGCCGCGGCGCGCCGCCTGGTCGACGCCGGGCTGGTCGAGAAGCTGGAGCTGCGCGACGCCGTGCTGCCCGCCCCGTCGGCGCCCGGCCCCGCCCTCAGTGAAGAGCAGTCCCAGGCCGTGGCGGCGGTGATCGAGGGCTTCGGTGGCTTCCAGCCGTACCTGCTGGATGGTGTCACCGGCAGCGGCAAGACCGAGGTCTACCTCGCCCTGATCGAACGGGCGCTGGCCGAGGGCAAGCAGACCCTCCTGCTCGTCCCCGAGATCGGCCTGGCCCCGCAGACGGTGCGCCGGCTACGCGAGCGGCTGGGCGTCACCATCGAGGTGCTGCACTCCAACCTCGCCGAGGGCGATCGTGCGCGGGCGTGGCTTCGTGCCCGAGAGGGGACGGCCAAGGTCGTCATCGGCACGCGTTCGGCCGTGTTCACCCCGCTGCCGTCGGCGGGCCTGATCATCGTCGACGAGGAGCACGATCCTTCTTATAAGCAGCAGGAGGGTTTCCGCTACCACGCGCGCGACCTGGCCCTGGTCCGGGCCCGCGCGCATGGCGTGCCCGTGGTGCTGGGTTCGGCCACGCCGTCGCTGGAAAGCCTCGCCAACGTGGAGGCCGGCCGTTACAAACGCCTCGTCTTGCGGGCGCGGCCTGGCGCGTCGCAGCCCACCCGGGTGCAGATCGTCGACATGCGCGCCCAGCGCCTCGACCACGGCCTATCGCCCACACTGGTGCATGCCGTGGCGGCCTGCGTCGGCCGCGGCGAGCAGGCGCTGGTGTTCCGCAACCGGCGTGGCTACGCCCCCGTGCTGCTCTGCCATGACTGTGGCTGGCACGCGGACTGCCCACGCTGCGAACGGCCGATGACCCTGCACGCCGGACGGCGCCGGCTGATCTGCCACCACTGCGAGAACACCGAGGCCCAGCCCACCGCCTGCCCCGCCTGCGGCTCGGCCAACCTGAGCCCGCAAGGCCAGGGCACCGAGCGACTGGAAGAAGCACTGACCGAACGCTTCCCCGACGTGCCGGTGGTGCGCATCGATCGCGAGACCACGCGTCGGCGCGACGCGTTCGGCGAGATCCTCGACGGGCTGCGCGAGGACAAGCCGGCGATCCTCGTCGGCACGCAGATGCTCGCCAAGGGCCACGACCTGCCCAACCTCACCCTGGTCGCTATCGTCGGCGTGGACGAGGGCCTGCACAGCGTCGATTTCCGCGCGAGCGAGCGGCTGGCCCAGCTCGTCGTCCAGGTGGCCGGGCGCGCGGGCCGTGCCAGCCGTCCTGGCAGCGTCCTGCTGCAGACTCACCATCCGGACCACCCGATGCTGCACGCGTTGCTCCGCGGCGGCTACGCGGCCGTGGCGAGCGAGCTGCTGGCCGAACGTCGCCTGCTCGAACTGCCGCCGTTTTCGCACCAGGTGCTGCTGCGCGCGGATGCGCACGGCCGCGCCGACGTGGACGCCTTCCTGCACGAAGCGCACGTGGCGATCGGCGACCCGGGCGACCTGCGCCTCGCTGGGCCGATGCCCGCGCCAATGCCACTGCGTGCCGGACGCCATCGCGGCCAGCTGGTGGTGGAAGCCGCGTCGCGCGCCCGCCTGCATGCGTTCCTGCGGCCCTGGCAGCACGTCCTGGGCACCCTGCCATCGGCCCGCAAGGTCCGCTGGTCTCTTGATGTGGACCCCATCGACCTATATTGAACAAGCAACCCGATACCATCGGATGCTATCCCCCGTCGCCGCCATGGCGCGACAATCCCTTTCCCCACAGGTAACGGAAGCTGCAAACGTGACCAGCCAACTCGAACAACTGCGCAAAGTAACCAAGGTCGTCGCCGACACCGGCGACATGTCGGCCATGAAGACCTTCAAGCCGGAGGACGCGACCACCAACCCGTCCCTGCTGCTGAAGGCCGCTGGCATCCCCGAGTACTCCCAGTACATCGACGAGGCCGTGCAGTGGGCCAAGGGCCAGAGCAACGACCGCGCCCAACAGCTCATCGACGCGGGTGACCGCCTGGCCGTGCTGGTCGGCCGCGAAATCCTGAAGATCGTCCCGGGCTTCGTCTCCACCGAGGTGGACGCACGCCTGTCGTTCGACGAAGAAGCCTCCATCGCCAAGGCCAAGCGCCTGCTCGGCATGTACAAGGAGCTGGGCGTCGACCCGAAGCGTGTGCTGATCAAGCTCGCCTCGACGTGGGAAGGCATCAAGGCCGCGGAAAAGCTGCAGAAGGAAGGCATCAACTGCAACATGACGCTGCTCTTCAGCTTCGAACAGGCCGTGGCCTGCGCCGAAGCCGGTGCATTCCTGATCTCGCCGTTCGTCGGTCGCATCTTTGACTGGTACGTCAAGAACACGGATACCAAGACGTATGCGCCGGCCGAAGACCCGGGCGTGAAGTCGGTCCAGCGCATCTACAAGTACTACAAGGACCACGGCTACAAGACCATCGTGATGGGCGCCAGCTTCCGCAACATCGGCCAGATCCAGGCCCTTGCCGGTTGCGATCGCTTAACCATCTCGCCCGACCTGCTGAAGGCCCTGGACGAGACCGATGCCGACCTGCCGCTGGCCCTGAAGGACACCGGCAAGAAGGACGATGCACCGTCCAGCAAGATGTCCGAAGCCCAGTTCCGCTGGGGCCACAACGAAGACGCGATGGCCACGGACAAGCTCGCCGAAGGCATCCGCAACTTCGCCAAGGACCAGCGCAAGCTTGAAGAGCTGCTCGGCGCGAAGCTGTAAGCCACGTCGTACACACCCCCTTGTAGGAGCGCGCCTGCGCGCGAAAACGGTTTGCCGCATGGCTATGGTTTTTCGCATGGCCATGGTTTATCCGACGGCCATGGTTTTTCGCACGGCCATGGTTTTTCGTGCGGCCAATCGCGCGCAGGCGCGCTCCTACACGGTTCTTGTCAGCGTTTCAGCTTGAGGGCCAGCACGCGCCTGATCGCGTCGCCGTATGGCGGTCGCAGCATCGCGGTGACATCGAAACGCGACTGCCGGTAGACACCGCGTGCATGGCTGAACGTCCGAAAGCCGTCGAAGCCGTGATACCCCCCCATCCCTGACGGTCCGATGCCGCCAAACGGCAGGTTGTCCTGGGTGAGATGCACGACGGTGTCGTTGATCGTGACGCCGCCAGCCACCGTCTTTTCGAGCACGCGCTCCTGCGCGGCGCGGTCGTTGCCGAAGTAGTACAGGGCCAGCGGCCGCGCACCTGCGTTGACGTAATCGATCGCATCGTCGAGACGGCCATAGGAGACGATCGGCAGGATCGGTCCGAAGATCTCCTCGCGCAGGACAGCCATGTCCCTGCTGCCACCGAGCACGACGGTCGGCGGCATGTCCCGGCGCCCGGCTTCGCCACCCGACGCAACCAGTGGGCGCACCGTCGCGCCTTTCTCGCGCGCATCGCGCAGGTAGCCGTCGAGGCGATCCTTGTGCCGGTCATTGACGATCGACGTGTAGTCGGCGTTGCCACGCGCCGTGGGGAACATCGCGCCGACATGCCGTGCGAGTGCGTCGACGAAGGCATCGACCGCATCGGCCGGCACCAGTGCATAGTCGGGGGCGACGCAGACCTGGCCGGCGTTGAGCGTCTTGCCGAACAGCAGCCGTTTTGCCGCCAGGTCGAGATCGGCGTCGCGACCGACGATGGCCGGTGACTTCCCGCCGAGCTCCAGGGTCAACGGCACGAGGTGTTCCGCCGCGGCGCGCATCACGTGCTTCGCCACCGAGGTGGCGCCGGTGAACAGGAGATGGTCGAAGGGCAGCCTCGAGAATGCTTCGGCCACGGACTGGTCGCCGGTGACCACCGCGACCTCGCTGGGGTCGAATGCCTTCGCGACCATCGCCTGCATCAGCGCCGACGAGCGCGGGGTGAATTCCGAGGGCTTGATCATCGCCCGGTTCCCCGCGGCGAGGATGCCGGCGAGCGGGGCGAAGGTGAGGTTGAACGGGAAGTTCCACGGGGCGATGACGCCGACCACGCCCTTGGGCTGGTAATCCACCCAGGCGCGCGCGCCAAGCCATGCAAGGGGTGCCGGCGACACGCCGCGACGGTCGCGGCGCATCCAGCGGCGGACATGCCGCTTCGCATGTTTCAGCGCATCGATCGACGAGACCACGTCGCTGATCAGCGTGCCTTCGCGCGAACGGTGGCCGAAGTCGTCGCTCAGCGCACCGGCGATGTCGTCCGCGTGGTCGACGAGCAGGCCGATGGCACGGTCGAGGCGATCGATGCGGATCGCCGCGGCCGGGGTGCCGTCACGGCGCTGGGCGGATTGCTGGGTCGCGAGGATGTCGTCCATCGGCCGATCATAGGCGACAACCCCGCGCTCCGCGCGAAGCCACGATCAGCTTTGCGCGGGCGCCTGCCAGCCGCCGCCGAGGGCGCGGATCAGTGCCACGCTGGCTCGGAGCTGGCGGGTCTCCAGGTCGATGACGCTGCGGCGCGCATCGAGGGCGGAGGTCTGCGCCTGGACGACGTCGAGGTAGCCCACCGCGCCTTCGCGATAGCGGTTGAGCGACAGGTCGACGGAACGCTGTGCCGCGTCGGCCGCCGCACGCTGGTCGGTCAGTGCCGAACCGAGGTCACGCAGCAGGGTGAGGTTGTCTTCCACCTGGGCGAACGCATTCAGCACCACGTCGCGGTATTTCGCACCCGCCTCGTCGGTCGCCGCCTTCGCCGATTCGACCGCGGCCTTGCGCCGGCCACCGTCGAACACATTCAGCAGCACGGTCGGGCCGATCGCCCAGAACCGGTTCGGTGCGGACGCGATCCCGCCCCACTGGTCGCTCTGCCAGCCACCCTGCCCGTCCAGCGTGATCTGCGGGAAGAAGGCGGAGCGGGCGACGCCGACCCGTGCATTGGCAGCCGCGGTGCGCCGCTCCGCCGCGGCGACGTCGGGGCGACGTTGCAGCAGGGCCGACGGCACCTCGAGCGGAATGGTCGGCACCTTCATGGCGTCGTCCTTCGTCTCGAGGGTGAAGCTCGATGCACTGTCACCGACCAGCACGGCGATGGCGTGCAACACGACGGCACGCTGTGCCTGCGCCTGGGTCAGCTGCGATTTCGCGTTCGAGACCTGGGTCTGCGCACGCGCCACGTCCAGCCCCGAGGCGATGCCGCCTTCGTGGCGCGACTGGGTGAGCTGCAGGGCCTTCGAGAAGGCATCGATGCTTTCGCTCAGCACCTTGATCTGCCGATCCTGCCCGTTGAGCTGCAGGTAGCTGTCGGCGAGCTGCGCCTGCAGGCTCAGCTGGGCCTGTGCGAGGTCGCCCTGCGCCGCGGCCTGCTCGGCGGTACCGGCGGTGACGGTGTCACGCACGCGTCCCCACAGGTCCACTTCGTAGTCGAGCTGGCCACCGATGGTGTACGAGTTGTAGTACGCCGGCGAAGTTGCGCCACGCAGCGGCTTCGTATCCGACTCGCGGTTACGCGCCGCGTTGGCGTTGAGGCCAAACGTCGGGAACAGTCCGGCGCGCACCTGCTTGGTGAAGGCTTCCGCCTCCTGGTAGTGCGCGTACGCAGCCGCCAGCGTGGCGTTGTTCTTCAGCAGCCGGCCTTGCAGGTCGTCCAGGCGCGGATCGCTGTACAGCGTCCACCACGAAGCACGGTCGAGATGGTCGGCGGGCTTCGCTTCCACCCACGGCGAATCGGTGTTCGCGAACTGCGGTGCCACCGGCACCTCGGGTGCCTTGTACGTCGGCGCCAACGAGCATGCCGCGAGGCCCATCGAGAGCACGAGACCCGCGATGAATCGCAAGGAATCAGGCCTTGCCATGATCGGCGCCTTCCTTCTTCGGCGTGCTCACGCGCACGGTGTCGCCGGTGGCCAGGCCATCGGGCGGGCTTTCGATCAGGCGGTCGCCTTCGGCGACACCGGAAGCAAGCTGCACCGTCTTGCCGAAGTCCTGCGCGATGGTGACGTCGCGGAAGGTGACCTTGTTCTGCGCGTCGACCACCGCGATGCGCAGGCCATTGCCGTCGTAGACCAGCGCACTGGCCGGGACGCGGAACAGCGCTGCATTCGCAGGAAGATCGAAGGTCACGCTGGCGTAGCCACCGGGCAGGAGCTTGCCATCTTCGTTGTCGACGGCAACCTGGACGAGGGTCGTGCCGCTGGCAGCGTTGATCGCCGACGAGGTCGATTCGACCTTGCCCTCGAACGTCTTGCCCGGGTATTCCGGCACCGAAAGCTTCACCGTCGCACCCTGCTTGATCGAGGGCGCGTAGTTCTGCGGCACGTTCACGTACATGCGCAGCTTGTGCGTGTCGGAGACGACGAACAGTTCCTGGCCGCCGCCGCCGGCGTTGATCAACGCGCCGGTGTCGGTCTCGCGGGCAGTGACCACGCCATCGAACGGAGCGACGAGCTTCGCGAAGCCCTTGGTGGCCTGGATCCGTTCGAGGTTCGCCTGCGCCGCCTGGGCGAGCGCACGCTTGGCATCGTAGTCACCGGTCTTCTCGTCGACTTCCTGCTTGGAAACCGAGTCCGAGTCGCGCATCGACTGCCAGCGCTTCGACGTGGTCTGGGCGAGCGCTTCGTTGGCACGGGCGCTGGCCAGGTCGGCCTTCGCCTGCAACAGCTGCTGGTCGAGGTCGGGCGTCTCGATCTCGCCGAGGATGTCGCCCGCCTTCACCTTCTGCCCGATGTCGTACTTCCACGACTTCAGGTAACCGCTGGTGCGTGCGTAGATCGGTGCACGCGCATAGGCCTGCAGGCGGCCAGGCAGGTTGAGGTCACCACCGCCCTGCCCGCCTTCCGGCTTGACCAGGGTGACGGTCGGGGTGGCCTGCTCGTCCGTCCAGTCGCGCAGCTTGCGCGAATCGTTGGCGCGCGTGGCCACGCCGGCCACGACGATGGCGAGCACGACGATGGCGGCGATGATGCCGGCGACGCGGAGGCGGCGCGGCGAGGGAGTGTTCAAGGTATCAGGCGACATGGACGGGCTCTCCGGAAGCGTTCGCCGGGGTGTGGGACGAATGGCCGCGACGGCCGTGGATCATGCTGAAAACCACCGGCACGAACAGCAGCGTGGCCGTGGTGGCGAAAATGAGGCCGCCGATGACGGCGCGACCGAGCGGTGCGTTCTGCTCGCCGCCTTCACCCATGCCCAGGGCCATCGGCAGCATGCCGATGATCATGGCCAGCGCGGTCATCAGGACCGGGCGGAAGCGGACGAAGCCACCTTCCGACGCGGCCAGGAAGGCGTCACCCGTGTCGGCGAGGCGCTCGCGGCAGAAGCTGACCACCAGGATGGAGTTCGCCGTAGCGACGCCCATGCACATGATCGCGCCGGTGAGCGCAGGCACCGAGAGCGTGGTGTGCGTCGCGAACAGGATCCAGATGATGCCGGCGATCGCCGCCGGCAACGCGGTCACGATCACGAACGGATCGGCCCACGACTGGAAGTTCACCACGATGAGCAGGTAGATCAGCACGATGGCACCGACGAGGCCGAGGATCAGGCCGGTGAAGGCGCTGTTCATCGTCTGCACCTGGCCAAGCAGGGCGGTGCTCGATGCCTTCGGCAGTTCCTTCTGGTGCGCGTCGAGGATCTTCTGGATATCGCCCGCCACCGCGCCAAGGTCACGATCCTGCGTAGTGGCGAAGATCTCCACCATCGACTGGATGTTGTACTGGCTGGCCACCGTGCTGCTGGTGGTGCGCGTAAACGAGGCCAGGCCGCCGAGGATCTGCGCGCCGGACGAACCGGTGCTTGGGCTGATCGGCACGTTGGCCAGGTCCGGCAGCGTGTCGATCGCGTACTGCGGCGTCTGCATCACGATCGGGTAAGACACGCCGTTCTGCGGGTTGAGCCAGAACGTCGGCGCGATCTGGCTGGAACCGGCCAGGTTCACGCCGAGGCTGTTGGTAACGTCACGCTCGGTGATGCCGACCTGCTGCGCACGGCTGCGATCCACGTCCACGTTGAAGGTGGGGCTGGCCGCCGACTGCTGGATGCGTGCATCGACCACGCCCGGCACGCGGCGGATGTCGCGCAGCAGCGTATTGGCGTACTTGAAGTTCGCGGCGACGTTCGGGCCACGGATCTGCAGGTCGATCGGCGCAGGCGAACCGAAGTTCAGGATCTGGCTGATGATGTCCGCCGGCGGGAACGAGAAGGTCGCGGTCGGGAACAGGCGCGGCAGTTTCTCGCGCAGTTCGCGCACGTAGTCGGCCGTCGGCTTGTGGTCTTCCTTCAGCGAAATCTGCAGGTCGCCGTCGGCCGAGCTCACCGTGCCGGTGTTGTTGTAGGTGTTGTTGATGCCCGAGGACGACAGGCCGATGTTGTCCACCACCGTGCCGAGCTCATCGGCCGGGATGATCCGGCGGACCTCCTTCGTCACCGCAGCGAACAGGTTCGCCGACTCTTCCACGCGGGTGCCGACCGGTGCACGCACGTGCATCAGGATCTGGCCCGAATCGACCGACGGGAAGAAGTTGCGGCCAAGCATCGGCACCAGCAGGAACGACAACAGCACGAAGGCCATGAAGCCGATGGTGAACACCTTGCTGTGATGCAAGGCCATCTCCAGCAGGCCGTGGTAGCCAGTGCGCAGGGCCTCGAAGCGCTTCTCGAAACCGCGCTGGAAACGGACCAGCGGGTTACGCGACACCTTGCCGTGCTCGCCGTGCGGATCGTCGACCGAGTGCGGGTGCAGCAGGTACTTCGCCATCGTCGGCACCAGCGTGCGCGAGAGGATGAACGAGCAAATCATCGCGAACATCACCGATTCGGCCATGGGCACGAACAGGAAGCGTGCTACGCCGTTGAGGAAGAACATCGGCACGAACACGATGCAGATGCACAGCAGCGAGACGAAGGCCGGCGTCACGATCTGCGCGGCGCCATCCAGGATCGCGGTCTCCACGTCCTTGCCGTGCTCGAGGTGCCAGTTGATGTTCTCGATGGTCACCGTGGCGTCGTCCACCAGGATGCCGACCGCGAGGGCCAGGCCGCCCAGCGTCATGATGTTGAGCGTTTCGCCGAACGCCGACAGCATCGCGATGGCGCCAAGGATCGCCAGCGGGATGGACGTGGCGATGATGACGGTCGAGCGCCAGCTGCCGAGGAACAGCAGGATCATCAGGCTGGTCAGCGCCGCGGCGATCACGCCTTCGCGGGCCACGCCGGAGATCGCGCCGCTGACGAACAGCGACTGGTCGCCGATCGGGCTGATCTTGAGGTTCGGCGGCAGGGCGTCCTTCATGGCGCCGACGCGATCCTTGATGCCCTGGATGATCGCGAGCGTCGAGGCGGAGCCGTTCTTCAGCACGGTCATCAGCACCGAACGGTTGCCGTCCACGTGCACGATGTTGGTCTGCGGCGGTGAACCGTCGCGGACGTGGGCCACGTCGCGGATGAACACCGTGGCACCGTTGACGACCTTCACCGGCAGGTTGCCCAGCTCGTCGACCACCGAAGGCGAGTTGTTGAGCTGCAACGTGTACTCGAAGTCGCCGATCTTCTGCGTACCGACCGGCGTGATCAGGTTCTGCGCCGCCAGTGCGTTGGCCACGTCCTGCGCGGACAGGCCTCGCGCCTGCAAGGCACCCGGGTCGATATCGATCTGCACCTGGCGCGTCTTGCCGCCGAACGGGTACGGGATCGCCGCGCCAGCCACCGAGGTCAGCTGCGGACGGATGATATTCAGGCCAAGGTCGGCGAGGTTCTGTTCGGTGAGGCCATCACCGGACAGCGCCAGCTGGATGATCGGCACCGTCGACGCGTTGTAGTTCAGGATCAGCGGCGGCGTGGTGCCGGCAGGCAACTGCTTCAGCAGCGTCTGCGCCACGGCCGTGACCTGCGCGTTGGCGGTGCGGATGTCGACGGTCGGCTGGAAGAAGATCTTCACGATGCCGAAGCCGGAGATCGAGTTCGCCTCGATGTGCTCCACGTCGTTCACCGTCGTGGTGAGCACGCGCTCGAACGGCGACGACACGCGGCCCACCATCTGGTCGGGCGGGAGGCCGGTGTACTGCCACACCACCGCGATCACGGGGATCTTGATGTCGGGAAAGATGTCGGTCGGCGTACGCATCGCCGATAGCGGACCCACGATCAGGATCAACAGGGCGAGGACGACGAAGGTATACGGCCGCGAGAGAGCGATCCGGACGATGCCAATCATGTGGGACGGTTTCCGAGCGCGAATGTTGCGTCGCGGCGAATTTTGCGCCCGCCCGTATCCCCGGCGTAGTTAAGATTTATTTATGCGTGGTTTAAACGCCCACGCCCGGACGGCTAGGCGGCCGGGCAATTCACCGAGAATACGGCGCCACGCTCGTTGCCGCCCACCGCGAGCGAGTAGCCGTGCAGGCGCACGATGGCGCTGACGATGGCCAGGCCGAGGCCGCAGCCGGGCTTGGTCCGCGTCTCATCGCCGCGGTAGAAGCGACGAAACACCGCATCGCGTTCGCCCACGGGGATGCCAGGGCCGGTGTCAGCGATGTCCACGCGCGCATCGCCGGTGGGATCGGTCAGCGCCACCATGCGGATGGCGCCCCCGTCCGGGGTGAACTTGATGGCGTTGCCGACGAGGTTGGCGAACGCCTCGAACATCAGTTGCGGGTCACCGCGCAGGGCCGGCAGGTTGCCGATGTCGAGTTCGAAAACCTGGCGACGGTCCTCCGCCAGCGGCGCGTAGAACTCATGGACGTCCTTCAGCACATGGCCGAGGTCCATGTCCTCGAAGCAGGCGCTGCGCTGGCGATCTTCCAGCTCGGACACGCGCAGCAGCGCGCGGAAGCGGGCCAGCACGGTATCGATCTCAGCCACGGCCGCTTCGAGCTGGTCGCCCTCCGGGCGCCCCTCGAACTGCTGCTGCACGCGATACAGCCGGGTACGCATGCGGGTCAGCGGCGTGCGCAGGTCATGCGCGATGTTGTCGGTGACGCCCTTCACTTCGCCGAGCAGGCGCTCGACCTCGTTCAGCGAGCTGTTCACCGTGCCGGCGAGCAGGTCCACCTCGTCGCCGGCGCCACTCACCGGCAGGCGCACGCTGAGGTCGCCTTCGCGGATCGGCTCCATCGCCTGCTGGATCTGGCGCACGCGGCGGGCCGGGCGACGCGCGATGAGGATGCCGCCGAGCAGGCCGGGCAGCAGGGTGAGCGAAAGGCCCCACAGGGCTCCACGACGGATGATGGCGCCGAGGCCGTCGATCGTCGCGCTTTCCTTCACTACGACCAGGCGCTCGCCGTTCGGCAGCGTGCTGGACAGGCCACGCGCACGCCGTCCGGATTCGCCGGGGCGGTCGTCGACCTGGGCGGTGACCGCGCGGACCACGCCGTCTTCTTCCAGGCCCACGGGGATCTTCGCGACGTTACCGGCGAGGCGCTTGCCGCTGGCGTCGAACAGGCCGGCCGCCATGAAGCCGGTGGCATCGATGGCGCTGGCCGCATCCACCGTGTCGGTGAGGCGACGCGGCTCGGTGCGCTCCAGGTAATGGATGCGCGCGGCGAGCATGCCGTCGACGACATTGGTGAGGTAGCGCGACGACTCCCACTGCACGACGCCGAGCAGCACCACGCACCAGATGGCGAACAGCGCCCCGTAAATGAGGATCAGGCGCGCGGTGGCGGAGCGCCAGGCGTCAGTCAGCGGGCGCAAGGACATACCCCGAGCCGCGCACCGTACGGATGAGCGGCACCTGGCCGGCGCCGTCGATCTTGCGACGGAGGCGGCCGATATGGACGTCGATCACGTTGGTACCGGGATCGAAATGGAAGCCCCACACGTGCTCGAAGATCATTTGCCGGGTGACGACCTGGCCCGCGTTGCGCATCAGGAACTCGAGCAGGCGGAACTCAGTGGGGAGCAGCGTGAGCGGCTGGCCGTTGCGCAGCGCGTTGTGCCGGACCAGGTCCAGTTCGAGGTCCTCGACGCGCAGGCGCGTTTCATGCGCCGTCGGGCGCCGCCGGCGCAGCAGGACCTCGGCGCGCGCGGCCAGTTCGTCGGGCGAGAAGGGCTTGGTGAGGTAGTCGTCGCCGCCGGCACGCAAGCCGCGGACGCGTTCGTCGACGTCCGACAGGGCGCTGATCATCAGCACCGGTGTCTCGATCGCGCGCTTGCGCAGCTCGGAAACCACGTCGATGCCGTCCATGCCGGGCAGCATGCGGTCGAGGGTGATGATGTCGTAGCCGTCTTCCAGGGCACGGGCGAGGCCGTCGCGGCCGTTGGCGACCCAGTCGGCGTGGAGGCCGTGCGCGCCCAGCTCCGCGACGATGTCGCGTGCGGTGACTTCATCATCTTCGATGACGAGGGCCCTGGGCATCCTTCTCTACTCCACGTGGCGGGCAACGGAAAACGGCCCCGCGAGGGGCCGTTCCGGATCTTACGCCGTTCGCCAGCCTCAGGCGGCGATGGCGACGCGCATCTTCTTCATGGCATTCGCCTCGATCTGGCGGATGCGTTCGGCCGACACGCCGTACTCGTCCGCAAGGTCCTGCAGGGTGGCCTTGTTGTCTTCGGCCAGCCAGCGGCGCTGGATGATGTCGCGCGAACGATCGTCGAGCTTCGACAGGGCACTGCCCAGGGCGCTCATCTGATTGTTCGAGGCGTCTTCTTCCGCCAGGTTCTCGTACGGATCCGCACCGTCGTCGACCAGGAAGGCGGCCGGTGCCGGCTTCTCGTCTTCGTCGGCGTCGGCCGGGGCTTCGAAGCCCACGTCACGACCCGAAAGGCGCGATTCCATCTCACGGACCGTGGCTTCCGGCACGCCCAGGTCGTTCGCGACCACGCGAACTTCCTCGGCGTTCATCCAGCCCAGGCGCTTCTTGCTCTTGCGCAGGTTGAAGAACAGCTTGCGCTGGGCCTTGGTGGTGGCGACCTTCACGATGCGCCAGTTGCGCAGGATGAACTCGTGCATTTCGGCACGGATCCAGTGCACGGCGAAGCTGACAAGGCGCACGCCCTGGTCCGGATCGAAGCGCTTCACGGCCTTCATCAGGCCGATGTTGCCTTCCTGGATCAGGTCGGAGAGCTGCAGGCCGTAGCCGTTGTAGCCGCGGGCGACATGCACCACGAAGCGAAGGTGGGACATCACCAGCTGCTTGGCGGCGTCGAGGTCGGCGTCGTCGTGGAAGCGCCGCGCAAGCGTCTGCTCCTCGTCAAGGCTGAGCACCGGGATGCGATGGACGGCCGCGATGTAGGAATCCAGACTGCCAACGACGCTCGGTAGCCCGTAGTTACGGGTGGCGAGGGCTTGGGACATGTGTGGAACCTCCTGAAAGGTATCGGTGCAGGTTAGCAGTCCCGGTATGAGAGTGCTAACCCTTGCCAGGGTTCAATCTTCTTAGCTGTACTCAATGGTACAGAAATACCCCCGGGATGTCCAGCGGACTCCCGACGGTATTCAGGAGGCAGACGGCTGAGCGGAGGGCCCGGCAGCCTTGGACGGGCGTAGGTGCCCGTTCGTAAAGAGAAATGGTGCCTGAGAAAGTCGATCTCAAGTGCAACGCGAGCGTAGGCACCGACCGTAGTCAGAGCCTACCCGGCGCCATGGCCCCGGCCCACGCGCGCCTCAGCGGTGACCGACAGCGGCCATGCGGCAGCCCCGCCTAGTCTTCCCAGCATGTCTTTCCATTACGCCCCGCTCCCCGGCACGGTCCTGATTTGCCGCTTCCCGCCGCCGGGAGCGGTTCCCTCGGGCGAGATGGCCAAAACCCGCCCAGTGATCGTGGTGAGCCGAAGGCTGAGAGGCAGGCCGGGCCTGGTGAATATCGTCCCGATCAGCATGACTGCGCCGCTGCGCGAAGACCGCTGGCACGTTCGCATACCCGCCGAGGCGCTGCCTGCAGGATGGCGCGACCGTCCCGGTGAACGTTGGGCGAAGTGCGACATGGCGACCGTGGTAAGTCTCGAGCGGCTGTCGCAGGCTCGCGTACCTACGCACCGCAACGGCATGCAAACACCGCTGTCGCGCATCAGTGAGGAAACGCTCAGGGAAATCCGCAAGGCGTTGGCTTACGTCTTCCATATTTCCCCGGTATTAGAAGGAGTTCTTGCGTACCCGGAGGCAACGCAGTAGCTTCCAACGTGTCCGTCGACGGCAACGTCGATTTGAAGACCTCGATGCGCGATCCATGGTGGCACTCGAGGCGGGCCGGAATACGATGACAAGTGATCCGGTTGCTAACTAGCCCGCGTGCTTCGGCCGCGGGCTTTTGTCTTTTCGGGTCCGGTCGCGCGCAGGCGCGCTCCTTGTATCTTGGCGGTGCCTCCCATCCGGGGGGTGTGCGAAGGATTCCGGGGAGGCCGCGCGCTCCTTGAAGCAGGATGTTCCTGACTTCGCCTGTAGAGTGGCCCCCCGCCCCATTGCCAACTGCGGAGAGTATCCAGAAGCCCGCGAGGGACTTCGCATACAAGGTTGCAGGGGCAAAAAATGCGGGGTCGGGGAGCCGGATCCATTCTCACGCTAACTCGCGGAGGATGTAAGGGATGGTCATGTCGATCGGATTGGACGTCAGCGCGCGCGACTGCGCCGTGGCCTCGTATGACAACGGCAAGGGTGTTGCGCTGGGGAAGTTCGAGCAAACCCCGGCAGGACATGCACGGCTGGCCAGGAAGCTTCTGGATTTACGGCCTTCCTGGGTGGTGATGGAAGCGACCGGGATCTATCACCTGGACCTGGCCATCGCGCTGGATCGGGCTGGATTGCCGGTCTCGGTCATCAACCCGCGCAGTGCCAAGCGGTTCGCCCAGCTCAAGCTCAAGGGCACCAAGACCGACACGATCGATGCGGGGTTGCTTGCCGAGTATGGCGAGGCGCTCAAGCCGGCACGCTGGATCGCACCGGAGCAGGCGGACCTGGCCCTGCGGGACCTGGGACGGCAGGTGAACCGGCTGTTGGGGGAGCGGGTCCGCGCGAAGAACCGCCTGCACGCCCTGACTGCCAAGAAGGGCACGCATGTGCTGCTGCTCGAGGACGAAACCGAGGCCGTCGCCACCCTCGATCGGCGCATCGAACGCCTGCGCGGTGCGATGCGCCAGCAGATCGACACCGATCCGGTGCGCCAAGCCCAGCTTCGCCACATGACCGCAGCCCCGGGCATCGCCGAGGTCTCGGCGATGGCGGTACTCGCTGAACTGGCCATGCTTCCCAGCACTATGAAAGCGCCGCAGGTCAGCCGCCATGCGGGCCTGGACGTTTGTCACACCCAATCGGGCACGAGCGTCCACGGACGGCCGCGGCTAAGCAAGGGCGGAAACACCTACCTGCGCGCAGGCATGTACATGCCTGCGCTGGTTGCCGTGCGCTACGACCCCTTGGTCAAAGCCTTCTACGAACAGCTGCTTCGTCGCGGAAAGGCCAAGCGCCAGGCCCTCGCGGCAGTCATGCGCAAATACCTCACCGGGCTCTGGGCTTGCCTGCGCGACAACGAAAACTTCGACGTCACCAAGCTTTTTAGCCCAGAGCACCTTAGGCAGGGTTGACCGGGAAGAGAGTATCTACAGAGTGGCGCGGGG
The DNA here is from genome assembly GCA_018889975.1 of Bacillus sp. NP157. NCBI lineage: Bacteria > Bacillati > Bacillota > Bacilli > Caryophanales > Bacillaceae > Bacillus > Bacillus sp. NP157. Next base: position 3,439,303 of record CP076546.1, read on the forward strand.
CGGGAGGGACCAGTCGATGGCGGGTTCGCCGCGGGCTTCGAGGTAGGCGTTGGCCTTGGCGAAGTGGCCGCAGCCCATGAAGCCGCGATGCGCGGACAGCGGTGAGGGGTGCACGCTGCGCAGGATGCAGTGGCGCTTGCCGTCGATCAGCTGGCCCTTCTTCTGCGCGTGGCTGCCCCAGAGCATGAAGACCAGGCCTTCGCGCTCGCGGTTGAGAACATCGATCGCCGCGTCGGTGAAGCCTTCCCAGCCACGGCCCTGGTGCGAGGCCGCCTGCCCGGCTTCCACGGTAAGCACCGCGTTGAGCAGCAGCACGCCACGATCGGCCCAGGGCGTGAGGCAGCCGTGGTCGGGACGCGGGATGCCGAGGCTGGCCTCGATTTCCTTGAACATGTTCTGCAGGGACGGCGGCACGCGTACGCCCGGCTGCACGGAGAAGCTCAAGCCATGCGCCTGGCCCGGACCGTGGTAAGGATCCTGCCCCAGGATCACGACGCGCACCTTGTCGAATGGCGTGTGCGCGAACGCGTTGAAGATCTCAGGCCCCGGCGGGTAGATTTCCTTGCCCTGGGCTTTCTCGTTGCGCAGGAATTCGGAGAGCGCGAGCATCTCCGGACGATCGAGGTAATCGCCGATCCGCACCTTCCACGACGCCTCGAGCCGCACGCGATCGTTCAAGCGTCGACCTTCGTGCGCAGGTGCAAGGCCACGCGCAGCTGGAACAGCAGCTTCGTGATCAGCAACTTTTCTTCCACGGGTTTCTCGACGAGGTCGTTCGCACCGGCGCGCAGCAACGCGGCCTGGTTCGCGGGATTCTCGTCGCCCGTCATGATCAGCGTAGGCAGCCTGCCCTTGCCGTAGCCGAATTCGTTGCGGATGCGCTCGACGAGGTCGCCGCCGGTCAGCTCGCCCTTCAGGCTCACGTCGGTCAACACTATGTCGGCACCGACCTGGCCGCGGGCGTGGGCCGCGCGCAGGAATTCGATCGCATCCTCGGCACTGATCACGTGATGCACGGTGAGGCCGTACTTCTCCATCATGCGGCGCGTGGCGAGCGCGACGACGCGGCTGTCTTCGACGTAAAGCACCTCGCCCTCCGCGCCGCCCTCGGGCCGCACGTAGCCGCGGATGAACTCGGCCAGCGCCTCGAAGCCCAGCGACTTGTCGAAATAGTCGGTGACGAACTCACCGAGTTCACGACGGTGCAGGCGCTGTTCGACATCGCCGGATACGACCACGATGGGCATGTAGATCTGCGGCGCGGACTCGCGCACGAAGCGCGCGAATTCCAGGCCATCCATGTCGGGCAGGCGAAGGGCCACGGTGACGAAATCGAACACGCCACGCTGCAGCTCGGCCTGCGCTTCGCTACCCGTGCCCACCGCGACGATCTCCACGCCGGGAACCTCCGCGGCGACGACACGCGAAATCAGCGAGCGCACGACCCGGGAGCCGTCCACGAGGAGGATGCGCGGCGTGGCGCCTGCGACACCGGAACCGATATGCGAAGCCACCCCCGCGCCCTCCCCTCAGGCCGCCGACGCGCGGCGGATCTGCCGGGCGCTGACCAGCCGTGCCCCGAGCCAGCCGAGCAAGGCCGACGCAAGGGGCACCGAAAGCAGCAGCCACGCAGGCAAGCCACCGAACTGCACGCTGCCGTCGTAGGCCGCCGCCAACCGACCGACCGGGCCGGCCATCGACAGCTCGATCGCCACGGCGAGCACCACCGCGAGGATCCCGGCGAACAGGCCGAGCCAGATGCCGGCATAAAGATAGGGGCGGCGCACGAACGGCCGGCTCGCGCCGATCAGCAGCAGGACGCCGATCTCCTCGGCACGGCTCTGGATATCGACGCGAATCGTGTTGCCGACGACCAGCAGCGCGGCGATGCCAAGCAGCAAGGCCAGGACGCTGGTGGCACGCGCACCCACGCCGACCACGGCATCCAGGCGCTGGCGCCATGCGCCGGTCTCCTGGACCATGTCCACGCCGGGCAAGGCCTTCATCGACTCGACGAGACGGTCGACCTCGGGCGCGGTGAGGTTGCCCTTCGGCTGCACGGTGAGCACGTAGGGCAGCGGATTGTCGTCGAGCGACTGCAGCGCGCCGGAGAAGCCCTGCACTTCCGCCAGCTCGGCGAGGCCATCCTTCGGCGTGCGCACGGTGATGTCCTGCACCTCGGGGCGCCCGCGCAACGCGGAGGCGGCCGTCTCGGCCATGGCCGCGTTCTGGCCAGGCTTCATGAAGGCACTGATCGTCTGGTTGCGGCCCAGCGCATCGCCCATGCGCTCGACGTTACCCAGCAGCAGGTAGAAGGCGAGCGGCAAGGCCAGCGCCACGCCCATCACCGCGACCGTCATCAGCGTGGCCAGCGGGCGCGCGGCCAGCCGGCGCCAGCTGATCGACAGGCTCCACGCGTGGTGCTCGCGCCAGGCGCCGATGTGGCGCGGCGCGGTGCGGCGGGTCTTTTCCGGCTCGACCGGCCGGCGCGGTTCGCGGACGGTGTTCATACCACCTCCGTCGCGGGCACGTCGGCAACCAGCTTGCCGTGATCGAGGACAACGACGCGTTTCTTCATGCGCTTGATCAGCATCAGGTCGTGGCTGGCGACAAGGACGGCGGTGCCGACGGCCTGGAATTCGGCGAACAGGCCCATGATCTCCATGGCCAGCTGCGGATCGAGGTTGCCGGTGGGCTCGTCCGCGATGAGCACCGCGGGCTTGGCGACGATGGCGCGGGCGATGCCCACGCGCTGCTGTTCGCCGGTCGACAGGGTGCCGGGCAACTGCTTCTCATAGCTGAGCAAGCCGACCTTTTCCAGCGCGGCACGCACGCGGCGGGCCCGCTCGGTGGCCGTGACGCCGGCAATCACCAGCGGCAGCTCGACGTTGCCGAAAACGCTGCGATCCAGCAGCAGGCGATGGTCCTGGAAGACCATGCCCAGCTTGCGGCGGATGCGCGGGATGTCCGACGGACGGACGGTGTTGAGCTTCTGGCCGTCGAGCGTCACGACGCCATTGGTCGGCCGCTCGATCATGGCCAACAACTTGAGCAGGGTGCTCTTGCCGGCGCCGGAGTGTCCGGTGACGAAGGCCATTTCGCCCGCGTCGACCTGGAAGGAGACATCCGTCAGGGCCTGGTGGTCGCCCTCGTACCGTTTGCTCACCAGATCGAAACCGATCACCGCGTTACCCGTTGGCCCGTGAAGCCTAGAGGATAAGGTATGCGGCCCCGCTTTTGGCTGGCCTGTGTCGCGCTTCCGACGCGCCCCCTGCAGGAGCGCGCCAGCGCGCGACCCAGCCAGGCCTCAACGCCCGCTAAAAAGCCGCCCCAACCGACGGAAGAACCCGTCCTTCGGCTTGGAAGGGGTCGCGGCGACGGGCGCCGGCGAACCGGCCGGACGCGCCGCGGCCACGTGGCGCGACGGACGGCGGTTGCCGGTGCCGGTGCCGGTGCCCTCGGCAGCCGCGCGCGGCGCCGCCGAGCTGGCGTTGTCCTGGATAGCCACCGGTGCCGTGCCGTCGGCCGCACCCTCGCGGGCGCCACGGCCACGGCCGCCACGACGGCGACGGCGCTTCTTCGTCGCCGATTCGGCAGCCATCGCCTCGGCCGCCGCCGGCAGCTCGGCGACGGTCTCGGCCACGACGACCGTCTTCACCGGGACCTCGGTCGAGACCGCGTCCGGCTTCTCGGTGCGCGGACGACGCTCACCCGAGCGCTCGCCGGAACGCGACCGCTCGCCGGAGCGCTCCCCCGAACGGGAGCGAGAGCCAGGACCACCCGAACGCGAACCGCCGCGACCACCCTTCTCCGGCGGCGCGCCGCGGGTCGGGATATGGCCACCGGTGTCGTTCGGATCGTCCACTTCATCCTGCACGCCGTCGGCACGCGGGCGCGGAGCCGGCATCACCAGCATGCGCGCGTCGATCGACGCCGCCGGGATCTTCTGGTTGATGTAGGTCTCGATGTCCGGCAGGCCCATGGCGTACAGGTCGCAGGCGAAGCTGATCGCGTCGCCCTCGGCGCCCAGGCGCGCGGTGCGGCCGATGCGGTGCACGTAGTCTTCCGCGTCCTGCGGCAGGTCGTAGTTGAAGACGTGGCTGACGGCCGGGATGTGCAGGCCGCGCGCGGCGACGTCGGTCGCCACCAGCAGGTCGATCTGGCCCTCCTGGAAGCGCTGCAGCAGCTTCTGGCGCTTCACCTGCGGCACGTCGCCGGAGATGGCGCCGACCCGGAAGTTGTGGCGCTTCAGGCGATCGGTGATGCGCTCGGCCGCGGCCTTGGTGTTCACGAAGATGATGCTGCGCTCGGCCTTGCTCTCTTCCAGCAGGTTGAGCAGCAGAGGCATCTTCTCTTCCTTGGACGGGAAGTAGACGACCTGGCGGACGCGGTCGGCCGTGACGTTCTCGGTCTCGACCACGAGCTTCTCGGCTTCGTGCATGTGCTCGTAGGCCAGCTCGAGCACGCGATGGCTCAGGGTGGCCGAGAACAGCAGCACCTGGCGCTTCTCGCGCGACGGCAGGCGGCGGAAGATGAAGCGGACGTCCTTGATGAAGCCAAGGTCGAACATGCGGTCGGCTTCGTCGATGACCATGACTTCGACGCTGCCGAAGCCGAACACGTCCTGCTTGTAGTAGTCGAGCAGGCGGCCGGGGGTGGCGATGATGATGTCGCAACCGTCACGCAGCTGCTGGCGCTGCTTGTCGTAGTCGACGCCGCCATAGATCAGGGCGCTACGCAGGCCGGTGGCCTTGCCGATGGTCTGGAAATCCTTCTCGATCTGGATCGCCAGCTCGCGGGTGGGCGCGATGATCAGCGCGCGCGGATCGGAATCCTTGCGGCTGGGGTCGGCCGGGTTCTTCAGCAGGCGGTCCATCAGGGCCACGAGGAAGGCGAAGGTCTTGCCGGTGCCGGTCTGGGCCTGGCCGGCGACGTCGCGCCCGGTCAGGGCGACCGGCAGGGTCAGCGCCTGGATCGGCGTGCAGCGGGTGATGCCGGCCGTGGCAAGGCCCTGGTGCAGCAGCGGATGGAGGTCGAGGTTTTCGTAGAAGACGTCGGTTAGTACGGTCTGGGACATGGATGGGCCTGGAAGCTTGCGCCGCGGATACGCGGCGCCGTCCCTGCGGCAAGGAATGCACCACGGGACGGGTGGTTGATCCGGCCGGCGCCACGGGAGGGTCGGGGGCCGCCGGATGTCAGCCCGGTGGCATGTCGACGCGCCCGGCGCACGGTGGCCGGAGGCGGAGGGCCGGACCGACGGTTCCCGCTGGCATAGCTGAACCGGCTGCGTGAACCGGTTTACCTATGTCAACGGAAACCATCCGTCGGCACCTTGAATCGCTTGAATCGCGCCCCTAGTTGGGTTGGAATGAGGGCCAACGGCTGCAATGGCCAAGACCTTCGGTTCCGGTTGGACCCGCGACATGGGGCTCCTAAGTGTAGCCGATGCCAGCGTCACGGTCGTCAACCCCCTTCAACCCCTCATTCTGGAGACCACGGTGAGCGACAAGATCACCCATACCAGCGACGCTGCCTTTTCCAAGGACGTCCTCGAATCCGACACCCCCGTCCTGCTCGACTTCTGGGCGGAATGGTGCGGCCCATGCAAGGCGATCGCCCCGTCGCTTGACCAGCTCGCCACTGAGTACGGCGACAAGATCAAGATCGTGAAGATCAACATCGACGACAACCAGCAGACCCCGCGCCAGTTCGGCGTGCGCGGCATCCCCACCCTGATGGTGTTCAAGGACGGCAAGGTTGCCGCCACCCAGATCGGTGCCGTGAGCAAGGGCCAGCTGGCCCAGATGATCGATAAGGCCATCTAAGGCCCGTTCCATCCTCGAGCCACCGCGTGGGGCGCTTTACCTTGCGCCTCACGCGATGCTAGGCTCTAGGCGTTCGCCCCGGGACACCCCGCTGTCCCCCATGCCGCGAACCCTCTCCCTTTTTTCTTCCAACGGCGCCCCGTGAGGTTTGCCCGTGTCCGATATCGAAACGAAAGATTCCAACGACGCCAAGGGCGCCGGCGACCAGCCTGCGACCGAGCCGCGTCCGCGTTCGCGCCGCAAGGCGCCCGCCGCCGGTGCCCCCGCGGTCGAGTCCAGCGCCCCGGCGCCGGCTCCTGCGCCGGCCCCCGCGCCGTCGCCCGCTCCCACTCCTGCTCCAGCCCCACAGGCCGAGATGCAGCTCAACAACAACCCGCCGCCATCCGCCGAGGCCCGCCAGCCGCAGGAGGCCCGCGAAGGTGGGCAGCCGTCGCAGGGCCAGGCCCCGCAGGGCGGCGGCCAGGGCAACAACCCGCAGGGCGGTGGCAACGGTGACCGTCGCGAGCGCGAAGGCCGTGGCCGTCGCCGCCGCAATGACCGTAACGACCGCAACGACCGTGGCCCGCAGCGCCCGGGTGGCGGCGGCAACAACGGCAACGGCGGCGGCAATGGTGGTGGCAACTACCAGCAGCGCAATAACAACAATGGTTACCCGGTCGACGACGACGAGAATGCCGATGCCGGCAGCAACGATCGCCTGATCAACCTGACCGAGCTCAAGCGCAAGAACTCGATCCAGCTCCTGGAGTTCGCCGAGTCGCTGGGCGTCCGCGAGGGCGTCGCCCGCCAGCGCAAGCAGGACGTGGTCTTCAACATCCTCAAGGCACATGCCCGCTCCGGCGGCGGCATCTGGGCCGAGGGCGTGCTGGAAATCCTGCAGGACGGCTTCGGCTTCCTCCGCTCGGCGGACGAGTCCTACCTCGCCGGCCCGGACGACATCTACGTGTCGCCCAGCCAGATCCGCCGCTTCAACCTGCGCACCGGCGACTACATCACCGGACGCGTGCGCCACCCGAAGGAAGGCGAGCGTTACTTCGCCATGCTCAAGGTGGACGACATCAACGGCGATCCGCCGGAGGCGTCGAAGAACAAGCTGCTGTTCGAAAACCTTACGCCGCTGTTCCCGCGCAAGGCTTTCAAGCTCGAGCGTGGCAACGGGTCCACCGAGGACATCACCGGTCGCATCCTCGACCTGGTGGCGCCGATCGGCCGTGGCCAGCGCGGCCTCATCGTCTCCCAGCCCAAGTCGGGTAAGACGATGATGCTGCAGAACATCGCCCAGGCCATCCAGTACAACCACCCCGACGTCCACCTGATCATGCTGCTGATCGACGAGCGTCCGGAAGAAGTGACTGAAATCGCCCGCACGGTCCGCGCCGAGGTCATCAGCTCGACGTTCGACGAGCCGGCCGTGCGCCACGTGCAGGTCGCCGAGATGGTGATCGAGCGCGCCAAGCGCCTGGTCGAGCACAAGCGCGACGTGGTGATCCTGCTCGACTCGATCACCCGCCTCGCCCGTGCCTACAACACCGTGGTGCCCAGCTCCGGCAAGGTCCTCACCGGTGGTGTCGACGCCAACGCCCTGCAGCGCCCGAAGCGCTTCTTCGGTGCGGCGCGCAACGTCGAGGAAGGCGGCAGCCTGACCATCATCGCCACGGCGCTGACGGACACCGGCTCCAAGATGGACGAGGTGATCTACGAGGAGTTCAAGGGCACCGGCAACATGGAAGTGCACCTGTCCCGCCGCATCTCGGAGAAGCGCGTCTACCCGGCCATCGACATCAATCGTTCCGGCACCCGCCGCGAAGACCTGCTGATCGACCCGGACATGCTCGCCAAGATCTGGATCCTGCGCAAACTGCTCCACCCGATGGATGAACTGGCCGCGATGGAGTTCATGCTCGACAAGATGAAGAACACCAAGTCGAACGACGAGTTCTTCAACTCGATGAAGCGCTAAGCGGAGCCTCGGCGGCTCTGCCACGCCATCGACAGCCTTTAGCGGCACCTGCTTGAACTTTCGATCAGGTGCCGCTACTGTGCCGATCAAGTGGACTGGGAGAACCCGGTCGGCGTCATGGCCTCGGTGAGATCACCGGGGCTTTTCGCTTTCTGGAGCCGGAAAAACCTTGTGGCCCCAGCCCTCAAAGTCGACGCCGACCTTCTGGCGACCTCCTTTACAGAAGAACTTTCGTCGAAGGACGTCGAACGCCCGGTTCTGGCGCATAGGATGCAACGTTGCCAGGCCGATGGGCCTCGCTACAAGATCCGCCAACTGTAGCCCCCGACGAATTCGTCTTCTTGTCAGCGAACGTGATGACAAACGGAAGCTGCCTTCCCCATCGATTCGCGCCGGCGCAAATGCGACGAAACTCAAGCTCGAGGTCGCGGTCCTCTTTCTTTCCCCGACACTCGACAACAACGTGAGTGGACAGTCCCTCTTGCCGTTTCTCCTGAAGGAACTCGGCAAGTGTCTCGAGGCAGAACCCAAGGGCGATATGGTACGGATTGCCTCCCAGGAGCTCTGGCTGTTCCAATCTCGCTTTATCGATCACACAGCTAATGAGGATGAAGTTGCTTTCCTCGATGATGCCAGTGAGCTCAGTGACGAAGCCCTCTTTCTGTTTGCGATCTGCGAAGCGGAAGCTGCCCTTCTCCTTCCTGATTTCGTTCTCGTGCAAAACCAGGATGTCGTGGCCGAAGTGCCGGAACTTCAGGCGCTCTATGGCCGGGACGACGCGCTCCGCATAGTGCCCCTTGTGGAAAACGCAAAACGCCAGAACGAAGACGGGATAATTGGGATCCACCGTCTCAAGGCCATGATCGCCGCTTTCATCAACGTAGACGATGAAGTTGCTGAACTTTGCCGGTCCCGGTGCCTGCTTCATCGGCGTCTCCATCGCCCCGCCTATCGGCTGTTCCATGGGCTGCACGTACTGCTCGCCCGAATCGTCGGGCGCGTTGCCCTCAAGCCATGCATTCCGTGGTGTCATCATCCCTCGCATGTCCTCTGGTAACGCCATCATCCGGGTGCCGATGAAAGTATAAAGAGGATCAAGGACGAGCCCAGAGGTTAGCTCCCGTAATGCCACCTCCCCAGCCGCCAACACGACCTGATACCCTCCGCCGCGGGCATGGCACCTTTTCCCGGGCGGCATGCGCCCCCATCTGGGGCAGCTAACGGCCCCGCCGAATCATTGCCAAGGAAGTTCCGTGTCCATTCCCAGCGCCGCCAAGAGCACGCCCATCGGTGATCGCGATGACCTCGTCGCCTACCTCGCCGAGGGCGAAAAGCCGCGGGAACGCTGGCGGATCGGCACCGAGCACGAGAAGTTCGGCTTCTACACCGATGACCTCACCCCGCCGCCGTTCACCGGTGAGCGTCCGGGTATCCGCGCCATCCTCGAAGGCCTTGCCGGGCGCTATGGCTGGGACATCGCCCGCGAAGGCGAAACGCCAGTGGCCCTCACCAAGGGCATGGCCAACATCACGCTGGAGCCGGCCGGCCAGCTGGAGCTCTCCGGTGCGCCACTGGAATCGATCCACCAGACCTGCGACGAAGTCAGCACCCACCTGCAGGAAGTGCGCTCGGTGGCTGACGAATTTGGCATCGGCTTCCTCGGCATGGGCTTCCAGCCGAAGTGGCGCCGTGACCAGATGCCGTGGATGCCGAAGGGTCGCTACAAGATCATGCGCGAGTACATGCCCAAGGTCGGCTCGCTCGGCCTGGACATGATGACGCGCACCTGCACCGTGCAGGTGAACCTCGACTACGCGACCGAAGCCGACATGGTGAAGAAATTCCGTGTCGCGCTGGCCCTGCAGCCGATCGCCACCGCGCTGTTCGCCAACTCGCCGTTCACCGAAGGCAAGCCGAACGGCTTCAAGTCGTTCCGTTCGCAGGTGTGGACCGACACCGATGCGGACCGCACGGGCATGCTCGACTTCGTCTTCGAAGAGGGCTTTGGCTACGAGCGTTACGTCGACTACATCCTCGGCGTGCCGATGTACTTCAGCTATCGCGACAGCAAGTACATCGACCTGTCCGGCCAGGACTTCCGCAGGTTCATGCGCGGCGAGCTCGCTGCGCTGCCGGGCGTGAAGCCCACCATGAAGGACTGGGCCGACCATCTCACCACCGCCTTCCCGGAAGTGCGCCTGAAGCAGTACCTGGAAATGCGCGGCGCGGACGCCAGCCCGTGGAACCAGCTCTGCGCACTGCCGGCGTTCTGGGTCGGCCTGCTGTACGACGACGTGGCGCTGGATGCGGCGTGGGACCTGGTGAAGGATTTCAGCAAGGCCGAGCGCCACGCATTGCGCGACGGCGTGCCGAAGCACGCGCTGGACCTCGAGTTCCGCAACCACACCGTGCGCGAACTGTCGCTCGAGGCGCTCAAGATCGCGGACCACGGATTGAAGCGTCGCAACGTGCGCGGCACGCGTGGCGCCGACGAGTCGATCTACCTGGAGCCGCTGCTGGAGATCGCATTGTCGGGCAAGACCCAGGCCGATACGAAGCTGGAGCAGTTCCACGGCAAGTGGAACGGCAGCGTCGATCCCGTGTTCACGGAATACGCCTACTAAAGCCCCCCCACCCCCCTGTAGGAGCGCGCCTGCGCGCGACAATCCCTAGGGCGAGACTCCCAACAGGCAAAAAAAAACCTCCCCATCACCGGGGAGGTTTTTTTATCAGTGCCTGTTCGCCGAAGCGATCAGAACTGGTACTTGGCCGACAGGCTGAGCAGGTTGCCCTTGTCGTCGTTCTCGCCGACGAGGGTGTCACCGGTCGCGCTGGCGACGCCGTTCATGTGCGCCTTGTTCACGAAGATGTGGGCGTAGCCGGCGTTGATCTCGAACTTGTCCGACACCTTGTAGCCCATGCCGAAGGCAAGCCACTTGCGGGTCGAATCCGGCACGCGCGGGGAGCGGGTGTCGGCGTAGGTCGGGGTCGTGTCGATCGCGATACCGCCACGCACGGTCAGCTTGTCGTTGACGTAGTACTCGCCACCGACCGATGCGAACCAGGTGTTACGCCACTCATAAGCTTCCGAGGTCGGCGGCTGGTTCGGGTTGGCGTAGGTCACCGTGAGGTTCTTGAACGAATCCCACTTGGTCCACGACAGGTCCATGCCCAGGCCGAACTTCTCTTCCTGGTGCCAGTAGCTCGCGGTGGCCACGGCCGGCGTTTCGAAACCGGCGTTGCCGTCGGTGTGCGTGAACGGCGGCTGGCCCTGGAACAGGCTGGAGATGGCCGGGTTTGACAGCAGCGCGCTGACGTTGGCCGGCACGGTGAAGTTACCAGTGCCTTCCAGGTGGTGCTTGATCGAGCTGCGGTAGTTCAGCGCGAAGCGATCCTGCGCGGTGAGCTTCCACAGGGCGCCCAGCTGCCAGCCGTAGGCCCAGTCGTCGCCCTTGATCTTGGCGACGCCGTCGGTGCCGGCCGGCACCAGCGCGTTGATCGTGCGGATGAAGGTCGGGGCAGCGGCGGCCGGGATCGCGCCAGCGGCGACGCCCTGCTGCAGCACGCCGAGGGCGGCGCTGTTGTAGTTGATGGCGCTGGTCAGCTCGGCGGTCGTCTTCTGCGCGATGAAGCTGGCGCCGAGGGCGAAGTCGTCGGTGACGTCGAACGAGGCCGACAGCGTGGCGTCATACGAGCGGAAATCGGACTTGATGGCGTTGTAGCGGCCCTTCCAGTCGGAGTCGTATTCGGTCTTGAAGCCGAACGGCGCGGTCAGGCCGAGGCCGATGTGCACGCGGTCGCTGACCTTGGTCGCGAAGTACAGGGCCGGGACCGGGATGGTGGTGCCGGCGTCGCCGCCGTTGCCACCCGAGATCGGACGACCCTGGGCATCCGTGGAGGTGCCATGGAACTTGGTGCTGAAGTTGATGCCGGTGACGTCGGCCTGGAAGGTGTTGCCTTCCAGCATCGACATGGCGGCCGGGTTGTTCACGATCACCGAGGCATCGTCACCCGCGGCAGCCGAGCCGGCGAAAGCGCGGCCGAGTGCCTTGGCGCTGTTTTCCTTCAGCTGGAACGCACTGGCGTGCGCGGCCTGCGGAGCCACGATCGCGCCAGCAATGGCCAGCGAGAGGGCCGCGAAGGCCAGCGGGCGGGTTTGGAATTTCATCTGCATGCGGAGCGGCTCCTGCTTATTGTTCTGACGAGGTCTTGCGAGGCGGAAAACGTAAAAGTTAGCCGTTTTCATACGCGCGTTTAACATTCTGGGGTGGAACTCTGGCCGACTTGACGAAGATTTTGCAAGTGCAGGTGCAACAAACCTGAAACAGCCCACAAAATTGCGCCTGCGGGACGGCGGTGGATTTGCTAGATTGGACAGCCGAGCCGCCGCGAGACCTGCCGTCATGCACTGCTTCGTCTACGCCAGCCTGCGCAAGCCCGATACCTACGTCTGGCTCGCCCAACGGGACGCCTTCGACCGGCTTCCCGAACCGCTCGTGCTCCTCCTGGGCGAGCTCCGCTTCGTGCTTGAGGTGCAGCTCACGGCGAACCGCAAGCTGCCGCAGGAGGACACCGAGAAAGTCCTCGCGAACCTCAACGAACTGGGGTGGCACCTGCAGGCGCCTTCGAACGAGACGCTGAGCGTCTGCAACCAGCCGAACCACCACCAGGAAATCGACCCCGACACGATCCTCGTCCGGGCCTGACCTGGCCGGGACCGTGCATGCGCGGGATGTGCATCCGGGGTTAACGCCGCGTTACCGCGCAGGGCGGAAACGCTCCGTATACTCCTGCGCATGGCCAATCCCAAACGTCGACGACCGCCGCTGATCAAGGCGCTGCCCTGGTTCCTGCCCGCCCTTGCCGCTGTTGCGTGCGCCGGCCTTAGCGCCTCGCCCCTCGCGCTTATTCCGCTCCTGCTGGCCAACGCCCTGGCCATGGCCGCGGTGTGCCACGCCATCGGCTTCGACCCGGAGTCGAGCTACCTGCGCACGGCCCTGCGCCGTGGCTCGTCGTACGTGGTGATGTTCACGGCGTATACGTTCGTGGTGTTCGTGCTGGTGGCGTGGCCCCTGCTGAAGCTGACCCAGGCACCGAGCCTGGGCGCCGCGCTGTTGCTGGCCGCGACCCTGGTCGTCGCACTGGGCGCGCTGTGGCGCGTCTGGCCGGCGTTCGGCCTGGTCTACCTCTGGGACGATGCCTACCCGGAAGAAAGCGGCAACGGCTCCTGGATATTCACCGCCGTCGCCCGGTCGATCAGTTTTGGTCGCCACCTGTCGGCCGAAGAACGCTTCTTCACCCATTTCGTGCCGGCCGCGCTTGGCCTGCTCGTACTGGCGTTCTGCGCGGTCGCCCTGTCGGGCCTGTATGGCGTGTTCCCGGCCGAGATGCGCATCGCAGCGCTCGCCGTCTACGGTGTCGTCCTGCTGCCAGCCTGCTCGTTGCTGATCGCCAACCGCACCCTGCGCGCCCTGCTGTGCGACCGTCGCGGCCATATCCGCACCGCTCGCGCCGACACCCGGCGCGAACCCGCGGTCGTCTCCGATGCCCACGTGGTGCCTGCGCCGACGCCGATTCCCGAACTCTCCACCGAAGAGCGCCAGCCGGAGATCCGCGACGGCGCCTTGCTGGCGGCCATCCGCGCGGGTGACGTCGCGCGGGCCGTCGCCCTGGTCGAAGCGGGTGCGAACCCGAATACCGAGGCCGAGGCGGGCGATCGCGACCAGCGCCCGGTGCTGACCCTTGCCGCGTTGAGCCCGGATACCCGGCTGCTGCGCGCGCTGATTGCACGCGGCGCCCAGGTCGACCGCCCCCACCACGGCGTCACGGCCCTGCTCGCCGCCTCGCGGGATAGCTGGCATGGCCGTCCGGATGCGGTGATGACCCTGCTGGCCAATGGCGCCAGCGCGGCGATGACCGATGCCGAAGGCAACACGGCCCTGCACGGTGCCGTGCTCAGCGCCGAGCCCACCGTCGCCGCGATGCTGCTGGATGCCGGCGCGACGGTCGACGCGGTGAACGCGGCCGGCGAAACACCGCTGGCCATCGCGTGCCGCGCCGCCAACTGGGCGCTGGCGCGCTTCCTCCTCGAACACGGCGCCAAGCCGGCGCCGGTGGGGGCCGAGCCTGCCCTGGTCGCGGCCGCCAGCATCCCGGACGACGATACCGAGGGCGTGAAGGTCCTGCTCCGCCACAAGGCACCCGTGAACGGCGCCGACGAGCGCGGCCGCACGGCCCTGCTCGCGGCCGCCGCCGAAGGCCACGAGCAGATCGCGCGCGTCCTGCTGCAAGCGCATGCGAACCCGAACCTCGCCGATCGGCACGGCACCACGGCGTTGATGGAAGCCGCCCGCTCGGGCGCGACCGGCATCGTACAGCTGCTTGCCGAAGGCAACGCCGACGCCAAGCCGCGTGACAGCCATGGGCGCGACGCGCTTACGCTGGCCAGTCAGTCGCCACGCGCCCAGCCGGCGACGGTGCGCGCACTGCTCGCCATGGGGGCGCAGCCGAAGGAAGCCGGTGCGGACGGACGCAGCGCGCTGGATCACGCCGCTGCCGGTGGCCGCTGGGATTTCGTTGCGCTGCTCGATCCGGAAACACCGTTGCCGACCTCGTTGAGCGAGTCGGTGCTGCCCGAGGCGGGCGCCGATTCCCCGCTGCACCTGCATGATGCGCTGCGCTTCGGCCACTGGGCCGTCGCATCGACCTTTTCAGCCCGGGTGCGCCAGTGGCCGACCAGCGAACTGGCGTCGCTGTACGTCGACCTCGCCGGCCCCGGCTTCGACGCCGCGCGAGCGTGGCTGTTCGACCACGGCCTCCCCGCGGAAGCGCGGCTCGCGGCGCCCGCCGACGAAGCCGACACCGCCCTGGGCCGCCGCCTTTTCGACACCCTGCTGCCGCAGCTGCCGCAATCGGCCGACGCCGTGCTGCAACTCATGCGCGCAGGCGCGTCGCCGGCCGGTGCGGGCCTGCTCGGACAGGCCATCTGCCGTCTGGACGGCAACGACGAGCGCGTCGCCCTCGCGATGCTGGAGGCCGGTGCCGACCCGTTCGGCGCCGATGTCCGCGGGCGCACGCCGGTGCACATGGCCGCTGCCAGCGGTGCCGCGCGACTGCTGGGCGCCCTGCTGGCACGCGGCGTCGATCCCAACGCGCGCGATGCCGGCGGTCGCACGCCGCTGCATGCCGCGCTGGAACACGACGGCGACGCCCTGCCGCTGGTCCGCCTGCTCGTCGCGCACGGCGCGGATCCGGAAGCCGCGGACGTCAACGGCGAGACGCCTTATGGCCTGGGCATCGGCCATGGCGGCGTCGAGCGCTGGTTGAGCTGGCCGCAGTGGCCGCTGCCGCTGCGACCGCTGCGCGCATCCGACCTCCCCTCCGCCGCCTCCGCCGGTGACGCGGCCGCCGTCGACCGCTTGCTCGAGCTTGGCTTCAACGTCGACACGCGCGACGCCCAGGGCGCGACCGCGCTCCTCCGTGCCGCGGGCGCGGGCCAGGCCGAGATGGTCGAGCACCTGATCAACGCCGGCGCCGATCCGGCCGCCAGCGCCACGTCCGGGGTCACCCCAATGGCCGCCGCGGTGAACGCCCGCCGCGACGCGGTCGTGGAACGCCTGCTCGCCCGTGGCGTGGCCGTCGACCAGCGCCTCCCCGGTGACACCACGGCGTTGATGATCGCTGCCGCGCTTGGTTATCCCGAGATCGTCGAACGCCTGCTTGGTGCCGGCGCCGATGCAAGCGCCGAGGATGCGCATGGCCACACGCCGCTGCATGCCGCCGCGCAGTACTGCTTCGGCAGCAGCGACAGCCTGCGCGCACGCCGCCTGCTCGACAGCCTGATCGGCAAGGGCGCCGACGTGAACAAGGCGGACAAGGACGGCGCCACGCCATTGCTGCTGTTGCTCGGTTCGCACATGCGCCCGGGCAGCCAGGCCGATGCGACCCATCTCGGCGCGCTGGTCCCCGTGCTGCTCGACGCCGGCGCGAAGATGGATCACGCGGACCATCGCGGGGTGAGCGCACTGCACGCCTGCGCGATGCATGCGCTGCTGCCGCCTGCGCGCGTGTTGCTCAGCCGCGGCATGAACCGGCAGGCGGCCGATGCGTTCGGCCGCACCGCGGGCGACGTCGCACGGCACCTCGGCTACGTCGACATCGCGCACGAACTGGGCGTCCGCGCCCAGGCGATCCCGAGCGTGCGTCAGACCTTGCGCCAGCCAGCCCAGCCGGACTAAACGCTACTTTTCCTCGGCGCGCTCGCGCTCTTCGGTCGCGTCGGCTTCGAACAGCTTCTGCAGGTCGTCGAGCGCGTCCTTCGCGCTCTGCACGAGGGCGGCATCGTCGTCATACACCAGGTACTGCGAGCGCAGTACCTGCTCGTCCAGCTTGCGGAAGCGCGCGATCCGCGCCTCGACGACTTCCGGCGCCATGTCCAGCGCCTCGAGCACGTGCCGGGTCATCATCAGGCTGGAATAGAACGTCTCGCGCACGGGGTCTTCCACGCCGATGTCCATCAGCCGGAACACGTGCTGGCGGTTACGCGCGCGGGCGACGATCTTCAGGTGCGGGAACTGCCGGCGTACCAGGCGCGCCGTGCGCAGGTTCGCTTCCGGATCGTCCGTGGCCAGCACGAACACCTGCGCCTTGTCGGCCTGTGCCGCGCGCAGCATTTCCGGACGACCCGGGTCGCCGAAGAACAACGACGTGCCGCCGAAGCGACGCGAGGTTTCCACCTGCTCCACCGAGCTTTCCAGGGCGACGAACTGGATGCCCTGCGCGCGAAGCACGCGAGCCACGATCTGACCCATGCGGCCAAAGCCCGCGATGATCACCCGCGGCGCGTCGGTCTCGATCTGGTCGAATTCGCGCACCGGCTTCTTCACCTGCTCGTGGACGAGGCGCGCGGCGAGCAGGACCAGCAACGGGGTCAACGCCATCGACAGGGAGATGGTCATCACCATCAGGTTGCGCTGCGAGTCGGTGATGATGTGTTGCTGCTGGGCCAGGTTGAGCACCACGAAGGCGAATTCACCGCCGCTGGCGAGCACCGCGGCAAGCCGTATCGAATCCGCGCGACTGAGCGTGCCCACGAAGCGCCCCAGCGGCACGATCAGTGCGGCCTTCACCGCCAGCAGGAGCGCGATCAGGCCGAGCACCACGAGCGGCTGCGCCACGAGCAGGCGCAGGTCGACCGACATGCCCACGCTGATGAAGAACAGGCCAAGCAGCAAACCCTTGAACGGTTCGATGTTGGATTCGAGTTCGTGCCGGTATTCCGAGTCGGCGAGCAGGAGGCCGGCCAGGAACGCGCCCAGCGTGCTGGAAATGCCGGCCAGTTCCATCAGCCATGCGGTGCCCATCACCACGAGCAAGGCGGTGGCGGTCGACACTTCCGCGCTCTTCGCACGCGCCACGAAACGGAAGACGTGGCGCAGCACCAGCCGGCCACCGATGATCACGCCGAGGATCGCGCCGACGACGCGGGCCACGCTCATCAGGTCCGGTGCGTGCGCATCGCGCGCCAGCGCACCGCCAAGCAGCGGCACCGCCGCGATCAGCGGGATCGCGGCGAGGTCCTGGAACAGCAGGATGGCGAAGGCCTGGCGCCCGTACGCCGAGCCGGCTTCCTTGCGTTCGGCGAGGATCTGCAAGCCGAAGGCCGTGGACGACAGGGCAAGGCTGCCACCGACGATGACGGCGGCCTTCCAGGTCAGCCCGAACAGGTAGTAGCCCATGGCGCCCAGCGCCAGTGCGCAGGCGACCACTTGCAGGCTGCCGCTGCCGAAGACCGCGCGCCGCATCACCCACAGGCGCGATGGCGACAATTCGAGGCCGATGACGAAGAGCATCAGCACCACGCCGAAATCGGAGATGGTGGCGACGCCCTCGGTGTCGTTGACCAGGCCGAGCAGCGACGGGCCGATGACCACGCCCGCCAGCAGGAAGCCGAGCACCGCGCCAAGGCGGAAGCGCTTCGTCAGGGGGACGGCGATGACCGTCGCCAGCAGGAAGACGACAGCCGTCTCGAGAAAGTGATGTCCGTCCATCCTGCAACTCCCGGCAAACCAGCCGGGATTATGTCACGCGCCCGCTTGCGCGGTTTGCACGAATCGCCTGTGCGTCAGCCCTTGAGCCAGCGCGCGACGTCCAGTGCGAAGTAGGTGAGGATCGCGTCGGCGCCGGCGCGCTTCATCGCCACGAGCGACTCCAGCACAACGGCCTTCTCGTCCAGCCAGCCATTCTGCGCGGCGGCCTTGATCATCGCGTACTCGCCGCTGACCTGGTAGACGAAGGTCGGCGCGCCGAAGGTCTCTTTCACCCGGCGGACGATGTCGAGGTAGGGCAGGCCCGGCTTCACCATCACCACGTCGGCGCCTTCGGCCAGGTCCAGCTCGACTTCGCGCAGGGCTTCGTCGCTGTTGCCAACGTCCATCTGGTAGGTGTGCTTGTTGCCTTTGCCAAGGTTGGCCGCCGAGCCCACCGCGTCGCGGAACGGGCCATAGAAGCTGGACGCGTACTTCGCCGAGTAGGCGAGGATGCGCGTGTGGATATGGCCTTCGGCTTCCAGCGCGTCGCGAATGGCACCGATGCGGCCGTCCATCATGTCCGACGGGGCGATGAAGTCCATGCCGGCGTCGGCCTGGGCGAGCGACATCTTGATGAGGGCTTCGACGGTGGGCTCGTTCATCACGTAGCCCTCGTCGTCGATCAGGCCGTCCTGGCCGTGCGTGGTGTACGGATCGAGCGCCACGTCGCCGATCAGCCCCAGCTCGGGGAACTGCTTCTTCAGCGCACGGGTGGCACGCTGGAACAGGGCATCGGGATTCCAGGCCTCGCGGGCGTCTTCGGTCTTCACCGACGTGCCCACCGAAGGGAACAGCGCCAGCGCCGGGATACCGAGTGCGACGCATTCGCCACCGAGCTTCAGCAGTTCGTCGATCGACAGGCGCTCCACGCCCGGCATCGAGGGCACCGGCTCACGCACGCCTTCGCCATCGACGACGAAGGCGACCATGATCAGGTCGGCGGCGGTGAGCACCGTTTCGCGCATGAGTGCGCGGGAGAAGGCGTCGCGACGCATGCGGCGCATGCGAACGGCAGGAAAGGTCATGGGACGTGCCTGTGCGGATGGCGATCCCGCCATTTTACGCCCCGGCCGGGCCGCGGCGGGGCGTCAGGTCGTCGCAGCCCGCCGGGCCGGGCCCGGGCGTGGGTCAGGCCGCATCGATGCCGAACGAGCGGCCCAGCGGAATCCCATAGATTTCCGAGAGTAAGGCCGTGTCGAGGGCCTCGGCGGGTGGCCCGTGGCGGAGCAGCGCACCCGCCGCCAGGACGGCCACTTCGTCGGCATAGCGCGCGGCCAGGTTGAGGTCGTGCAAGACCGCGACCACGCCGAAGCCTGCCTCGGCGCAGGCCCGCGCCCGGCGCAGGATGAAATGCTGGTGGGCGATGTCGAGGCCAGCCTCGGGCTCGTCCAGCAACAGCCACGCACCCGTGCGGCCGCCGTCCCAGACCTGGGCCAGCACGCGGGCCAGCTGGACGCGCTGCTGTTCACCGCCGGACAGCGCCGTGTAGCGACGGTCGCGCAACGTCCATGCATGCGCCGCGCGCAGCGCGGCGGCGACAATCGCGTCATCGCGGTCGCCACCCCCGGGATGCGGGCTACGGCCGAGCAGGACCACTTCGCGCGCGGTGAAACCGAAACCCAGGTCGACCCGCTGCGAGAGCATCGCGCGACGCCGGGCGAGTGCACGGGGGTCCCACGCTGGCAAGGGCATGCCATCGAGTTCGGCGTGGCCAGCCACCGGCGCGACCCGGCCGGCCAGGCAACCGAGCAGCGTGCTTTTGCCGGCCCCGTTCGGGCCTACCAACACCAGTAGCCGGCCGCGGGTGGCGGTCAGCGACACATCGCGCAGGATGGCACGCCCTTGCCGAACCACGGAGATATCCGCGGCACGAAGCTGTCCGTCCATGGCCGCGCTCACGATGCCTGCTCCCCAATCCGCCGGCTCAACAGCAACCAGAGGAAGAAGGGCCCACCCACCAGTGCCGTCAGCACGCCGATGGGCAGCTCGCCCGGCGCGACGACGGTCCTGGCCAGTGCATCCGCCGCCACCAAAAGGATCGCACCGCCCAGCGCGGACGCAGGCAGGAGGAAGCGATGGTCGGGGCCGAAACCCATGCGCAGCACGTGCGGCACCACCAGCCCGACGAAACCGATCACCCCGGTGAACGCCACCGATGCGCCGACGGAGAGCGCGACGAGGCCGACCAGCAGCGGCTGCAGGCGCTCGGGGCGAAAGCCGAGCAGCGCCGCTTCGCCATCGCCCAGCAGCAACGCATTCAACGCCGCCGCGGCGCGTGGCAGGCACAGCAGCGGAAGCATGATCCACGGCGCGACGATCGCCAGCCGCGACCAGCTCGCGCCGCCCAGGCTGCCGAGCGACCAGAAGGTCAGGTCGCGCAACTGGTTTTCGTTGGCGAGGTAAGTCATCAGGCCCACGCCGGCCATGGCGATGGCGTTGATCGCGACGCCGGCGAGCAGCAGGCTGGCAACGCCGGGGCGACGACGGCCGATCAGGAAGACCAGGGTCGTCGCCACGAGGCCGCCGACGAACGCGCAAAGCGCCACCCGCCACGAGCCGGACTGGCCGCCGAGGACGATCGCCGCGACGGCACCAACGGCCGCCCCCGCCGACACGCCGATGAGCCCCGGATCCGCCAGCGGATTGCGGAACAGCCCCTGCATCGTCGTGCCGCCAGCCGCCAGCGCCGATCCGACCATCACGGCGAGCAGCAGGCGAGGCAGGCGCAGGGAGAGCACCACGTTGTCGTCGCCGCGCAGGGCGTCGCCGGATAGCCAGCGCCACAGGGCACCGGCGATATCGGCGGACGTGATCGCCATGGCTCCGCGGGTCAGGCTCCACGTGGCCGTGGCGAGCAGCAGCAACGCCAGCGCGCCGAGCATCGCCCGGCGCCCGGCGCGTCGCCGCGTCAGCGGCGCGGCGACGCTGTTCACGGACGTGACCAGCTGGCTTGCAACGCCGCGGCTTTTTCGGCCGTGCGCGGGCCGAAGCCGAGCAGCGCCTGGCCTTCGACGAAGTAGATCCGCTTCGCCTTGCCCGCGGGCGTGTCGGCCACGCCCGGCATCTTCAGCACGCCGTCGATCCCACCCACCGCGTCCTCGCGCTCTTTCATCAGGAGGATGGCGTCCGGCTTCATGGCGACCAGTGCCTCGGGCGACACCGCCTTGTAGCCCGGCACGCCGGCGGCCACGTTGATGCCACCGGCCAGGGCGATCGCGCGATCGGCGGCGGTGTCGTTCCCCGCCGCCATCGGACTGCCCTCGCCCGTCGACATCAGGAACACCGCACGCGGATGCGTCGGCATCACCGCCACGGCCTTTGCCAGCGCGGCGAAACGGCTTGCCACGTCGTCGGCCAGCTTGCTGGCTTCGTTTGCATGGCCAGTGAGTTCGCCGATGCGACGGATCTTCACTTCGATGTCCGCCGGCGAGCGCGAGACCGGCAAGGTTTCGATCCGCACGCCGGCACTCCGGATCTGCTCGATCGCGGTGGCCGGCCCGGCATCGTGCGTCGCCAGGATCAGGTCCGGCCGGAGTGCCAGCACGCCTTCCGCACTGAGCTGGCGGACATAGCCGACGTCGGGCAGCGCGTGCG